>CALREY010000001.1 GCA_943356435.1 Candidatus Altimarinota bacterium
CATAATTGTTCCACTATAACTATCTTGTAATCATTTCAATAATTGTACTCTATGACTATAATCTGTCTTGTCTATCAATGATGCACAACTCCCTGTATCACTATATGATGCTAGTTTATTTGGTGTGAATTCAAATCATCAATCATACCTAAATTTACTAGTTTTAAATGAACTTGGTAAATTGTTAAATCATCTATATACCAATTTTTTTTGCGTAACTATTTGTTGTAAATCTGTTACACTTGTATCATTTGTTATTATTCATGGTAGACTTAATACTGTACATAGATTTCAGCTAAGTGTCTTGGTCATTTGTCCATTATAATTTCATGAGGTATATGCTGTTGCTTCTGTTGTTCAGGCATTTGCTTTGTTCTGCTCCTTCCATAATTTTAGGGAAGGTTGGGATGGGTTAAGTACCATTTCATCTCCTTCAACCATTCATCATATCTCATATTCATTTTTTGTATTTATTACTGAATATGTATACTCTTTATCCGATAATGGATCTGTTGGGATTTTATTCAATTTATCTGTATTTGTAAATACTGTTTCTCAAAATATTCACTGATTCCATACCACAGAACCACTGTATAATATATTTACTCAATCTGTTGGATTTGGATATTTCCCTGCATCCAATTGAAATAATTCCAAGCTAGATTTTATAGATGATATATCACTTATCCTACTACTATCTCTAGCATCTGCACTATATCCACTCAGTGATATAAATGCTATTGTTCACAATATTGCTAGTATTGATATTACAACTATCAGTTCTACTAATGTGAATCCTTGTATATTGTAGCCTCCTTCCTTTTTAAAAGGAAGGAATTTAGGATGGATTATTTTTAGGTTTATTTTTTGTTTATTCATTTTATTTAATTTTTAATTAATCTTATTAAGTATATTGAAATATAAAATAATTAAAAATATTTTGTTCAAAATAAAATTGACTTATTTTGAATTTAATTAATTATACTATTTATAAAAATTTCTTAACTTATTCTTAAAAATAAGTATTATATTATAAGTTATAACTATTTATCAATTAATCAGACTATATGGACAATAAAAACAAAATAATAATAACAATCACTACCCTAATGATATTTCTATCAATAATTTCTGGTGTAATATGAAGTATTATTTTTAATAAATATTTAAATAATCATAAAATAACAGAAGTAGCTACAAAAGAAACTAAAGTAGTAGAAAAAATCACTAACATAACAGACTTACAAAGTGAAATAACAAAAATAGTAAAAGATGTATCTCCATGAGTAGTAAGTATAGTAATAAAAAAAGATTTATTGGTATATAGAAATTCGCCATTTTGATTTTTCTCAAATCCTATATGAAGTGTAAATCAAAAAGTATGATGAGGAACATGATTTTTCATTACAAAAGACTGAAAAATAATTACAAACAAACATGTTATAAGCGACAGTCAAGCTACTTACACGGTTATAACTAATGATAATATAGAATATGATGCTAAAGTAATAGCAACTGATCCAAATAATGACTTAGCAATATTGGAAATAATAGACGATAAAAAAGAATTCAAAACTCTAGATTTCGTAAATAAAATAGATGAAATAAATGTGTGACAATTTGCAATAGCTATGTGAAATGCATTATCAGAATTCCAAAATTCTGTTTCTCTATGAGTAATAAGCTGAAAAAATAGAAATATAAATGATTGAAATAATATGATTTCGTGATTAATTCAAACTGATGCTGCTATCAATCCAGGTAATAGCTGATGACCACTTATAAATCTAGATTGAAAAGTAATGTGAATAAATACAGCTATAATTCAATGAAGTGAATGACTATGATTTTCTATATGATTGACAAAAAACAAAATAGACTATATGTTAAAGTCTATTAGTAAATACTGAGTAATAAAAAAACCATATATTTGAATAAATTATATAGCAATAAATGAAGAGGTACAAAAACAAAATAATCTAAAAACTAATACTTGACTGTATGTAGTGAAACAAGAATGAAGTGTAGTGAATTGAAGTCCTGCAGATGCAGAATGAATAAAACCTGGAGATATAATTACAAAAATAGATTGAGTAAATATATGAGCAAATTATGACTTGAATCAATTTATTCAGTGAAAAATACCTGGAGATATTATTAGACTTACAATTATTAGAGATTGAGAGGCAGCAGAAATAAATATAGATATGATGTTATGAGAGGCATAAAAAAAGAAGCAATTAATTGCTTCTTTTTTGTTAATTTTTTATACAACGCACACTATAACCATATGATCTTCAATTTAATTCAGTAGTAGATATAAAATTATCTAAAAACCTTAATGTATAAGCATATAATCAACTATTTGTACTTGATCTATAATATCAAACTCCTGCTTGATCATAATAATTTCAATTAGCTCAATGACGCCAACCAGCAGATGGTAATTTTAATTTACTTTTCATTGAATTTACAGTATTAACATTATCAGCACAACTTGTTCATGATATTAAATTACATGCAGATAACCATTCAGGTTGACTAGGTACATGCCATCATGATGAACATGGTCATTGTCTAGCTGAAGTATTTGTACCTGCAGGATTATCTGTAATATTTCACCATGCATCGTTATTTTGAGGTGCTTGCCAATCCCAATTAGATCAAAATCAAGTATTTAATGCATTAGTAAAAGTAGTATCATTTTTTCACCATTGATAATAATCTCAAATCCATGTATTTCATAAATTACAATTATTAACTGTTCACGCACAATAAATTGGTGCAGTTGTTCAATCCCGTACTGTTGTTGCTCATAGATTTTTACATGACCATGTTTGTCAATTTGATAAAGTAATGCTTTCTAATCATGTAGTACATTCAGTAGCAGTTACACAAGCAGTTCAATTCCATCCTTGTCATGAAGTACAAGTAGTATTTCAACCACCTCAGCTACTACTACTTGAAACACTAGTAACAGCATTTACAATAATATCAGCTCAAAGAGTATTGTTTACGAAATTAGCTCCATAAGCTATTACTTCACTACTTGGTGAACTAGTATTTATTGTTAAAGCTACTATATTTTGTATTTCTCATACACTTTGTACTAGAGTACCACTATATGAATTTTGTAATCATTGTAATAACTGTACTCTTGCTGTTGTTCATGAATTTGTTTTTGCAGTCAGTGCTTCACAGCTTCATGTATCTGTATATGCGATTAATTGACTTGTAGTGAAATCAAATCATCAGTCATGTTTGAATTTACTTTCTTTAAATGAACTTGGTAGATTCTTATATCCATTATAAACAAGTCATTTATTTGTAACTATTTGTGATAAATCTGTTGTAGTAGTTACATCATTTGCTATTATTGTAGGTATTCATATCATTGAACACGTTGTTCATGATAATGATTTTGCCATTGTTCCATTATAATTTCATGTTGTATAGGCTTTTGCTTCTACTGTTCATGCATTTGCTTTGTTCTGCTCCTTCCCTAATTTTAGGGAAGGTTGGGATAGGTTAAGAGAAATAGTATCCCCTTCCAATAATCATGCTAATTCATATTCATTTTGTTTATTTATCACTGAATATGTATACTCTTTATCTGTTAATGCATCTTTTGGTATTTTATCTAGTTTACTCAGATTTGCATATACTGTTTCTCAGAATGTTCATTGTTTCCATACTACTGATCCACTATATGTTACTGATACTCAGTTTGTTGGTAATGGATACTTCCCTGCATCTAAGTTATACAATTCTAATGACGATCTCATCGTAGATATATCACTTATTCTAGTACTATCTCTAGCATCTGTACTATATCATTGTAAGCTTATGAATGATATTGTTCATAATATTGCTAATATAGTTATTACTACTATTAGTTCTACCAATGTAAAGGCTTTATTAGTTTTTTTATTGTAGCCTTCCTCCCTAATATTAGGGAGGAAATTCAATGGTGGGTTAAGTTTGTGCATAATAATATAATATGAAAATATATAATTTTAAAACTATAAAATTATATAAGAAAAAAAGAAAATATAAATAATATTTATATTTTCTTTTTGACTTTTTTGTATTTTATTTATTAATACTTTATTATCCTTGATCTTTGAAGTAATTAATATAATCTGCTTCCTTTATCAATCATCTATCTCTCAATATTTCAGCATATTTTTGCATATGTATCATTCAATAATTTGAACCTGTTTCTATATATGTAAACATTTGATTTATATTTCAGTTTCTTATCAAATTCTTTATTCAAGTATTTACTATCATTAATTCAAAGATTCATATTCTACCTCATCAGATTTTTGGAATAAGTCTTTGTGATAATACTCATTTTAATGATTCTGATAATTTTTCTCTCACTAATGGTTGAGATTCTATTGGGAAAAAACTAATCAATCTATTAACTGTTTGTATAGAACTAGAAGTATGTAGAGTAGATATAACTAAATGCCCTGTTTCAGCTAATTCTAATGCTGATTGTACTGTTTCTCTATCTCTCAGCTCTCATATCATAATAATATTTGGATCTTCTCTCAGTGACGATCTAAGTGCATCTCTAAAACTATTTGTATCTATTCATACTTCTCTTTGTGAAAAAAGAGATTTCTTATCCTCAAATATAAATTCTACTGGATCCTCAATAGTAAGTATATGCTCTCATCTCTCACTATTTATTTTTTCTAGAATTGAAACCATAGTTGTAGACTTACCTGCTCAAGTTGGTCAAGTAATCAAAACTAATCAACTTTTTAATTCAGTAAACAATTTAGTTGCAGGTGGTAATAATAATTCTTCCATTGTCATAACTTTGTTTGAAATTCTTCTCATAACAAAAGATATTTTTCATAGTCTAAAAAAGGCATTTACCCTAAATGATACTCAATCAGTATGTACATAAGCGAAATCAAGCTCATGATTAATCAAAAACTTATTTATATTTTCTTTATTTGATTTCAATAATATTACAAGTATTTCTTTTATTTTTTGTAAATCAATAATTCAAAAAGAATCTACTATAGATAATACTCAATCTATTCTATAAGATATTTTATTAGTTTCAGAAATATGAATATCTGATGCATTATGTTTTATTGCATAATCAAATATTGATAATATAAAATCGTTATTCATTTTTTATTAGATGTAAATAATATAAAAAATTATAACATATAAAATTAAAAAAAACAAATAATCAAATCATAAAAATGAATTATTTGTTTAAGTTGTTTACGAAGTTAATTGAATAATTGTTTACTTCATTACTAGGATTATTTTCATCTATATTTAAGTCAATTATATTACTTATTTCTCACTCTTTATAAAGTATTGTATTACTGTAAGAATCTTGTATTCATTTCAATAATGATACTTTTTCCAATGTTGCTGAATTTGAACTACTAAATAATTCTTCACATTTATCATTATTAGAATAAACTAATAAATTATCAGATAAAAAATCAAATCCTCAAAACATAAATAATTTAGTATTTTTATAAGATGATGGTAAATTATTATATCAATTATATACCAACCATCAATTATCATGTAATTCTACAAAATCAGTAGAATAATCTAAATCGCTAGAAATAATACTCGGAACAACTAATATATTACAATTATTTCATGATACTACTTTTGAAACAATACCATTATAATTTCCTGATACCATAGCTTTTACTTTATCTTCATCACCTTCAATAATTCATGATACTTCATATTCAGTTCCATTTTGAGAAACAGAATAAGTATATTCTTTATCTAATAAAGGATCTTTTGGTATTTTATCCAACTTTGAAACATTAGTAAAAACTGACTTTCATAATGTTCATTGATTCCAAACAGTAGCTCAACTATAAGTAACATTTATTCAGTTTGATGGAATTGGGTATTTTCATGCTTCTAATTCATATAATTCCATAGATGTGATTACATTTGAAATATCCGATATTCTGACACTGTCTCTAGAATTAGAATTGTATCACCTAAAAGACATAAATGCAATAGTTCATAAAATAGCTAATATAGTAATAACTACAATTAACTCAACCAAAGTAAATGCAGATTTATTTGACTTATTTATAGAACTATTATTCATATTAATATATATAAACTAAATTATTAATGTAATTATAGTATTTTTAACAATAAATAAATAGATAATTTAATTTCATATTGACAGAATTAATTATTATATGTTTAATAAAAATTAATAAAATATTTTGATTTATATAACAAAATAAACTATAATATGTTGGTATTTTATTTATAATTTAAAAATATGACAACACAAACAAAACAAGTTCAAGTTGAAGAAGAAAAAAAACTTAGTTTAACAGCTGCTGAAGTAACAGAAGTAGAATGAGTGTTTCAAGATGCTAAAGATTTCAGAACTATCTGAGAAAGAATCACTGCTCCTCTAGATAGTATCATTTCTGAAACTGCAAAAATTATAGACAAAGACCCTATAATGAATGTAAGTAATGAATTAGAAAAAATGAATGGTGAAGTACAAGATGTCTATAAAGATATTATAGACAACGACTGAACATTTATGAAAATAATGAAATCAATACCTCTAGTTTGAACAATTGCCTCTTCTATAGATAATAAAGTCGACGAAGCAAAATTCAATATGAAAAGTATGGAATGAAAAATCGGAGTAATATTTTCATGATTTGATCAATCATATGAATCAATAAATACATCGATAGATATGCAAAAACAATTCGTAGACTGAATAGAAGCAAATCTATGAAAAGTAGTAGCATACAAAGAATTTATACAAGTAAAAATAGAAGATTTCAAAGCTAGATTAGCACAAACTACTGACCCAGATGAAAAAATGAAATTAGAAATGTTTATCAGAAATGTAGAATATTTCCAAAGTAATTTGATAGTGCTTATTGGAAATCTGGATATGGCTAAAAAGAGATTACTTATGAGACTGGATTCAGCAAACAAATTATCTCTTGCGATGAATTCATCTAGACCAATATTCAAAACACTATTATCAACTGCCTTAATAGAATCATCTAGTCAAAAAGCTATTGATGCATCTATGAAAGCTATGGATGTAATGTGATCAACAATAGATAAAATGTCTTCAGAATTGACTGACAAAGCTATTGCATCAGCAAAAAAATCAGAAGAAATGGCAGCAAAACCAGTATTATCAAATACTGTATTTATAGAAAATGTTACTAAATTAAAAAATCATTTTGATGAAATAGATGATTTCAGAATAAAAGTAAAACAAGAAGCAGAAAAAGAAAAAGAATTATTTAATGAAGCAAAAACAAAACTAGACAATATAAAAGTATTATCAAAAGAAAACCAAGAAGAACTAGCAAAAGAACTTAATTAAAAATTATGCTTACAAAAACTAATACATACTCAAGTGAAAAAAATGATTTAGAGATAAGTCATTCTTTTTCTGTACCTGAGAATATAAAAAGTCATATAAATGATAGATGATTTTATTTATATGAATGGATATGAAGCCAAGATGTAAAAGCTAGTATAGAAAGAGATTTTTTGAAGTATATCAAAAAATTATGAATTGTATTTGCAGTAATTCTAATAATACCTAGTGCTATATTATTTTTAGCTAAAGATATAGCATTATTTATAATATTTTTTGTATGATTTTTATGAATTATAAACTTTATATTCATATTTATGCTTACTATATTAGCTATTAAAAGGTCTTCTATACTTAGAAAAAATGCTTTTGTTTTGATTACTGATTCTTCTATTTCTATTAACTGAAAAATAGAAAAATTAAACAATTATGATATAAATAATGATTGAAAAATAGCTAAAATATCAGAATTATTCGAAGAAGAATTATTCAAAGAATCAAATATAGAAAAGACAAAAAAATCATTTTTCAAACAAGTAATGGATAATATATGAGAATGATATTCATTTATATTTAGAATATGAAAATGAAATAGTAAAAATTCATGACAATTAGTATTACTATTATTAGCTTTGTATACTGTATATGCACTTTCACTTTGATTGATATATTTTGTAGGAATAATATTTGTGTGGTTTTTTTGAAATATATTAACTGCAATAAATAAAAAAATATTACTTCTAAAATGACACAAAATAACAAGTATAAATAAACATTTCGAAGATATTGATAATTATTCTAAATTACTAGTAAATGAAAAAGAAAACTTATCAAATCTGTTAACAAATGCGATGAATAATGATTGGAAAGACTGATTACTTACAGATATAAATAAATGACTCGAAGAAATAAACCAAAATGCAGATAGTTCTATAAATACTAATATAAAATTAAAAGAAGAAATAAATACTTCTGAATATAAAGAAATGTTTAATTTTTCTATATATAATTCTTGGATAAAAAGACAAATTATTACTCCCCTAGCACAAATAAGCGAATTATTAAGTAAAAACCTAAATATACTCTCAAATAGCAAACAAAATATAGAAAAACAAATATTAGAAACAACTGACCCATCTCTGAAATGACCACTTGTAGCAAGTAAAACAAGAGTAGAAATGAAAATAGTAGAAATACAAAAACATTTAGAAAAAATAAATATTTATATTGATAAATTGAAGTAAACATGACAAAAGATACATGATTTGATGCATTTTTCAGAGCAGTTACATCTTCTCCTGAATTCAAAACTGCAGCAGAAAAAGATTATATATGAGATTTCAAAAAATGATTGGATGAAATGGAGCAAAATTTAAAAAATGCATCTAAAATATCTGATACTTTTAATGATGCATTTAATACTCCAGAAGCAATAGAAGCAGGAGAAAATTATTCTAGTTCTTATACTCCATATATAAATAAAACTGAAGAAACTGCAACTAAAGAAATAAAACTAGATATACAATATTTTGAAAATAAAAATCCTGCTACATTTTGATTCAATTGAGTCGCATGAATGGCAGAATTAAAAGAAAATCTGAGAGAATGTTTTATCAGACCACTTAAATTTAAATTTTTGGTACAAAAATTGGAAGAAGATAATTTATCCCCTCCCCCTTCGGGTACTCCCCTAGATAAGGGGAGAAATAAGGATGATACAAAAAATTCAAAAAAAGATGCAAAAAATGAATTGTATAAACAAATAAATGATGCATATAAAAAATTCAATGTTAACATACCTACTTGATTACTTTTTTATGGTCCTCCAGGTACAGGTAAAACATTTATAACAAAAAAATTAGCAGAAGAATTATGAGCATGACTTATAAAAAAATCTGTATGAGAATTTGGTTCTAGTTATATTCACCAAACATCTAATAATATAAAAAGCTTTTTCAAACAAGCTAAAGAAGCAAGTGAAAAATGACCAATTATACTATTTTTGGATGAGATTGATTCCCTACTATCTAAAAGAACTGATAATATAGATGCAAATAAAGCTGAAGAAGTTTCTCAATTTTTACAAGAATTTAATGCACTAGAAGAAGCTCCAAACTTGATAGTAATAGCTGCTACAAATAGACCAGATCACTTGGATAGTGCTATACTTAGATCATGAAGATTTGATAAAAAAGTATATATCTGAGCTCCTGACTATATTGCTAGAAAAGAATTATTTCAAATAAATATAGAAAAAGTAAATAGACCACATAAAGAGCTAGATTATGATAAATTAGCAGAGTTAAGCGACTGATATGTATCAGCAGATATAGAAGCTATATGTGATGAAGTATCTCGTGATGCAAGTAAATCTATACTAGATTTAGCAAATATGGTAGATAATGAAAATGCAAATTTTGACAAAATAAAAGAACAATTGGATGATAGTATAATAACTATGGAATTATTAGAACAAGCGATAAAAGAAACTACTTCATCTATAAAATATACAGATATGTCTATATATGAGGATTGGTTAAAAGAAGAAAAAAAAGAAACAGTTAGAGTTTAAACTCTAACTGTTTCTTTTTTAATCATTTAATTTCTCATCTGTATCAAAAGCCATTTCATCAAATTTGTTATCCATTGTGTATAACAATTTAGATATCAATAGTGAAATATTTTCATCTTTATTATTGCTTTTCTTTCTCAGATTTTGAGAAACTATTTTTAATATATTTTTTTTATTATTTGGATTTTTTTCTATTAATTCATCTAACCTATTCATAAATAATTTAGATTTTTCAGTGAAATATATATCTTGAAAATCTAATTTATTTTGATTTAATTTTCATTCTAGTAACAATATTTTGTTTCAATTCTCTCTTATTCATTTTATAATTATACTATTTTCATACTTATAATTAGCTCATTTAGAAGTACCAGGATCAAAACTTACAATATTTATTTTATCATATCAAACCAAATCAATTACATGATAAGAATCAGTAGTTTGATTAAAATTTGGATTTCAAAGTGTAAGTGTATTAGAAGGTGCTATAACTATATAGTCATGTGCTATCAAATACCTAATTGTTTCTATACTTGGATTTTTTATTATATGACTAGTTTTATTATCATATCAATAAAATCAAATAGCCAATTCTTGCATTTTTTCTATACTTATATCCCTTAAATAAGTTATATTAGAATTTTTATTATGCTTTTTGTCCTTGATTATTCACATTTTTAATTCCTCATAATTATTCATATTTTCGAATTCTCTGTCAGCAGAATTGAAATCAAAATAAACATTATTTGTATTTGCATTAGCAATAAAAAGTGCAGCTTCTTCACAGGATTCATTATTTTTATCCCAGTTTTCCTTGGTTTTCAAAGGAGCTTGAACCATAAATCTTAAATTATCTATATTGTAATAATTATAAAATTTATAGTTTCATATATTATTTCTTATTGTAATATCTTCAAACTCATATCAGTAACTATTATTACATATAAAAAACAATACAGTTAACAACAAAAATTTCTTTAACATTAAAATAAATTTTATGAAATAAAATTAATAAGTACATTCATAAATTTATCGATATAAAATTTGGAATATTATTTTTTTAATAACCAGAAATCTATTTATTCTAGTAAAAATAAAAAATTAATTAATATATAATTGGTAAAAAAAACTATTCCATTTTTCATATTAATTAAATAAAAAGTAATTACAAATATAAATTTTTTAATGATTTTACATTTATTATTTATAATTTTTAATAAAAAAAGATTATATTACTATGTAATATAATCTTTTTTTATTTTATAAAATGTTTCTTTAATTTATCAGATAAATAAGTTACATTTCACTTTTTTTCTTCTATTATTTTTAATTTTTCATCCAATTTAACTGTCAATGCAGATAATAATTTAGAATTTTCATCTACTACATTATTCTCTTTTGGCTTTTTCAAATTAGCTAATATATTTCTCAATGCTTGTTCTTGTGTCTTTGTATTACTATCTAATATTTTATTTATTCTAGCATATACCAAATTCACTTTTCTTTCTATTGTTACTTTTTCATTAATATCATTAAATGCAATTTTAGCTTTATTTATTTTTCATTCTAATACCAATATATTATCTCAATTTTCTTGAATTCATTTTAAAACATTTTGAAATGGATATTTATAAAATGCTCATTTTGATGTACCTGGATCAAATGTAATGAAATTTTGTTCATCATATCAAACTAAATCTATTACATGATATGAATTTGTTAATAGATTGAAATTTGGATTTCAAAGTGTTTTTGTATATGAAGGAACAATTATTATAAAATCATTTGATAATAAATATTTAACAGTTTCCAAAGTAGGATTGCTTATAATATGACTATTATTATCATTGTAACCATAATATGATTTAGCTAAATCATGAATTTCATTAATAGTGATATCTCTCAAATATAATTTACCAGATTCAACATTATGAACTTTATTTCTTTCTATTCATATTTTAAATTCTTGATAATCATTCATAGCATCTATTTCTTTATCAGCAGAATATTTATCGAAATTAATACTATTTATATTAAAATGTGACATCATTAAAGAAGCCTCTTCACATGACTCATAGTTTTTTCACCAGTTATCTTTAGTCCCTAATGGAGCTTGAGCAGTAAAATTTATATTTTGAATTAAATGAGAGCTAGAATAAGTATAATTTCAAACATATTTTTTAAATGAAGAATCACTGAAATTGTATGAATATGAAAAATTGTATGTTAATAATAAAGTTATTAATACTAAAAATCTAAAAAACATCGAAATATCTGTAATTAAAATAAAGTAAGTAGGTCTAAAATCTGAGAATAAACATCTCAAGAAATTTTTGAAATTTCGTCTTTAGTAAACCATTTATAATCATAAATCTCCTCCTTTTGTACGATAAGCTCTCATGAGACAACTTCAGCAACAAAAATAAACTCTAATTTAGTAAGTTCTCCATGTTTTGGACTAGTATAATTTATAGTATAAACACTAAGAGGCTTAGGAAATTCGGTTATGTGGGAGTAATTTAGATATTTATTAGGATTTGTCAATTTTATTTTCAAATTAAATTCTTCTTTTATCTCCCTTTCTATTGCTTCAAATATCGTCTCATTGGCTTCTATATGTCATCCTGGCAATGTCCACTTTGTATTTTCGTTATGTCTAACTAACAATATTTTTTCTTTGTCCAACAAGAAACATCTTACCACTTGTTTCATATAGTGAAATTATTATAAATAAGTATTCTAAGAATATTGTAAAAAAATAAAGATTTTATACAAGATTTGTTTGAAATATATGTATTTGTTGTATAACTAAATATTATCTAATATTTTTTATATATTATTACATCATTGGAGTTCCTATAAAATATGTATTTATGATTTAATTTATATAAATTATTAATTATTTTTTTTAAAAAAATATTAAAGAAGTCTAATAATATTAAAAAAATCAATAATGATGTTAATACAGAAATAATAAATTCAAAAATTAAAATAGTATTAATCCAAACAATTATTCAAAATGCAAATCATAAAAAAAATAAATAGGAAATAAAATATATCAAAAAATAATTATATATACTATAATTATATATTTTTTCTACATCAATTTTCTGCAATTTTTTATCAAATACTATTAATTCTTCATTTTTATCAGGTCTATATATAGAAACTAAAATAAAAAGCTTATTTTTTTTACTATCCCCTAATACATAATTCTGATTATTTTTGAAATTATCAGAGATTAAATTCAATATTTCATCATCACTTTTTGTTAATGTATTCATAATTTAATTATTTTTTAAATATTATTCTCAGATTGATTCATGTAATAATTAGTACAATAATTAACCACATATACATCCAAAACACTTGAGGTAAAACTATAAATATTTCACTGAACTTGGACAAATCAGAACTTGGTCATACATTGAAATCTTGGATAATATATAATAGTGAGCTGATTCATAAAAATTGAAGTATTATAGAATCATATTGCACTTTTTTTGCTAAAAATATTAGGAATCAAGCAATTAATAATAAAATAATACTTGTCAAAAATGAATTGAACCAAAATATAGATGTAAAAATCATGAGTCCAGAAATAACATATATTATAAGTTCTGAATATTTATCACTTTTTGCTCCTACATATAATAGTAAATTTCAAAATATAGCACTTCAAATATATCATCACATCAGTATAATACTTCTTATTCATCCAGCAGTAGTAGCATATCAGCTACCATCACTATTTATTTGAATAGAATCTACTGCTCATCAAGTAATAATAGCAAAAAAACTATGTCCAAATTCATGTAAAAAAGTCACTAATAAAGTGATTGGGTAAACTATGTAGTTTCAATATGGAATAAAGTATTTTAATAATAAATATATTATTAATAATACTGATAATGTTGCTAATTTATTTTTCATATTAAAACATTTTAAAAAATAATTCTAGTCTATTTTTGTATTGTTCAAATGTATTATTGTGTATTTTTTCAACATATTCTAATCTGTTTTTAATTAATTGTTTATGCGATTCATATACTTCATCATCAAATTTTTCTTCTAATTCATTTTGTATTTCATCTGTTTTTTCCATATTTTCATACATCACATAAACTAAATAAATGAAATATAAAAAAATAGAATACAATTTGTAATAATAATCTGATTTTTCTATACTTAATTCAAATGTAGAATCTGAAAATTTAGTTATAAATTCTTCAACTATTACTATTCAATCACTTGATTCAAATGCTTCCCTAATATTTTCTATATCTGAGAAATCATAGTTTGGATATATTTTAGTTCTAAAAATACCTGTTGTATAATAAAGTGAATTATTTATATCTATCAAAAATTCCTTTTCTGTTAATCCATCAAAACATTCAAAAATATTGTTCAAAAACTTTACAGCTCCCTGTCTATGTTCATTATCTACTAAAAATATCTCATTTATAATAATGTCCAATTTAAAAATAGGTAAATGATACTGATTTGTTTGAGTGTCTATAATGTAATAAAAATTAATACTTCATAGACTGTCTTCTAAAATAAAACTCAAATGATTATAATTTCAAACATCTCTTGTTTCACTTTGAAATCTCAGTCAATCAAATTGCACTGATTTTTCTATTTTTTTGATAACAGAAATAAGAGCCATTTTTTCTTTTCATAAATCCAAAAATGGTGTATTGAAACGGTAAATTGAAGCAATATTAAGCATTATTATTTTATAATAAATATATAAATTAAATAAATTAATCAGTTAATTAAAAAAGTAAAAAATATTGATAATAGAAAATTTCTTAAATCATTATTTAAAATACTACTATTATAATCTCTAAATGAGATCAATTTACTTTCATATGAATTTGATAGGCTTTTTCTAAATCAAAGAATTGTAACTTTTATATGTTTAAAATCATAGTAAAAATTTACTAAAGATTTACTAAAAATAAAATATATAAATAAATATAAAAATATTTTTTCAAATGAATCTTTAAATATGAATAGAATCCAAGAACAAAGAATAAATATTAATAAATGTAACAAAAAAAGTACAAAAAAATGACTTTTAGTTTTAATAAAATAATACATAAACATTGAAATAAAATGTTTAAATCAAAATAAATTTTCATCAAAATACATATTAAAAATTAATTTAATTTTAATTCTATTATTGATAATATAATTTTGATTATTTAAATTATTTATATTTGATAGTTCACTATGATAAAGCATATTTTTATATTAAATTTTAGATTCTTCCCATACATCTACATATCATTTATCAGTATTTACTTTGAAATTAGTTCTTTCAAATGATTTAGGCACACCTCAAATATGTAGTATTTTCAAACTAAAACTACCACTTTGATATTTCTTTTCTTCGTCTGCTTCAGTATTATTTCAAATAGCAAAATCAAGTAAATACCATTCATCTGTAGTTTTGTTGTATACACATTTAAAAAATGCTTCTAGTTCTTCTATTTTTTCATCTACTTTTTGCATTGATTGAGTATTTAATACTATTGTTTTAAATACTCCGTCTTCTTTTGCATTTATTACTATAGCATCAACAGTATTAAATATTAGATTTACTTCATCTGTAAATAGTCTATATTTTTTTTCTGTTTTGATATTTATCACATCTATAAAATTCTTATCTCCTCACAATAAACTTCATCTTTCCCCTACAGCTATTACAATATCATCTGTTTCTAAGAATATTTCAGTATTATCAAATTGTTTATTTTTTAAAGGAAATATTTTTGTCCCTCTATCTTCTAATCAATCATTGAAATAACAATCAGTTCTTTCAAATTTGAAATGATAAGGACCAAAACTATCACTAGCGAATTCTATATTAAATTCTCATTTCATTCAAAGTGAGAATTTGTTTTTATTTACCACTATTTTCTCAACTGATTTTTTTATTATTTTTCACATATATAATTTAGATAATTTTATAAAATAAAATATTAGATAAATAATAACATATATTTAAAAATAAAACAAAATAAAAAGCTATAATTATAGCTTTTTATTTTGTTTTTTCTAGTATTCATTTTTTTGCTTCATTTATTTTTTCATCTGTTACTATTTCTATCTTTTCTCATAGGAATTTTGGCTTTGATTTAAATATTTCTACATCCAAGAAAGCCTTTAACCTAGCTAATAATTCTCTCCTATTATAATAACTTTCATTCATATATTTTTGCAGATTTGTTTCTACTCATAGAGTTTTTATTCACAATTTTTGTCATATATACATAGCTCTTTTTAAGTGAAAATCTTGAGTAAACAATACCAATTTTTCTACTCAAAATACCATTTTTGCTCTATACAAAGAATCATAAGTATCAAATCAAGCATAATCCAAATATATATCATCTTCATCTACTCATAATTCTACCAAATACTTCTTCATTGCAAAAGGCTCATTATAATCACTATGTGAGTTATCTCCTGATACTATTATTTTTTCTATTTTTCATTCATGGTATGCTTTATAAGCTACTTTCAATCTATCTTTTAAGATATCTGATGGAGTTTTATTTTTGATTATTGAGGCTCAAAAGACTAGTCATACATAGTTTTTTTCCAATCATTCCACATCATAAAAATAATTTATTTTTGAAAAACTAAGCACATAAAAATTTATTGCATATATGCTTACTGCAATAAGTCAAAAAAATAAAAATATAAACAATGTTAAATGTAGTAACTTTTTTTTCATAAATTATTTAAGTAAATATTCAAATTTCTGATAAATTAATGGAATTAACATAACTATAAATACACAAATTAAAAATAATATTCTAGACTTAGTAAATAATGGTTTAGGAACATCATTTTCAGGTGAAATTGATGATACATTTTGATCTTCAGACATAAAAAAGACTTAATATATAATTATTACATTTTAAGTCTTTTTTTAATTTTTTCAATAGATTATATATTTTTCTCTGGTTCATATTTCCTAAACCATGTTAACTGCTTTTTTGCATAATTTCTATTGTTTTTTTGTACCAATTCTATTGTTTCTTGTAAATCTAGTTTAATACCCTGTTTTTCTTTTTCTCAAATATTTAATTTCTTATCTGAGATATTTTCTAATCATAAATCTAGAATAAAATTTACGACTTCTTTGTATCAAATTGTTTGCAATCAAAATGAATCTTTATCATATATTTTCAACAATTCTTTTACTTCTTCTATTAATCAATCATCAAACATTTGTTTAACTCTTTTATCTATGTTTTCATAGAGTTTTTCCCTATTTCAATCATAAGGTGTTAAAAATAATGTATCATATTTCAAATGTTTTTCTTCTCTGAATTCTGTCTTGGATTTTCCAGTTAACATCTTCACTTCTAATGCCCTTACTACATATCTAATATTATTTGGATGAAGTTCATTTGCATATTCTGGATCAATCTCTAGTAATTTATTATATACATATTCATTTCAATATTTTATTGCTTCTTGTTCTAATTTATCTCTCAACTCTTCATCTGCAGGAATAGCAGGAATATTGAAATCATAAATCAAACTATCTATGTACAATCAAGTTCCTCAGCATAATATTGGTATTTTTCATTTATTATGTATCTCTTTTATAATTTTTTCCGCATCTTTTTTGAATTCTCATACAGAATATTGTTTATCAGGAGTAATTATATCAATCATATGATGCTTCACTCAGTCCATTTCTCATATAGTTACCTTCCCTGTTCAGATATCTAGTCATATAAAAATCTGTCTAGAATCAGTAGAAATAATTTCAGAATTTATATATTTAGCTATTTCTAAACTTAGTCATGTCTTTCATGAAGCTGTGGGTCAATATATAACGATAATTTTCTTTTTTTCTATATCAATTTTACTTGATTTATTTTTTTCTAAAAAACATTTTACTTTTTCAATAAAAATCATAATATTCTGTTACGCAAATATATATTTAAATATATGAAATAAGCCAAAAAATCAAGAAAAAATATTTTTTTGAAAAAAAGTTTTGACTTAAAAAAGTTTTTTGCTAATATGTGTCTCGCTAAATAATTATGAATTATTTATTGCCACCATAGCTCAGTTGGTAGAGCATTCGCCTTGTAAGCGAACGGTCATCGGTTCAATTCCGATTGGTGGCTCCATTCTAAATATAAAATTACGAATTACGAGTTTAAAATAAAATTCTTATCTTTGATTCGTAACTCGTAATTTTTTTTAGAAAACTTTTTCTGGGCAGATTCCAGAGTGGCCAAATGGGACGGACTGTAAATCCGTTAGCTCAGCTTTCGGGGGTTCGACTCCCTCTCTGCCCACCATAAAAAAAATGAAAAATTATAATTACGGATACAGTTCGTAATTTTTAGTTTAATTAAGCCCGGGTGATGGAATTGGTAGACATGTTGGTCTTAGAAACCAATGCTTAATCGCGTGCGAGTTCGATTCTCGCCTCGGGCACCATATCTTCGCTCTATGAGCTACGAATGGCGCAGCCAAATTATATTTAGCTATGCTACTCAATTACCAAATATATTATATTTTTGATTCGTACTTTGGCGAACAAATTAAAAAAAAGATTATGAAAACAGGAATACATCCAAATACTAATAACATAACAATTACTTGTTCATGTGGTAAAGAATTTAATGTAAAATCTACTATTGCAGATACAAAAGTGGAAATATGTTCAGCTTGTCACCCATTCTATACTGGTGAACAAAGAATTCTTAAAACTGGTGCAGTTGATAAATTCTACGCAAGAATGAAAAAATCAGAATGACTTAAAAAATAGTAATTCACAAATAAAAGCTAATTTTCAAAAATTAGCTTTTATTTTTTATAAAAATCTTGACTTATTATAATATATTGTATATAATTATATACATAATTTAATATATAATTATAATTATATGCAAAAAATAATACAAAACAAATATATATCTTCAACAGACTTAAAAAATAAAACTAAAGATGTATTAGATATAACTGAATCATTGGGGGAAGTTTTTATTATGAATAATAATAAGCCAAGAGCAGTTTTGATAAGTGTAGAAAGATATAATTATATAAATAACTTTCATATACCTGAAGTAGAACCAGATGATTGGGAAAAACAATCTATAGAAAATTATATAATGAATGAAAAAAATTGAAAAAATGAATACATAGATGAAGATGAATTTTTTAGATGACTTAAATAAATGATATGTATAGAGTAATATTTGACAAAAAAGTATTAAAATTTTTAGAGAAGCATAAATGAGAATTTTTAGTAGAAAAGCTTAGAGAAATAATAACTATTTTGAAAGAAAATCCCTACAAAAATAACCTAGATATAAAAATATTAAAATGAACTAATTGATTTTATAGACTAAGAGTTTGAAAATATAGATTTATATATGAAATAATAGATAAGGAATTAATTATAAGATTTATCAATTCAGATAAAAGATGAGATATTTATTAAATTAATATAAAAATCTTGACTTATATAATTTTTAAATATAATTACATTACTTTCTATGTCAAAGACAGTGGGCACACAATAAGACCTACCGAGATTATAGAGGAAAAGTTTTAATAAAATTAGAATTTATAATAAAACTAAGTCCTTTTTCTTTGATACAAAAAAGAAAAGGACTTTTTTAGAAAGTAATTTTGTATATCATAATAAAAATACTATGGCTGTTACTAAACAACAAAAAGTAGAGATACTAAATGAGTTAGTTGAAAAATTTAAAGAAGCTAAATCTATCGGTTTTGCTACTACTACTACAATGACTGTAGAAGAATTTGCAGGATTAAGAAAAAGTTTAAGAGAAGTAAATGCATCATACACTCTAGCTAAAAAAACTCTTATGAGAAAAGCTTTAAAAGAAGCTTTAAATATTGATTTCGATTTATCAAATTTAGAAGGTCAAATTGGTGCTGTATGTTCTAACGACGATGCAGTTGCTGGTTTAGCTAAAGTTAATGACTTAGTAAAATCATCTAAAGGTGAAAAAATTAACTGGGCTGCTTCTGTATTCGAAGGAAATTTCAAAGATTTAGAAGAAACAAAAATTATTGCAGGTCTACCTTCAAGAGAAACATTACTTGCAAGATTACTTGGTTCTATGATGTCTCCTCTTTCTGGAATGGCAAGATTCTTTGATGCTGCTGCTAAAGAACTTGAAACTCAAGGAAAAGAAACTGTTGGTCAATTAGAAGGAAAAAAAGAAGAAGCTACTACTGAAGCTTAATTAATAATTGGTATGTTGTCCCGCTTAAGCGGGACAATAACTAACTATTAATTAGTTAGGTCATCCTGAACTTGATTCAGGATCTCAGAAGTATTACTTCTGAAGTTCGATTTGAGATTCTGAAATAATTTCAGAATGACAAACAAATATTATTTTATATTATATAATTATTAAAAAATGGCTGAATTAAGTAAAAATGCTGCTCAAATTTTAGAGTTAGTTAAAGGTTTAACTATTGTTGAATTAAATGAATTAGTTTCTGCAATGGAAGAAGAATTTGGTGTTTCTGCTGCTGCTCCTGTAATGGTTGCTGCTGCTGGTGGTGATAGTGAAGAAGCTGTTAAATCAACTTTCAATGTTGAATTAACTAACGCTGGAGCATCTAAAATCGGTGTAATTAAAGTTATTAGAGAAATTACTGGTCTTGGTTTAAAAGAAGCTAAAGATTTAGCTGATAACGGAGGTACAGTTAAAGAAAATGCATCTAAAGATGAAGCTGAAGAAATCAAAGCTAAATTAGTAGAAGCTGGAGCAACTGTTGAATTAAAATAATTATAAAAAGCTAGATTAATATCTAGCTTTTTTATATGAAAAAAAATTAAACCAAGAAAAAAGAAGGCTTCTTTCAGCCTTCTTAATTTTTTCTCCTTTTTTTTTGTTAGATTGCAACTTTTTTGAAGTGCAACGAATTTTTTTTGGTCATGGTGTAAAAACCAGCCAATCCGAGTAACAACAATGGAATGCTGCCAGGCTCAGGAACAGTTGACGTTTGATCTACATATGGAGCAATATTTGCTCCTTTAACATAAATGTTATAGTCACCGGTCTCATGTTTAGAGAACGATCCTGTTGCATTTTGTGCAAAGGTAGCTGCCAAAGACTTACGTTGTTGATGGTCATTCCAGTTTTCACTGCTGAATGCAGAGATAGTCAGGATGTAATTACCAACAAGGTTTGTCATTCTCAGACTTGAATCCCAGGCTTCTTGTAACACATGGTTCAAACCAGCATTTGCACCACCATATGTAGAGCCGTGATCGTCGTTCCATGCTATCTGATTACCTAATGAATCAAACAATCCGAGAATTGGGTCAAACCCAGGACCAAAACTATCGGTCCAGATGTTCACTGTTGAAGGTGAAGTCACTGTGAATTGAATCGAATCATAATCTCCGCGGTTAAGCAAAGTACCATCATAGTTCAACGTTAATGCACTCGCTAACTGGCTAACCAATAGCAAGCTTACAGCAAGCATTATTTTTTTCATCTAAATCTCCAAAATTTTGTTTTTGTTTCAACACGAATATATATATATTTACTCATTATTTCTAACAAGTAATTACATTATACATAAAATTTACAATTGTCAAGTGTTTTTTTAAAAAATAAATAAATATTTGATTTTTTTCAATGTGAACATAAAATTAAAGATATTTTTTCGCAATTCGCCAAGCGGTAAGGCCGAGGACTCTGAATCCTCTATCGTGGGTTCGAATCCCTCATTGCGAACCATATAACACAAAGATTCGAAAGGAGGTTTTTGCAAAGCAAAATTTAATTGCGACGAATAGGAGCAATTAAAACGGATGGCCGACCCGAAGGGCGCCGAATCCCTCATTGCGAACCATAAAAATAAAATATATTAAAATAAAATAATTAATTAATTATATATAATGAACAAAGCTCTATTCTGAATATCATCACTATGACTATGACATGCAACTAGGACTTTGGTAATAATTAATTATTACTTAGATAAGTGATATGAAATAGATATAATTAGTTTTTGAAATACACTAAATTATCTAAAAATAGAATTAAATTGAAAAAAAATTAATTTTATAGAGCTAGAAGATTACCCTTTACTTGAAAGATGAAATGGAATAAAATTCTATTATTATTTAATTCAAGATTTAATAAAAACAAATATAACAATTAGAAAAGAGAAAAAATTCATAAAAAACATAGATAATAAATATGATTTCATATTTTCTGATGGTAGATATTGATTATATTCAAAAGAAATTCCATGCTTTTTGCTTACACATCAATTGTCATTTATAATGCCAAAAAGACTATGATTATTTAAACTGATTAGTGATTTATTCAATTATTGGAATTTTAAGAGATTTACATTTATTTTTATACCAGATTATGAAAATATAAATGAATCATTGGCATGAAAACTATCGCATCCAATACGGATTAATAAAATAAATCATAAATATATTTGAATATTATCATCATTTAACAATAATACAAATGATGAAGAAATAGATTATTTATTTAGTATTAGTTGATATTTATTGGATGAAAAGAAAAAATTTATAGACAGATTGATAAATGAGGCTAAAACATTAAGTGGTAAAAAAGTATTTATACTATGAGATACAAGTGAAAAATACATAAAAAATATAGAAAATAATATTACAATATATTCATTTGTTAACTGAGAAGAGAGAGAAAAATTATTTTTAAAATCAAAAATAATAATATCTAGAACATGATACACTACAATAATGGATTTAGCAGAATTATGAAAAAAAGCTATACTATTCCCTACACAAAACCAAACAGAACAAGAATATTTAGCAAGATATTTAAATGAAAATAAGCTATATGTAATATGAAGTGAAGAAAGTGAATTGAATAATCTAGTTAGTAAATTGGATAATTCAAATATTTACAATCCAATACACAAATCACAAAAATCAATAATTGAAATAGACAATATAATTAATAAATATTTATAGAATGCTTGAATATGCACTACATTTTTACAATACCTATACTTCTATATTTTATATAATACTTTTTTTTGCTGTTATATTTGAGTGACCAATTACTATTCTAACTCTAAGTATCATAGCTCCTACTATAAATATATCTATCCTAAGTGTTTATATTTTTGCATTTATATGAGAGTTATTATGAGATACATTTCATTATGTTGTATGAAGATTCTATAAGAAAAATTTTACGAAAGACAAAAAATTTGAACTATTTGAAAAAATAGAATCAAAAATACGCGATGAATCAATATTTGAAAAATTATTAGTTATTAAATATACACCTCCGATTACAAGTATCTGATTATTCTATTTATGATTTCAAAGAACAAATTTCAAAAAATTTTTACTAAGTATAACTATTTTTTGATTATTGAACTCTCTAATTATCACATTAATTTGATATAACTTTTGAGTATATTTCGCAAACCAAGAAAGATTAGAATACATTGTAGCTTGAGTGATGTTTTGATTTTTGTTATTATATTTGCTTATTAGATTGATAAGGACTTACTTTATAAAAAACATATTAAATGGAAAATAAAATACCAAAAACTATACATTATTGTTGGTTTGGAAGATGAAAAAAATCAGAAAAAATAATGAAATGTATAGAATCTTGGAAAAAATATTGTCCAGATTATGAAATAATAGAGTGGAATGAAGATAATTTCGATGTAAATATTAACAATTATGCAAAAAAATATTATCATAAAAAAGATTGGGCTTTCGTAGCTGACTATGCTAGAATGAATGTACTCTTTAATCATTGATGAATATATTTTGATACAGATGTAGAAGTAATAAAAAATATAGATAATTTGCTATTTAATGAAGCATTTACATGATTTCAAGACAAATTCAGTATATGATGAGCAATATTATGATCAAAAAAATGAAATAAGATAATTAAAGAAATACTCGATTATTATGAAACAAAAAAAATTAAAACAATTCTACCAAATCTACTTAATAGAATATTTAAAAGACATACTAATCTAAAATATTGTGAAAATACTCAAGTAATAGAATGATTCAGTATTTATCCTAAAGAGTATTTTTATCCATATGCATACTATGAGAGAGCTCAAGATATGGAAATAACAAATAATACTTATACAATTCACCATTATGATGCTACTTGGTTACCAAAAATAGTAATAATTGTATTGTTTCCAATCATAGGATATATCTCGAAATATTTATAAAACAAGCAAACAAAAAAGGGAGAAAATCTCCCTTTTTTATTTATAGAAAATCAAAATTGTTATATAACAATATATTCCAAATTTGAAATTCTTTTATGCTCGTAACCTGCTACTGGTTTTTTATCAACAAAACCAATTACATAGATATCTACATATTTTCCACGATTTTCTACTGCAAATTTTTCAGCATATTTCCATGCTTCGTCTTCTGACTTGATATTAATCTTGCCATAATGAGGAAAAAAGTGCAATTCATCAAACTCCTTGTAACAAATATCAAATCCATTTGTCACTTCAGTACTAACTACTAAAGAGGTTAATACATTGGAAGCTTTATCAAGTAAATTTTGAAAAGCATCGTTGTTTGGCAAATCAGTAAATTCGTACAACATAACTAACCTCCCTTGTAATTTTAATTAATGGTGTTTCTATATTATAAACACTAATTTTAAAAAAGCTAGTTTATTTTAAAAAATTATTTTAAACTCACTTCCCTTACCAAGTTCGCTATTTAATCTTATTTTCCACTTATATATTTCTGCTATTTTTTTAACAAGAGACAATCATATACCATGACCTTCATTATTTCTACATTTTGCTCACATGAAAAACCTATCAAAAATTCTCTCTTTATTTTCAGGACTTATTCCTATACCATTATCTTTTATTATCAACTTATCACTTAATAATGTTATCTCTATTTTTCATCATTTATCTGTATATTTTATTGCATTTCATAATAGATTCGAAAACAAAATGTAAAAATATTGTCTATTAATTGTTAATTTCTTATAGAAATTTTTATTAAAAATCATTTCTATATCTTTCTTATCTGCTTCTGTCTTGAAATCTTTTATTATTAATTCTATTTCATCGCCTACTTCTACTTTTTCTCTCACTTCTGATGAATTAATATTTGATAATTCAACCAAGCTTTCTATCAAATGATTCAATCTAGTTATTTCATTCAATCATTCTAATACTAATTCCTCATCGAAATTTTTTGTTTCTTTTATTAATTGTAAATTGGAATGTATAACTGATATAGGTGTTTTTAGCTCATGACCAGCATTGTGAATAAAATCCTGCATATCATTCAAACTATTTTCTACTGGTTCTAGATTTTTTGATACAAATTTATATCAAGCATAGAAAAACAAAATAGAAAAAAGTGACATTATCCATACAAATCAAAGCAAATCTCTCAAATAATCATAAAAACCATATCTCAGATTTTTTATAAATAATACATCATAATTTATATTATTATCTATTAGTTCTATTTTTTTAACTAGATATCAATTTTTTTGCACAGTTTCACCATACATATCATCATCAAGTATAGTTTGTATAAAACTTAGTCTCAAATCATCTACTACATTACTAAATACCAACTCTCTCTTTTGCTTATTTATAATAAGTAAATTTACGAAATCATCATTATTATGCTTATCTATATTGAAATTTTTTCCTGTTCACATTTTGTATAGTCTACTACCTACATCATAATTTATCACAAATTCTTTTATAGAAACAAATTTTTCTTCAATAGTATCAGTTAAAATATTAAATTTATGTTCCTCATCGTATATATAATTATAATATTTTACAGTAAAAAACACTCATTCTAATAAAACTGCTATACCAAAAACAAGCAAAGTAAATATAACTGTTAATCTTTTTTTTGTATTATTTAAACCTATATTTATCATATTAATTTATTATATATCAAAATCACTTTTTTGTTTCTATCAAGTCTTTTCACAATTTTTTTCTCAGGTATCATATATAAACATCCACAGTTTTACTAAACATCAAATCTCCATCAAATTCTCACCAAACATGCTCATACAACTCCTGTCTAGATACTACTTTTCACATATTTTGAGCCAAATACTTAAATAAATTGAACTCCAAATTTGATAAACTTATTTTTTCTTTTCATTTATATACTTGTATTTCTTCCAAATCTATAACGAAATCATTTACATTTATTTTTGTATTTGATTTATTTTTTAGATTTCTTCTAGTCAATGTATGCAACCTAGCTACCAATTCATCATAATCAAAAGGCTTTGATAAATAATCATCTGCTCACAGATTCAGTCACTCTATTATATCAGATTTAGATGACCTCGAAGTCAGCATAATAATAGGCACTTCCTTACCCTTTTCTCTCAGATTTTTACATATTTCCATACCATCCATAAGTGGAAGATTTATATCCAAAATAATAGCATCATAAAAGATAGTAGATGCCTTATGCAACCCATCTTTTCAATCAAAACTTACATCCGATTGAATATCTTTTATAGCTAAATACCTAACTAAATTTCTAGATAATATTTCATTGTCTTCTATGATTAGTACTTTCATGTGATTCTTTGGTTAATAATTAATCCCTCCCTCTCCACTGCTTTACGAGTACTCCCTTTGTCCTAAAGGATACATTTCAATAAAAAGGGAGAAATTTAAGGAATAATTAATCAAATAATATCTATACAATATAAGAAACAAGTAAGTAATTATATGTTATCTATTGCCATTATTAATTGTTTTTCCAATTTTTGAGCTAGTTCGCTTAATTCTGGATTATTCAGAAATCACATAGTATGACTAGGTTTTATAGCTGATACGTATACTTTGTCAGATTTTTTGTATATTATAATATTGCATGGGAAAAATAAACCTATTTCATATTCTATTGCTAATGCTTCACTAGCAAAATAGGGATTACATGCTCAAATAACTACGTATTCTTGGATTTCTTTTCAAGTTTTTTTTATTCTATCTTGTACATCAATAGTATTTATTACTCAAAATCATTGCTCCTGCAAGCTAAATTTCACATCATCTAATGCTTCTGAAAATCAAGTCTGTAATTCTCTAGTGTATCAAAATTTATCCATATTAAAAGTTTAAAATTTATTATCTAAGTAATATTCTAAAAAATTAGAATAAAGTCAAAAGATTTTTCATAACTAGCTAAATATAAAATATATTAAAATAACAAAAAAATAGACATAAATGTCTATTTTGTCATCTTACGAATTGATGGATGCAATGCTTCATATGCCCAAGGATCTGAATCGTCATTTTGTTCTACAATTTCTGGTGTAATTTGTTTACTAGCTCAAAATATTCTAGTAAATTTATCATCATCCATAGTATCTTCTCATACTTCTATTCATGTATTAAATTTACTTGTTCATCTATCATTTGCCATTACTCTCATAACACTCAATTTTTGCAATCACAATATATCTTTCAAAACAAATGAATCAATATAATCTGGTTTACTTGATTTGAATATTCATACTTTTCATCTTTTTTTTGAATTCAATAAATCTATCAGCATCTGATTATTTCATTTTTTTCTCATTGTTTGTTGCATTTCCAGCAATTCAGGTAATTCGTGTTGATCTATCAATCCTTTACTCAATAATATTTCTCACACTCTCAATCTAACTCTAGAATTTTCTAAAAATTCTATTAATTCAGATGATGATATTACGTCATTACTTAACAATATATCTCAAAATAATACTTTATTATCAATTCTTCTAGTATCATAAAATATATCTAACGAATTATCCAATTCTCAACTAGATAATTTATGAGATACTAGCAATTGTTCTCACAATCTTAGTGGAAATCATTTAGAATTCAGAAATGTTAAAAATTGTTCTTTTGATGCAAATCTCTGATTTATAGTCTTATTTTTGAACAATATATCACCTATACTAGCATTTATACCTCTTATTTTTTGTTTATTTTGTATCTCAAAAATTTGATTTACTATTTCTGGTGTAAATCAAAAAGTTTGTCTAAGTAGATTAGCAAAAAAATTATTGCTAGATTCAGAATTATCTATATGATTAGATAGATTTAAACTCATATTTTTATAAATATTATAATGATATATTAAAAATATAAATATATTATATATTATTTATATTAATTGTCAAGAGAATATTAGTAATAAAAAATACCAGTTTTTAACATGGTATTTATATTGTTTTAATTTATTTTTTCTATACTATTATCATCATAAAGTCATCTAATTCATACAAATTCATAATAATGTTCTAAAAATATATCAAGTATTTTAGGATCGAAATCTACACCTCTCAATTTTTGCATTACTTCTTTTATTTCATCATAAGTAATTTCTTCCACATTATCAGTTTTGATAGAATCAAATGAATCTATAATATTTACAATTTTTGCTTCTAGTGGTATATCATCTCATGATAATCAATCATTATATCATGTTCAATCGTATTTTTCATGATGATACAAAACAATATTTTTTATTAAATCTAGAGCATCGATACCAGAAAATATAAAAGACAATTTATCAACTATTTCTGCTCAATAAATAGTATGAAGTTTCATAATATCATATTCATCTTTATCTAGTGGTGTCTTTTTTAATAATATGGAATCAGGTATCCTGATTTTTCATATATCATGTAATTGAGCTGCTATTTTTATTTTTTCACAATAATCTTTATTTTTTCACAATAAACTAGCCAAATAACTAGTTAATTCTCCTACTCTAATTGTATGCTCCAATGTATCGTTATCTTTCATCCCAACTATTTGATTGATTATATTTATATCTCTAGTAATAATTTGTTTTAAATGAGAATTATAATCCTCAGGACTAATAAAACAAAACTCAAAATCATTAGTATTTTGTAAATATCTTACTACTAAATATTTTAATCAATTTGAAATTGTAATACTTGTATAAATTTCTTTTCAAGCATCATTTTTTGCTTCTTCTAAATATTTAAACAATTTAATATTATCATCATCAGTAAACATTTGAGTTTCTCAAATAAGTTTACTTAATTCAGGACTCATAAATTTGATAATAATAGTATTCGGTGTAGATTCTACTACTGATGCAAAATTATTTTTTGACATCAAAGATATATATCTCAAATCTTTATCAACAAAATTTTTATTATCCAACAAAATCTGAAAAATAACTTTGAATCTATCAAAGTGTTCTTCTTTTAATACTTGAGGTTTTATTTCATTATTTTGCTTATTACATATGAAGTTGAACATATTTTATTATTTATAAATATAGTATTAATAATAATAATACCATATAATAAAAATTGCTGCAAATATATGAATATAAAAATATTTTTTTTTTTAAAATGAATAGGTGTTCGTGGTTTAGAGTTTCATTACTCACCCATTCCTCCTTCAGTCATTATTTTTGTGTTTTACAACTTTTTCATTACTCACCCTTGAATTCCCTCTCTAACTTTAGAGAGGGAGGCTGCAATTAGTTGTTTTGGGTTTTATAGTGGTTTAGTTTTTTAATTATATTTTAATTTTTTATTTTCTTCTAAAATATTAGTATTAGAAACTACTTTTTTATTTGTTTCTTTTTCTAATTGTTTTCTTGCTACTCCTGCTACATTTCATCATCTTTTGCTTACTTTTTTTATTTCATCAAATCAAATACTATCTTCTTCTTTTATTATTTCTGTAGTTGATGCTTCAGCTAACATATTAAAAACAAGCTCTAGATTAGTCATATTATCTTTTAATGATTCTTTTTTTAATCATTTCAAATCCTTATATTCACTAGTTGTCATATCAGACCATCATTTCAATATCTCATTTGTTAAAATAGCATATTCTGTTCATTGTTTAACTCATCTATCATTCCATTCTCAAGTAAGCTCTTTTCTAACATCTATTGATTTAAGTCTTTGCTTTATCCAATCTTCACTATATCATTTTTTTCTATAATTTGAAATAGCTCTTTCAAAAGCTAGCTCTGGATCATATATTTCATTTATCCTCTCATCTCAAACCTTAGCAAGCCACATTTTAAATGGTTCTGCTTTTTTACTAGGAATACTTTGTATAAGTCTTAAAATAGTTTTTGTATCTCATACATCTGTTAATCTCATTTTTCAATCTAATGATTTCATTTTCAACTGGTTACAATTTGTAACCGTTTCATTTGCTCATTCTTTTAAAAGTCTATGTTTAAGAACTTTCCAATAATTTCTAGAATCATCAGAAACATCTAATGCTCAAATAATATCCACTATAGAAAAATACCAATCTCAATTTTCACTATCCCATACTTTTCTGATTTCCTTTTGTTCGAAAATTGCTAACTTAGTTTCCATAATATAGATTTAATTTTTAAATATAACTATATTATATACTTTTTATATACTAGTCAAGTTTTATTTGATTTTTTTGAAGATGAAAAGATGTTCGTGCATAATAAGTAAGAAGTTTGCTTCTTTAGATTTTTTTACCCAAAATCATGTAGCTTTACAATTATGTTGTACTTTTATAATGTCTTCTTTTAGTGCAAATCATACATTTAAAAATCTCTCCATTACTTTGAATGCTAATGGTTGATACATCTTCTCTCTTCTAGTATCTCACATCAACACAGCACAGTATTTTCATGGTTTTAATACTCTATAACTCTCTTTTGCTATCTTTTCTATCTCATCGCAAAATTTATCTATATTATGTATATTTGATAAGTCTTCTTTTATTTTTCAATCACTATATTTAATAATATCTACATAAGGTGGATGCATTAAAACAAAATCTATACTTTCTTTTTTTAATTCTTTATTTTTCTCAGTTGCATCTCTATGAATTATTTTCACTTTTCACCATTTATTTTTTTTCAATTCGTGTTTTTCTAGACAATCATTTATCTCTTCCATTTCAATATTTGAAAAATCAAGCAAACTTTCTGTCAAAGCTATTGCTTCAGGATTTATATCATAACAAAGTAAATTCCTATTTAATAACTTAGCTTCTATTGCCGTAGTACCTCAACCAATCATAGGATCTAATAGATAATCTCACTCTTTAGAATATCTAAGAATCAGATTTCTAACTACTTCTGGTGACCAATTTCATCTATATTTACTATTATGAGTAATCCAATTCCCTCTTCTAGGAAATGACCATACAGTAGAACATTCTTGTTCGAAATCTAGTGGTGGTAGTTTTAATTTTTTAGCCATAAAAAAATACTTAATAGTTATATACTTTATATATACTTATTAAATATTAATTTGCAAGTTTATTTTGAAAAAATCATTTAGACTATGGTTTTAATCCCTCCCCCTGCGGGGACTCCCTTTGGAAAAGGGAGAAATTTATATAGACAATTAAATATAAGTAGGTTCTAAATATTGTTTGAAGTATTGTTTTGGATTTTTTAAATATCAGTTTATTTCTCAGATTTTTACATACATGTATAAATCTACATCTGGTAGAAAATCTATATATTCATATAATAAATTTTCAAGTGGCTCTTTTGAAAAATAAACATTTTTTAATTCATATCACCTCTTGTCACTTATTTTTTCAGAAAAATACCAGTCCCAATTTCTTTTTCAAGGAAAAACAAAATATGTCATATCCAGTTTATCTATCTCTTCCTCTGTAAGTCATTCTTGAAAAACTAATAAACAAAATAAGTATTTAACTTTTATGATTTCAGTGTAATTTTCTAAATCATTATAAGATACTCTTTTTAGGATTTTCATCTTTTTCTTGTAATAAAATAATAATTTCAAGTCAAAGAAAATCAAGAATTTTTTGTAATGTTGGATTATCAAAATTTTTAGTTCTTATGGCTTTATAAAAATTTTGTCTAGAAATATCCAATTCATTATAAACATAACTTTGTTTTAAGTTTTGCTTAATCAAAAACTCTTTTATTTGTTTCTCTAACATAGTTATTTTATTTACTTTTTAAAATATATCAACTAATTTAGTTTACATTTTATTATTACAGATACCATAATTCTTCCCTATTTGAATTATAATTCTTATGATTTCTATTATCTTCTTTTGTATATGATACTTTAGGTGGTTGTCATCTACAAACACTCATAACTAAATTGTCTATTTCTTTTCAATCACATAAAAATTGTCTAATCCATCAGTGTAAAAATAATGTTTTAGGATTAAATTTACTTTTATTATCTGGATAATTAAAATCTTGTTCTATTAAAAACAATAAATATAAAGTAGTTATAACATCTAAATCATACAAAAAATGTGTAAATTCAATATGACTTAATTTATTTATTTCTAAACTAAAATCTTTCTTATAAAAAATATTATCAAATAATAATAATAAATATTCTTTATATTCACTATTTGATCTTACTCTTAAATTTAAATCAATCATAACAATTAAATGATTTGGTCTAAATTCTCTACCATTTTCTAATTTTAGATAAATTTGGAAATTTTTTTCTACTTCATAATCTTTAAATTGTATTTCTGGTCTATATATATAAATTTCTAAATCATTTCTTTTAAATATAGTTTCTCTTTCTCAAATTCCTAAATTTTTAACTTGTTCTAATATACAATTATAATCTATCATTTTACTTTATTAATTCATCTAAAATACCACTTCTTAACATCTCTAAATTATATATATTTCAATCAGTAGAATTATATGTTTCTTCTAATGGTTTCATAGCAGTTTTCCACCCTAATCAATCAGTAACCCAAAACATTTGTATTCATTGATTTTGTAAAAATTTATACAAGTAATTGAATTCTCATGCAACTGATTTAAGTTTACTTCCACCTCATCCATAAAAATTTGTTTCAAAAATATATACTTTTTCTCAAGTAAATATTGCGAAATCAAATCTCCTACTTGATTTATCACTCTCTACATTTACTCACCAATTTTCACTCATCCATTTTGCTGTTGCTTGGTCTTTGTAAGCAAATCATTTATTATTACAAAAGTCTATAATAAAATCCAAAACTAGATTTTCCATCAAAGTACCACTTCTATTTTTACGAGCATTTGAATCAAGTCATGTTTCTATTCAAAAAACATAATCATTCAGATTAGAAATATGTTTGTTTTCAAATACATTTTTCAATCAACTTTCATTAAAAAAAGTAATTAATTTTTCTTCTATTTCTTTTGTTAGTTCAATTTTTTTATCAAACAAAAAATATACATTTTCAATAACTTTAGTATTTTTGTTCAAACAAATACTAAATTTTTCTCTTACAGCTAAAAGTATAGGTAATACTCACCTAGTTTCTGGATAAGTTTTCACTAATTCTAAAAATTTAGCTTCAATGTCTTTTTCTCAAAGCAAAGAATTAAGTATGTTCAAAGATACTTTTATATTAAAAGTATTGTTTTTGATTTTTGGAAAATCACAGTAAAAATCCCATGTGAAGATTGTGGGAGTGAATGTGGATGTTAGGATTTGGAATGTGTGCATTATTTAAAGTTTTATATATAATTTATTTTTCTCATTTTTAGTAATTGATTCATCGAATAATAATGTATCTAAAAATAACGAATCAACTTTATATTCAATATATTTTTCATAGTAAAAGGATTTTATAATAAATAATATAAATTGAAATGGAGTTAAAGGTGATGAAACAGTAATTCTACAATTTTTATATCATCAAAATGTTAAATGTGAATAAGAATGGTCATATTCTTTAAAACTTGGATCATTTAAATTGAAATCAAATCTAATAGGTGTAGAAACATTATCCTTATAAATTAAATCTCAAAACATTCTCATTCAATAAATTCTTTCTTCATATTCTTCAGGATCTTCTCATAATTGAATAGTATTTATGTTAGGATAATAGGTTAATCTATGAGATTCAATATTTTTTCAATTTCATGAGAATTTATACATCATTTGTATTATTCATCCATCAAGTAAAATGAAATTATAATTTTCATTTTCAATAATTAAATCATAAATATATTTGTAATCCTCCTTTTTTAATTCGTAGCTAATTCATTTATAATTTCTCCAAATTAGTAGATTGCCATTTATAATTGGAAAATTATTAACTTTAAGTAAAGATAGTTCTGATAATTTTTGTGTAATTAAATATATATCCTTATAAATTTTATTAATTCTCGCCATCCTTTAAAAATTGTTTAATTAAAAGTTTTATTTCTTCTGGATAATCTTCTATATTAGACTTTCCATTTTTGATTTTTGCTAATATATTTATAAAATCATATGCTGACTTTATTTCTCATTTAAAATTTTTATTATCTTTTAAATCAATACTTCTATAAATTGTGTTCATTTTATTAATGTCTTCTAGTGATGGATATACAAAAACCAATTTATAATCATTTTGTATTAACTTTTCATGTTCATCTTTTAAAAATTTAAAATTTTCTCAAATACCACAGATTTCTACAACTCACTTACTTCTCGTAATTGCAGTAAATAAAGCATTTCTTTTCTTTTTTAATTCAAATGCATCGTTAATTTCTCATTTATAAGAATTCTCTGCTCATATTATATAAACTTTTCATACCTCATTTCATTTAGCCCTATATATTCATGCAATAGTTATACAATCATCTTTATAAAAGATATCAGGGTTATCCTCTCATGCATAATAAGTTTTTATTCATTTTTCAAAAAGTTTTCATGAAATTAATCAATTTAATTTTTTAGTATCTTTCCAATTTGATAAATATATAACTAATATATCATTTGGCAATAAATCCTCATTTTTTATATCATTTTCTATACTATTTGAAACATATTTTCATTCATCTTCTAATGTGGAAAAATGATTAAATTTTACAAAATCATTTTTTCAATAATATTCATTAAAATATTCTGGACTTGAATCATTATCTCTATAAAGTGATACAGAGTTTCAAGATATTAATTCAGATTTTGATTTATATCAAATATTTCACCATAAACTTTTATCATCAAAAAATTGAACTAATCACTCATTCCTATATATTCAAAATCAAAGTCAATGAGCAGATGTAATAAGTTCTTTGGAATTTCTATAACATTTATATAAAATTAAGTCTTGTTTATCAACATTTTCAATTTTTTCTCAAAAAATACCTTCCGGATCTGAGAGAAATGAACCTTCATCTAATTTCTGTAATTCATCATAAGCATATATTAATCTTCTTTTATTTGTGTCTGAAGTAGGTATTAAAATTTTATAACATAATTTTAAAAATGATTCTGATAAATCTTGAGCTTCATCTACAAAGATAATATCATATTCTCAATAAATAATATTTCCATTTTTTTCAATACTTAAAAGTTCATTATATAATTTGTTACATATTGCATCTAATTCAGTTGTATTATTATTATAAGCTAATATTTTAGCTTGGTTAAAATTAGAATAATTTAACCCATATTTTTTTGTCAAATTAAAATATATTCATGCTCATTCTTTTTCACTTCACCATGCATGTATAATTTTTATTTTACCCCAATCAGGTTTTTTACTAGCTTTTGAATAACAAAAGTTTTCTATTAAATCTTTAAACTGTTGTTTTAGTGAACGAGAATGGAATGTTACAGCTATCTTAGCTTCTGGTCTCATTATATGATACAATGCAACTTTTAATGCGATTATTATAGTCTTTCCAGATCAAGCTAATCATCTAATTCTTTGTATTCATTCAAAAAAACTAATAACTGCATTTTCTTGTCTAGAATCTAAATTAGCTATCTGTTCTTCTATTTTATTCAACTTATCTCACAAGCTTCATGTTTTAGTTATATTTCTTTTCCTAGAAGGCTTTAAATTAATAATATCTTGTATCAATGAAAGTGCAATTTCAAACTTCTTATCCTGTATTATTTCAATATTTTCATTAATTCTAACTGATAAACTTTCTTTATCTAGTGCAAAAGGAAAATTTTGTATTATATCTTTTTTAAAAATTCACTTTTCAGATTGGAATTCAGAAAAAATATTTTTATACTCCATTAATGAATATGTAATAACGCTTATTTTAATATTTAGTCAACCTGTATTTTCATCATAAAATAAATCACTACTCAATAATTTCTGAGTTAAAATTCTTTTTAACTCTTTTTGCCTATTTTCTTCATAATCTAAAATTTCTTTACTTGGTTTTTCCAATAAACTAAAAACAAAAACTCAATAACTTTTACTTATTAATAAAGCATCTATTTTTTCTAAACCATTTCTTAAATTTACTAAAGGATATCATAAATATAATATTCAATTTTTATCAGAGCTAGAAAAAAATTCAAACAAGTCAATTTTTAATTTATCACTTACTATTTTCTTATCATCACAAATAATAGATTCCCTAATATCTAACATATTAATAATATTAAAAACTAATAATTCATCACCACAATTTCATCAACTTCACCTCTACCACTTCCCTTACTATTCACATTCCTCCTTGCCTTCACTATTTCAAACCTATATCACTCAAATAATTCTCTAATAAATGGAGTATTATGATTTGATAACATTACTTTGCATCATCTGTTGTCTAACTCTACAAATACATCTCTAAGTTTTGATTGCATATCACGACCAAATCAGTTTTCGTTGTAGCTTGTGAAGTTTGCACTTTCTGTAAGTACATCGTATGGTGGGTCAAAGTAGACAAAATCTCATGTTTGTGCTTTGTCTAATACTTTTTCAAAACTTTGAAGTTTGATTTCTGCTTTTGTTTCTTTTAATAATCTAGAAGCATTTAGTATGTTTTCTTTTTGGACTATATCAGGATTTGAATATTTTCAAAATGGTACATTAAATTGTCACTTACTATTTACTCTGTATAAACCATTGAAACAAGTTCTATTCATATAAATAAATCTCCCTGCTCTTTCAATTTTTGTAAAATTATTTAGTCATCATTCTAGCCTATCCCATGCTCTTATTTCTTCAAATCTCTCTTTTGATATTTCTTGATTTTCTAAAAATTTTATCAAATCCTTTGGCTTTGATTTAATTACTTGATACAAGTTTATTAATTCTGCATTTACATCTGATAAGAAACTCTTTTCTTTCTGTAAATTAAAAAACACTGCTCCTCATCATAAAAATGGTTCGAAATAATTATTATAATCACTTGGAAAAAGTCTTTTGAATTGTTCTATTAATTGTCTTTTTCATCATACCCATTTCACAAATGGTTTAGCATTTATTATATCTTTATTCTCTATAAAAAAGGCTTTAGCATCAAATTCATTTATAAATTTCATATGCTCCAACCATGATTTAACTTTCTGAAAATCAATTCATAATTCAATAGAAAATTTCAAACTTTGCAAAGCTATTGTAGTCATAAAAATTCAGATTAATTTTAATTAAACACACTATACAATTTTATCCCAAAAAATCAAAATTGTTTGAAACAAAATTTGACTTTTACCATCATTACAAATATAATAGATTTACATTTTGGGGATTTCCCATCGATTGGAGTAGAAATACTCCATGATAATTATTAAAGATTTAAGAGTTTCTTAAGTCTTTTTTTAATTTTATTGAAATCTGTTTCATCTATTTCTCACATCTTTCTTTGAAATCTTGCATTATCAAACATTCTAATTTGATATAATAATGCAGTAAAATCTTCTCAACTTTGCTTATAGTTAGCATACCATGTTCAATATTTTATTTTAGAACTGAGTGGAATTCAAATAAAAGTTTTAGAAGATAATTTTTTTAAAATTAATACTGGTCTTCTAAAATTATCTCATTTTCAACAAGATTCTTGTTTTATATTTAATCACAATGAAACCCACCATATTTGTCATTCATTAAAATAAATATCACTATTAATTGTTTCAATTTCTTTTTTATATTCATTCCACTTATCAAAATCTTTCTCCATATTCACATTTTAAATTCTAAATATTTTTATATATACTCAATATATACATAAAATCAAATTTAAATAAATATTTTAAAATATATTATATTTCTCCCTTTTAAAAGGGAGTACCCCGCAAGAGTGAGTTATGAAACAAAAAAAGACACTTAAGCTTTCACTTAAATGTCTAAAAATTATTTCAATTTCGAAATCTCTTTTGATAATCATAGTTTCAAATAACCAAATATTCTAGTTATTTTTTTATTATTTTTATGAGATTCTATTATTTTTTCATTTTTTAAATATAGATTGTATAGTGCTTGAGATTTGTTTTCTGGGTCTTTTATAGATGCTACTCTTTTAACTACTTTGTTTATCATAGTTTTATAATTACTAGAAACATCTGTATAATTTACTTCCCTTTGCAAATCTGAAATCATTTCTTCTATATATTTTGCTTTTATTATCCATCTACCAGCAGTTCCTCAGATAGGTGTACAAGTAAATAGTGTCAGATTTTTACCAAATCATGGTTTCAAAACTGAAGTATCATTATTAGGAGTATTGTATGATTCTGTTACTATATATCTATATCTCATATACTCACCATTTGAGTTTTTTTCATATATCCATACTTCCTCATTTTTATCTAGTTCTATTATTTTTTGAAAATGTGTTTTGTATCTACCATCATCATCATTCCAATAAGAACTATGTCAAAATACTACTTTGTTTCACAATTCACCATATCATTTATCACTTGTACCTGGGTATTCTACTACTCAAGTTTTTAGATAATTATTTACATTTATTTCCCTACCATTTATCATACTTTCGAAATCCTTACTATTCTCAGTAACAGTATTTATAGGAACTACCAATCAATTACTTGGTACTACTATATATTTAGAAGCATTTTTATCAGCATCTATTAATACTTGTTTCCAATAGTCTAGCTCAGTATTAGTACTTCATGCTAATCTGAAACTTGATTCATCAGGTAGTGATGTATTTACTTTGCTATTTGATTTTGTAGTTACTCTTGAAGCTATTGGTGTACCAGTTTTTGGTAGTACACTAGGTAAAGCTTTCAATAATGAATTACCTACCAAATCATCACTTTTTAATAACTCATTTAATAATTTTTGTTTCTCTTCATATTGAGTCATGAACTCTTTTACTGGAGATTTATCGAAATTTGTTATTTTATTTTGTGGTTTTTCTTCTTCAGGAATATTTTGTTTTTCCTTTGTTTCTTTTACTGGAGTTTCTTTGATGATTTTTTTATTATCTGCTATATCACAAGATTTTCATAAATCACCTCACTCACAGCTTACATTGTCAGCTCTATACCATATGTAGTTACCTGCTGCATTCTTCTTGCATATTAGATCTGCAGGAGTACATTTAGGTATTACTGTTGTACTAGAACCTCACATACCTCATTTTACTGGTACACTCACAATTATTAATTCATTACTTACTGTTTGAGAACTTATTCATTCTTCTATAGTTCATGTAATAGTTGTTTTTACTTTACTTCAAACTACTCATACTGCTTTAGATTTAAATGAGAAATGTTCAGTCACATCTGGTCATATAGTTATGATTGTAAATGTGATTTTTCAAATAGTATCATCTATTACTATAGACCCTGTATCTACCAAACTACCAGTATCGAAATCTAGACTTCCAGATTCATAAGTCACTGTTCAAGTATTGTATAATAATTCTACTTGCAAGTTTGTACCTGTAGATGTTCCAGTATTTTTAATACTTGAAGTATGAGTGATATATTCATTTACATATAGACTTCATCCATTGTCATCAGTTTCGAGAGATGTAGTAGATAGATTTGGTGCTACTACTGTGAAGCTCACATTTGGGCTTCCTCATATAGCTCATTCTACTGTATCTCATACTACTGCTATTGTATTTATATTTGTTCATCCAGGAGTCAATCTGTTTGTCATTATTTTGTATACAATAGTTTTTGATTGTCATATTGCTATATTTACAGCTGTAACTGATAATTGTCAGTTGTTATATGTTCATCCAGTAGAAGTATAATTACTAGATGATCAACCAGGAATAGTTTGTAATATAAATGTAGAACCAGATAAATAATTCGGAATATCAATAGTAACAGGAATATTAGTCAATGCTACATTTCAAGTATTAGTTAATGTAACTGTATAAGTATAATATTCTTCTGATAAATGGCTTCCAGAATTATCATCTACTACTGATATACTTTCATCCAAAATTGCATCTTGATATGTAAATGATGTATTATCTATTGATTTATAATCATTTATTCATCCATTACCATTTCTCTCTGTATTATTAGTATTTCATACTAATACTTGAGAATAAGTACCTGTTTGAGAAGTATAAATCAGATCTCATGTCAGAGTTAGTATATCTCCCAAGTTTTGACTACCATTTACTTTTGCAAATATTTCAAATGTAAGTGGATTTCCAGTATTTACTGGTAATCTATCTACATAAAAAGTGTTTCCAGTTTTTGATAGATTTACTGCTCATCAAGTATTAGTAATATTTAATGCTCAAGTATAACTTACTCCAGAAGGTAAAAATGTAGCTAAATCTAAATCAAATCAATCAGTTGTTCCAGTATTAGTTAGAGAAAATGTATATTTTACTTGTGATGTTTCATGAGTAAATACATTAGTTATATCTAGATTTATACTTGGTTCTTTTATAGTGATAGGCAGAGTTTGAGCTGTTTTTTGACTACTGCTATTATAGTTTGCTATTACATTGTGTATTTTTGTTACTCAGTCATTATTTATAGAAGTATTGAATACAACAGTATCAAAATCTATATATAAATATTCTGTTACATTATTATCTACATCTGAATTTACTAAATCACTTAGATTCCATAACATTCATGTAGAAGTGAATGTTGGTTGTTCTGCTCCAGAGAATACTACTCATGTACTTGTAGTAATATTTATAGAACCAGTATCTACACCTACTCAAGATGGTAATAAATCTTGTATTTCTAGTGAATTAGTTGTTCATTCTGCTATAGGGATTCTAATAGTATAGCTTGATACATCTCATATTTTTACTTGGTCAGAAGTATTTAGAATAGCTGCTATTCATCATGCTACTATTACTTGTAAACTATCTGTAGATGATACAGTTGGATATGCTCTTTCATAAGAATTTGATCCTGAAGCAGAAGTGTAATCCACTGATGCTGTTCAAGTAATTATTTGTCATGCTGTAACAGTATTTTTTAGTATAGAATTGTATGAATATGTGATAGTATCTCATATATTTAACACTGATGTACCACTAGAAGTATAATAATTTACTCAAGTAGATGTCAAATAACTAGATTGATAATCATTCCATACTACATCATAAGCAGGAGCTGTTCAGTTATTAGTTATTGTGATAGTAGTAAGTGCTGTATCTCAAGCATCTCAATTGTTTATATCATAAGTTTTAGATATTGTTAGATTTGGTTCTACTATATCTAGATTTGTAGTTGTACTTACACTATGAGTTGTTTGCCAAGTACCTGTTGCAGTAGACAATCATTTTTGTTGTCCAGATGTCAAAAGTACATTGTCTATAACTACAAGTTCAGAATAAACATCTATAGTTTTTACACCATTTGTTCATGGATTTGAGATATCTCATAAAGTATATGTAATAGTATTATCAGGACTTATAACTATTCAAGATAAACTATGACTTACAACAGATGCTCAAATACTACCAGATAGAAATTTGTATCCTGCAGGAAGACTTTGTTTGATAGTTAATCAAGTGAAAGTAGACTCAGGAATAGTCAATGTAGTTTTATAAGTAGCTTGTTCTCATATATGTAAATCATATAATGATAAGTTAAATTTACCTGTTCAAGTATTAGAGTCATCAGTACTAGTCAAAGTATGAGTGATAGCTAGATTGTTAACAGTGAAATTTACAGTTGAGCTACCAGTATAAGTTTTTTCATATACTGAATTATTAGCATCAAGTGAGCTATATGATATATTTGCAGTATTTGGTATTACTAGAGATGGAGTTATATCATCATTTACTAATGCTTGAAAAGTAATACTTTTTGTTCCAGAAATATTTAATTGTCCTAATGTTACACCACTTCATGACAAGAAATCAGACTCAGATCATGTAAATCAATTGAGTACTAGACTACCAGTAACGAAAGTGAAATGAGAATTCAGAGTATCAGTAAGAGCTAAATCATAAGCATTCGCATTACCATTATTTGTTAACGATATTGTATAATTAATTGTATCACCAGCATCTCAAGTAGTAGGAGTAACAGATTTGTTTACTAATATATTTGGTTGTGTAACTGATACATTTTTAGTTGCTGCTTTATTAGTAGCATTGTAATTGAATGTTCATGTAGTTACTTTTGAACCATTTGTAGCACCAGTTTTAGTTTTATATGTAGTATAAATAACTATTGTTTCTATACCTGTTCAAGTATCAGAATTATTAATTGTTCAAAAATTTACTGTATTTCATGTAAATGTTGTACCAGTAGAAAAACTCAGACTTCCACTATATCATACAACTGTTCCAGTCAAAAATTGTAAATTTGCATTTGCAGTATCTACAAAAGTAGAATTATTATATCTACCTCCTGGAAGTGTGATAATATTTTCATATACTGAATCTTCTCATATTTCTAGATTTGTAGTAGTACTTCATGACTCAGTAGTGGACAATAGATTTCTAACTAATGTAGGTTGTTTAGTAGTAAAACTAGAACTAGAAGTAAGTGGTCAGAAATTGTTTACTCAGTTTGCAGGAGCATCCTTACTAGAATAATAATTAAGAGTTACTGTATTTACTTTAGTTAAACTATTGATTAATATTCCAGTTCATACATTTACAGAATAATTGATTGTTACACTTGTATGTTTTGGTAATATTGATCTACCAAGTGTTGCTCAAGTGTTGAATTCGATGTTCAAAATATTTCCAGATTGAGTCACAGCTTGGTTTGCTAAACTGAATCATGAACCAGCCATACTGAAACTTTGAAGTGTTAAATCACTAGGTAAAGTATCTATTATATCATCTACATATGCAGCTGCTTCTCAAGTATTGTTTAATACTATTTTGTAGTCTACATTACTACCTGCTTCTATATTTGTACCTGACATAGTTTTAGTCAATGTTACAGCTGGTAATGCAATATCAAACGGTACTTCAAAAATATCTAGATTACTAATTGATCATACATCATTTTTGAAATGTGCTATAGACACATTTTTTTCTGGTAAAAATCATTCATTGTTATAGCCACTTGGTTTAGCTGGTAATATATCTACTGAAAATATAACTGAAAATGTTTTTGCAGTATTTCATTCTCATAAATCGAAATCTATATTATTAGCAGGAGAAGTAGATATCCAAGAACTATTTGGCATTGTAGTTCATGATAGAGTTAATCAATTGAAATTTGTATCTGCATTTCAATCATCATTATTATCATTTATTGGAACTAGATTATTATTTATATCTCTAAGTGTTGGATTAGTTTGAAACGCTATATCATATACACTATTATTTGGTCATGTTAATAATGGTAAAGCATCTCTCACAAATGCTCAAGTAGACAATACATTTGGAAAATCCATTACTAGTCAAAATGTCAACTTAGAACCTACTGGTAATTTTGTATTTGCTGGTAGTGGATTTGCGTGATTATATATAGTTGTATCTGGTAATTCTATAGAGATTAATCTTTTTTCATTAGTTGGACTAGGTGCTTTTATACTTGATGATGCAGTATAAGTAACTGAAGAATCAATTATACTATTATCAGTATATCACCATTCTGCATTATTTGTACTATCTGAAATAGTTCAAAAAAATGTAGCAGTATTAGTTAGAGTTTCTGTATTTTCATAGTTTTGCTCACCTGGTCATTCAAAAACACCATCAACAGTAGCATCATAAGTAATAGTTAAATGGTCATCTGACTTTACTTCTCATGAATTCAGTCTCCACAAAATAGTTGTATCACCATTTGCATCTACACTATTTGATATATATGTTAGAGGACTTCATATTCCAGTATTTAGACTAGAAACAGTTCCTGAAAATGTAAGTCAATCAGGTAATTTATCACTTATATATGTACCAGAAGCAGATGTAGAAAATGCTACATTTTTAGCAACATCTAGTCATATAGTATATCTCACAGATTCTCAGATAACTGGAGAAGATTTATTTACAGATTTAGATAATTCTGCATATCATAGTTTTTGATCATGAGTTTTTTCTCATACTACAGTTCAAGTATTTATAGCTATATTTGTAGTACCATCATTCCAAGTTCAATCTATTTGTTGATTTACTCTATTAACTGAACTAGTTCTATCAAGTATTACTGAACCTGTATCTAGTAAAATAGTTCATCCTGTATAAGCATTTATAGGAAATGCTAGAGCAAGTGTTTTATAAGAAATATTTACGTTTGAGTTCATAGGTACAGTAATACCTGATAAATCTAGAGTTACTTCTCAAGGGTTTGGAGTATCATAACTTACAGAAATACTTCCTACTCATCCAGTAGCAGTAAATCATACAAATTTTCTATTATTTGGTATTACATCTACTACATGTATATTATTCAATTGTCATAAACTATTTCCATGAACAGTAATAGTATTAGAATACTCATTACCTATTAATCACAATCAAGCTCAAGATTTAGATATATCATAAGGTATGAAGCTTGTTACAGCATTAGCGTATGTTAATGTTGAATAATTTGCAGCAGTAATATTATTAGGAAATGTTAAATCACTAGGATCTGTAACAGAATTTGATACATCTACTCATCCAGGAAGTGTTCAACCTGGTGCTCATATAGGCACCGCTCATCTACCATAGATATTATCATTAGCATATCATAATACTTTTATATTATAATTTGTGAATAATGAAGCACTATTTGCTGATTTAAGTGTAACACTATATGATTTACTACTTCACTTAGTTAAAAAATCTTGTGTCTGAAAAAAGTATAATATTCAACCAGTATATGATACATTTCTAACAGGAGTTCAAAGCCCTCCATTTCATGAAATAAATGTAATTCAAGTAGGTACATTTAAAATAAATCAATTTTTAAATGCATCTCACTCTGAACTATTATTATTAGTTAATGTAAAATTGTAATTGAAATTACTTCATATAATAGCACCTGATGATACACTAGGTGTAACAGTCAGATTTAGATTAGCAGTTCCGTCAATATCCACTGCATAAGTAGTTCCAATATTATTTAAAGGAATCAAATTAAAAACAAGTAAAAAAAGAAACAATTTAGCTAATGATTTTTTAAGCATAATAATTGTTAAAAAGTAAAGGTTTACTATGTAAATATAAGAGAAAATCACGCAAAAAAAAATTTATTTTTAAATTAAAATAGACATAAAATATATTTAACTTATAATAATAATTTAAATATGATATATTTGCATTATTTACATTAAAGTGCTAAAATTATTTAAATATAATTATTATCTAAAAAATATGAAAATCTGAATAAAAACATCACTAGTAATAATTTTAATCATCGCAGCTGCAACTGGGTATTATTTTTGGGACAAAGATAAAAAAGCTAAATTGGCAAAAGAAGAAGCTGCAAAAATGGAATACTCTGTAAAAATATGAGATATAAAAACTGAAGTAAAAGTAACAGGTATAGCAAAACTAGCCAATGAACAAAATCTTTCATTCTGATTGGAATGAAAGATTACAAAAGTGTCTGTAAAAGTATGAGATGAAGTAAAAGCAGGACAAATATTAGCAGAACTAAATATGGATGATTATCAAAATGCTATTGATAGTGCAAAACTAGAACTAGAAAATGCTAAAATATGATTAACTAAACTATTGAACAATGATACTTCCCTAAGAGAAGCTCAAATCAAATCACAAATAAATGAAATAAATTCAAATCATAGAGTAGAAATAGAACAAAAAAATATTCTTAGAAACCAACTAGAAACAGCAATAGCTCAAAAAAGAGATAGTTTAACACAATTAAAAAGAGATTTCGAAACAGAGAAAAAAAATCTAGAAATAGCTAAATCAGGTGTAAATGTAACTACAAATGTAGAAACAAAACAAACAGAAAGTAGATTAATAGCTCGTAAACAATCTATAGAATCTATAAATAATTCACTTAACTCATGATTATGAGACATAGAACAAATAGTAGAATCAGTAGACAAAATATATGGAGTAAGTAATGAATTCAAATATGAAAATGACTCATTTGAAAATTATTTATGAGCAAAAGACAGCTGACTAAAAAGCAAAACAGAAGCTTATATTTTGGACTGATACAATCTAATAAAAAAATATAAAGAACAATTTAAAAATCTAAATAATGAAATAAGTGATGAAGAAATAAAAAATATAGTACAAAATTATTATATTGATACAAAAGTGTTAGTAGATATGTGTGATACTGCTATGAATTCTCTAGATAAATCTATAGAATCAGTTTGAAGCTTATCAAAAACAAATATAGAATGATACAAAGCAACTGTAAATGCTTCTAGAGCAAGTGCAGTATCTATTAGAAAACAATTAGAATGATTTTCTGCATCTATAAATGCATTTAGTTCTGATATTGACCAAAAAGACCAACTAAATATATCTATAGAACAAAAAAACTTAGATATAGATAAAAAAGTAGCATCATTAAAAAAATTGATGGAACAAATAGATTTATTAACAAAAGAAATAGACGACCAAGAAATAGATAATCAAAATCAATTGAATAGAAAAATCACTCAAAATGATACTATGCTAGAAAAAATAGATGTATTGAATAAAGAGTTACAAGATTTGAGAGATGGAGCTGATCAAAATGATATAAGACAGCAACAAAATATGATAAAACAAGCTGAACTAAAAATAGATAGAACAAACGAACAAAAAGATAATTACCAAATCATAGCAGATTTTGATGGAAGAGTTCGTAGTATAGACATAGTAGAATGAGAACAATACAAATTAACAGATAAAAAATACATAGTAGTAGAAAATCCAAATCTAATAGAGTTAGAGCTTCAAGTAAGCCAAATAGATATAGTAAATATAAGAGAAAAAAATACTGCAGTAGTTACTTTTGATGCATATCCTAATAAAGCTATAAACACTTATATAAGTAATAGAAGTGTAAATCCTGAAGCAAATGGTAGATGATGATTTTATTACAAAGCTACTATAGTTTTAAACAAACAAGAACTAGAAATACTTGCATGAATGACAGCTGTAGTAAACATACTTACTCAAAAAGCAGAAAGTGTTACATTAATCCCTTCTCTATCTATCATACAAGAATGAGAAAAAAAATATGTATACAAAAAATCTGAAAATCAAGAATACAAAAAACATGAAATAAAAACTTGAATAGTAAACAATTTTCAAGCAGAAGTATTAGAATGATTGAAACCAGGAGATATAATAAAAGTGTCATGATTGGATGATGAAACTCTTAAAAATATGTGAATAGATGAAAAAAGTGGAAGTATTTTTTGAGGATAATAAAATAAATCTAAACTAAAAAAATGATAGAAATAAATAAATTAACAAAGTCATACATTATTTGATGAGTATCAAGTATGATTTTGAAATGAATTGATCTAAAAATAGAAGATTGAGATTTTGTAGCTGTTATGTGACCATCATGATCTGGTAAATCTACACTTATGAATATGATTTGAATATTAGATATTCCTAGTACTTGAGAATATATATTTCAATGAACAAATGTAGCAAATTTTACTGAAGATGAACAAGCTATTTTTCGTAGAGACAAAATCTGATTTATATTTCAATGATACAATTTATTAGCCAAATTACCTGCTCGGGAACAAGTCGCACTACCTTTGGCTTACAAGTGATGGTCAAATAGTAAAAGACAAGAGAGAGCTATTGAAGTATTAAAAGAAGTATGATTATGAGATAAAATAAATCACACTCCTGATATGCTATCTGGATGACAACAACAAAGAGTCTGTATAGCTAGAGCTCTAGTTTGCGACCCAGCATTACTTTTAGCTGATGAACCTACATGAGCATTGGATAGCGTAACAAGCACTGAAGTGTTAAAAATATTCACCGATTTAAATAAAAAAGGTAAAACAATTATAATGATTACTCACGATGCAGAAGTAGCTGCATATGCGAAAAGAATAGTACGTATAAAGGATGGATTAATTAATAATGAAATATAACAATGTCATTTTTTCAACAAATAATACAAGCTTGGAGAAACCTTCGTTCTAGAAAGATGAGGTCTTTTTTGAGTATATTATGACTTGTAATATGAGTATTTTCTGTTACCGTTATGGTATCTGTTTGAGAATGATTACAAAAAAATATATTATGAGAATTCGAAGACTCTACAACAAATACTATTACAATAATAGCATGAAAATCATTTAATCCATTTGAAACTCAGAGAAATGCAGAAATACCTTGATTTACAGAATCAGATATTGCATTCTTCAAAAACTCGATGTGATTTATAAAAAAAGTTACACCTATGGCAGAATTAACAGAAGATGTAATAATAAAGTGAGAAAAAGTAACTGATACACGTACAATTGCAGGTAGTAAAGAATATATGGATATAGAATGATTTGATTTACTTGCATGAAGAGAGTTAAATCAAGACGATTTAGATAATTATAAAAATGTACTGATAATAAGTGAGAATGTAGTAACTGATTATTTAAAAGGTACAAACGAAGAAGCAATTTGAAAAGAAATATTAATATGAGATCAATATTTCACAATAGTATGAGTTATAGAAAGTAGAGGTGGATGAATAATAGATGTGAAGGTATTAATAGTACCAATTACAACAGCTCAGAAAAAAATAACAGCAAATCCATTTTATCCATTCTTGGTATTTGAAATAGATGAAAGTATAGCAAATAGTGAAGCTGTAAAAATGGCTAAATATACATTATTAAAGTGGCAATGAGCCAGTCATATGGATGATGCATTATTTCAAGTAATTTCTACTGAGACACTAGTAGAACAAATATCAAATGTTACGAATATGCTACAATTAGCATTATTATGAATATGAGCAATATCATTACTTGTTTGAGGTATATGAGTAATGAATATAATGCTTGTATCTGTTACAGAAAGAACAAGAGAAATATGAATCAGAAAAGCTATATGAGCTAGATATTCAGATATATTATTACAGTTTTTGACTGAGTCAGTTATGTTATGATTACTCTGATGTATAGTATGAGTACTATTAAGTCGGTTAGCTATCTTGTGACTACAAAAATTAGATGTACCAGCATTATTAAATCTAAAAACAATATTAATAGCAGTAATATTTTCATGATGAACATGAGTAATATTCTGAGTATGACCTGCTAGAAAAGCTGCAAAAATGAAACCTATTGATGCTCTAAGATTTGAATAAAAAAAGAATATGTTTCACATATTCTTTTTTTATTCTTTATTTATATTTATTAGATAAGCATTTCAATCACTGAAAAACTCATCTCAAAATATATTTTTTCATTTATATTCATCTGTTATTTTAATTTTTTTGTATGTAGAAATATCTTTGGTATCTAGTAAATCACTAAATATGTATTCCCTTTCTTTATTTACATCTGGACTTATCTTGTGTGTGAAATACCACCATTTCAATCAGTCATCAAATACTCAAACACCTACATAAATAAAATATCAGTTATACAAATAATCACTTTTCCAAATTCTTATATGATGTCTATATCTAATATTTTTCTCATTTATACTTTTTTGAAAAGAAAAATTTTGTGTCTTATTATTCCAGAAAAGTGGAGTTATAGGTGCTTTGTCATAAGATTTTTGAAAAAGTAAATTTCAAAGCATACTTTTGATAGATTTATAATTCAGTTTATCTGCATCTTCCCAATCTGCTTTTAAAAATATATTTTTTACTTCTTCATCGTTTTTAGCTAGAAATATAAAGTTTATATTTTCTGCATTTTCTCACATGAAATCTTGAGAAAATTTAAACGAATTTTGTTTAAATACTTCGCTAGTATCACTTATACTTATTTCTTTTATATTAAATTTGCTAATATCTGAAATTTTATATGGAAATAGTAAATTATAAATGATAAAAAATAAACTAGATATAATTCAAAATAAAACTAATATTTTTTTCTTATTTATTCTCAAATCAAATTCTTTTTTATTTTTATACTTTATATTCAAATACTGAACCAATCAAATAGAAAACAATAACCATACTCATCATATCAAATATCATCACAGTACATCACTCAAATAATGAACACATAAATACAATCTAGCAAATCATATAATAAAAAATAAAAATAAATATATAAAAAAATAATTTATTTTAGTTTTCCATTTTTTTGAATTATTAATAATTATCCGAAATAAATATCAATAAAAAGAAAGTGTAATAACAGCATGTAAACTAGGAAAACTATATCATTGCTCAGTATATACTGCTAGTTCTGGTCTATTATGATGAAAAAAATTCTTGAGTATAAATCACGTAAAAACACTTCAAAATAATGATAAATATAATCATATTAACTCATTTTTTTTATTAGTTATATACAAATATATAGATGCAAAAATAGAAAAAAATATTATTATTAATTCCCTTCATAAAGCACTAATCCAAAGGAAAAAATTAACAAGTAAATTATTTCTAAATGCATAAAAAAACTCTGACAATCTCATATCCAATCATACAATTATATCTGATGTAAATATGTCTTCTATAAGTCAGATAAATGTAAGCAACAAATATGTAATCAAAATAGACAATACAGTCAAAGGTAATCAACTAAATTCATCTTTTTTGAATCTATTTTTTAGAAATCTGATTTTTTTAGGATAATTTTCTATAATTTTTTTTACAAAATTAATATTTACAACAATTCTTATTAAAAATTTAAATATAGATAAAATATATAAAAATACTTCTTTTCAATACTCTATTATTAAATATTTAATATAAGTAAAAAATAATAAAATCAAAAATAATACTAGTACAAAATATGAAAATTTATCAATCCACAATTGTGCTAATGATAAAGAATATGAAAAAATATATGGTACACCAATGAAAACAAAACACCATATAATATTTCATATAATAGTAAAAATAATGAACTTCAAAAACTTCATATGATTTACTCCAGATAGAAAAAATATTACTTCTTTAAATACTGGAACAAGTCTTCAAATAGTTAAAGTTTTAAAAGCATTATTCTCTATTACATATTTACTTTTTTGTATACTTTTTAGCTTAAATATCTTAAATACTTTATCAATATTTTTCTTATTATAATTCAGTCATATAAAATAACTGGCTATATTTCATGTAAGTAGTCACAAAAATCAACTTATAAAAATATATTTTACATCCAATCAATTTTGAGCAGAAAAAAAAGAAACAAGCAATACTATTGTGGTTCCAGGAATCAAAAAAGCAGTATATATGATAGTTTCTAATAAAGTAATTAGGAATACAAACAAATAAACTCATTGTCATAAATGAGTTATGTAAGGAACAATATTATTAATGAAATCTCAAATCATCTATATAAAAATTTAAAAATCAAGCGTTATATCGTATATTATATTCTAATATTTATATATGTAAACAAAACTAAGTATAATTCTATATATTAGTATAAAAATAATATATATTTGAATATTTATGAAAAAATAGTTGTAATAAAAAACTGACTAAGTTTAATTTCTAAGTCAGTTTTTTATTTATTATCTCTACAAATCATTCAGTACCATTTACTCTGATAATATCTCCATCTTTTATTTTAATTGTAGCTTCATCTACTCATACAACAGCAGGAATTCCAAATTCACGAGCAACAACGGCTCAATGTGTTAATAATCATCATACTTCTGTTACTACTCCTGATGCAGTTCCAAATAGAGTAGTCCAAGCAGGATCTGTATAAGTAGTAACAATTATATCTCCCTCTTCTAGTTTAGCATTGTCTAGATTATATATCACTCTAGCTCTTCCCTCTACTATACCTGAAGATGCAGCTGTTCAATAAATAGTTGTATCTATAATTTTGAATTTAGATTTCGAAACTAATATTTCTCATTCTCAAGTAAATACACGAGGAGCTTTAAATCTAGAATTACTTATAAATTCTTGTTTTCTTTGTTTTAATAAAATTTTATCTATTTCTCTAGTTTTAAAAATCTTATTTAATTCATCAAAAGTGAAATAAAATATATCTCTTTTATTTTTTATTACTTTTTCGCTTACTAATAATTCTGCTTCTTCTAACAATGACTCTCTTATCAATCACAACAAATTTACCAAGAAAAATTTAGGATGTTCTCTCACTCATATAAGCGAACGGTATAAATAAATAAGTCTATAAAATATAATAGCTTTGAAATAACCATATTTTGTTTTTTTGATTCTTTTTATCAATTTTTCAGAAGCTTTTATTGCCTCTTTTTTTGATAACATGAAATCATTTCTATGTTTATTTATTTCTTGATTTTTTACATTGTTCAAAATTATATTAGCCACTTTAAATGGTTCTTCTTTCCATCTTGGTCTAGATAAATCTATCTCTCAAGTACAACGATTTCCATATTTTTCTATGAAATCATCAAAAGCATTTAAGAATTCTGGACCTCATTCTATTTTTTTTAATTCTTGTTTGAAATTTTCACTCAGTGAATTTTCGAAATAATATCTAACATCTAGATTAGCATTTATTTTATCAGCTAAATCACCTATCACAAGTCACATCTCAGTAGTTACATTTCAATCAGGAGCTTTTCATATATCATCTATTTCATCACTATCTCATAACCATTTATTACTTAATATTTGTAATAATTTATATGATCATATAGCTAGTGGCATCAGATTTAATAATTTAGTATCAGCTATTTGAACTGGTATATTATTTATTATAGATTTTATTTTTGATATTTTATTATTTGAATTAGCTTTTTTTAAATCTTTTGATATTTTTTGTAATCTATTATTTATGTTAATATCCAGTTTCCAATAAATATTTTTAAATCTAGAAAATAAAAATACTTTTAATTCAAACAAGAAAAATTTCAGAAAAATCAGTTTTCTTTTAAAAGATATATGCTTAGATTTAATAGATTTGAATTCTTCATTTTTCATGAATTCAACTAATATTCTAGATGATGTTTTATCAACATTTTCTAGTATAAATGGCAGACTTTTTTTAAATATTCTATATTCAAGCAAATTCATCAAATCTATATATAAATGATTTCAAGCATCATTTAAAATTGGATTATTTATATTGAAATAATTTTCTATATATTTAGAAAAAGTAAGAAAAACAGACATACCTAATGGTTTAAATGCTTCGGTCATCATTTGAATATGTCATATAGACAAATAAAAATGAAGTCATTTAGAAACATTTTCAGGTAATGGAAATAATGAAGTAATAGAGCGACTTTGAACAATAAAAAATTCATCATCATACATACACCATTCTATATCTTGCTCAGAATCAAATAGTTTTTCTATTTTATTTCATAATTGAGTCAATTTAAGTATTTGTTTATCACTAAGTGATTGTAAATATTGTTTTTCAGTTCATAATTCTTCTTCAATAATTCATCATTTTGTATCAGTAATTGTTTGTATGTTTTTTTGAGAAATTTCTTTAGATATTATTTCTGTATCAGATATTAAATATAAATCAGAATTCAAATATCATCATACAAAAGAATCACCTAAACCAAAATTAGCATTTATAGAAACAATATTTCTATTACCTGAAATAGGATCAGCAGTAAACATTACTCATGATACTTCTGAACTAACCATTTCTTGAACTACTACTGATAAATATACAGATTTATTTGAAATATTATTTTTTTTACGATAAAAAATAGCTCTATCAGTGTAAAGAGAAGCTAAACATTTCTTTATACTTTGAATTAATTGTCTCTTTCATTTTATATTCAAAAATGTATCCAATTGACCTGCAAAAGAGGCATCAATTAAATCCTCACTAGTAGCACTTGAACGAATAGCAAAACTTTTATCTATTCATATTTTATTTATTTCTTCCATAATCAAATCTTCTAATTCTTTAGAAAATTTGATAGTACTTATATAGCTTCTTATTTGTTCTGATATTTTTTTCAGATTATCTAAATCTTCGAAATTAGACATGTCCAACTTGTCTACAAGTGTTTCGTATTTCTTCGTCTCAGAAACTAAATATTTGAATACTTCAGTAGTGATACAAAAACCATTAGGTACATTAAAACCAGCTTGAATAAGCTCTCCTAAATTTGCTCATTTACCACCTACAAGTGCTATACTATCTTTGTCTACTTTCGATAAATCTAAAACATAGGGTTTCATAAATTTTTTTTATATGAGTAATTAATTTTATTATAAAAAAAAACTCATTTTAGTAAAATAAGTTTAAAAAAAACTGGAATAATTTTTATTATTAATATCAAATCTTATCCAACTTATCAGATATTTTTTCTAATTTATTTACTATTTGTTTATCATTCATTATCTCATCAATTGAAATTCCTATATGTGTTTTTAAATTTTTCATAAAATATATAATTAAAATGTATATGAATATATATAATTAATTTTATAAATTATTCAAAATAAATAATTAAATTTCTTGAATAATTAATATAAAACATTAAAATTTAATTAATTTACTATATTACAAAAAAAATATGAAAAAATTATTAGTATTTATAATTATATCGTTTTTATTTACTCTTTCATTTAATATTTCATATGCTTGATGCTACCCTAATGAATCTATTATGTCAAAAATAAAAATAAAACCTAAAACTCCATGTATAGATGTTCTTTATACAAGTGATTGTACTTGAGGTATTTCACTTCTTGTAGGTATTAAGTGTGAAAAAGATTATTATATATTAGATGAAAAAAAAGAAAAAATAAAACTTGAATCTCAAACAAATTTTACATGATATAATAAAGTATACGAGGACTATACGATTCCTCAATATCCATTTTATAAATGGAAAAGACAGATTATAAACAAGGATAATCCTAATGAAATATATTATGTGTATTGAAAAATTTATTATATATATTTATACACAATAGAAAAAATAATTTATATTATATTTATACTATTTATATTCACAATTTTATATAAAAAATGAATTCATAAAAAATTATTATTAAAAATTAAAAATATAAAAAATAAAACCACGTAATTAAGATGTTTTATTATACAAAATTTTGTTAAAATTTAAAATAATATATGAAAAACATAATAATCAAAATAATTATCTTGCTTCAAATTATAATTTGAATTAAAAGAATATAATAAGTTAAAATCAAAAAGGCTTTTTCAAATTAAAATAAAACCTCTCAACAAAAAAACAGGCTTAGAGTGCAATCTAAGCCTGCTTTATTTTTATCTTTATTGTGTATTATGGCCGTGCCATTTGAAACTTTAGTGTATTATGGCCGTGCCATTTGAAACTTTAGTGTAAAATGGTGGGACATCCGGGGCTCGAACCCAGGACCTTCTCCTTAAAAGGGAGCTGCTCTACCTACTGAGCTAATATCCCATTTCTTCTAAAGCTCGTGTATTGTATTAAAAAAAAATATAATTGCAAATTTTTTTTATATTTTATTTAATTATAATATAAAATAAATAGTTAATCAAATAAAATAGGTATTTATGAGAAAAATACCTATTTTAAATTCTGATTATTTTTAGTTCAATTCTATATCAATATGCTTTACACATGGGTATTTCATCTGAATATCTTTTTCTATTTTATCTATTTCTTTTCAAATTATTCTAGGTAATCTGTCTGCATAATCTACACAGAATTTCAAAAATTCATTGTAGTCTTCTTTTATGTATTCATACTCATCCTTGAAATATCAGTTTTGGTTTATTTCTCTCATTAGTGATGAACCATTGAATTCGGCTTCTACTTTTATTATATAACTATCTATATCTAAAACTACTGATTTGAATTCTATTACCTTTTCTATTAGAGGACAAGTTTCTATATATTCTATTAATTCTTCTTTTACATCTTCGTCTATAGACATTCATAATAAATAGTCTTTATTTTCAAGTATAAGAGTAAATGCAACAACTCATAAAAGTATTCAGATAATTATAGATCATATAGAATCATAGAATGTATGACCTGTTAATGATGTAAGCAATATACTTATAAACGCTACAACTATTCATAATACAGCAACAGAATCTTCTAATATTACTGCTTTTGAAGCATTATCTGAGATTTTAACTGATTCAATCAATCATTCATCTTTATTATATATTGATTTAATAGCAATTCATAAAGTAATAGATTCTATGATAAATGATGCTATAAGTATTAAATATGTATAGAAATAATCTGTACCATGCATTACACTTGAATTTAACAATCATTCTATTCAATGATATACAGTAACTCATGCTCATATAAAAAATATACCACAAGCAGATAATATAGCCCAAAAAAATCTCTCTTTTCAATATCAATATTCGAAATCTCCATCAGCAGTTTTCTTTGACTTTTTTATTCATACCATTAATAATACTTGATTCATTGTATCAGCTACACTATGTATAAATTCTGAAAACAATGAACCTGATCCAGACATCAAAAATCAAACAAATTTAAGAATAGTAACAATTAAATTTCAAATTATAGCTGATAAAACAGCAGTAGATCAATGGGCTTTTTCCTGGGTGGTAGGCATATAAGTAATAAATATTTAAATATAAAAACAATTAATTAAAATTGAATTATAGCAAAGATATCAATAAAGTAAAATATATTATAAATAAATTATATTTTTCTCTTTGCAGAGAGCTTTTCTCCATCATACTCTACTATATTAGTAATAGTATCTCCATCATAAACAAATAAATCTACTCAAATAGGAAAATCAAATTTTTGCACTACTTGTAATCAATTATTTATTTTTTCTAATACTTCATTCGAAAGAGTTATAAAACTCTTGTTTTTGAATAATTCTTTAATCTCAAATGATTTTTCTTTATCGAAATCATCCAAATTTTGTGAAAATGATATATCTAGACTTCATATCTTTGTTCTTCTCAATTGTGTTACATATCATCAAGTTCATAACAATTCTCATAAATCATAAGCTATACTTCTGATGTATGTTCATGCACTTACTACTGCTCTTATCTTAGCACTAGGATATGAATACTCTAATAATTCTACTTCTTTTATTATTACTTCCCTAGATTTCATTTCAAATTCTTCTCATGACCTTATTTTGTCCAATGCCTTTTTTCATCACAACTTCAATGCAGAATATTTAGGTGGTATTTGAGATATTGTACCTGTAAATTTTTGCTTTAACAATGATTCTATTTTTTCTCTAGTTATACTTTTTTCAGCATTTTTCTTAGCATCATCTGATATAAAATCTACTTGAGTTCATAAATCATATGATGGAGATATTCAATCAAAATTTACAGTAAAAATATATTCCTTAGTATCTTTTTCAAAATATGGAATAAGTTTCGTATAATTTCAAACAGCAACTAAAAGACCTCCTGTTGCCAGAGGGTCTAGTGTTCAAGTATGTCACATTTTTGAAGTGTTTAATTTCTTTCTAAGTATTCTAATAACATCAAAACTAGTAACATCAAGAGGTTTATCAATTAAATAAAATTTATTCATTCTTTTGTATTATGGTCTATTCCCCCTCCTTACGAAGGAGGGGGTTAGGGGGTGGTTTTGAGGGTTAATAATCAAAATTACTTGGTGAATCAAAAAATCTAGGTTTTGAATCTATTCATAGATTTGGTTGCATAAATGAAAAAGATTTGAAATTGAAATATCATAAATCCAAAAATACTCTACCAGTTATATCATCCTCTTTTATGAAATTATCTCTTCACTCTATCGCACAACTAGAAAAACATTCTCTAGAATCTGTTGAATGATTTCTATTATCTCACATTACGAAATACTGCCCTTCTCATACTGTGTATTGATGCATTACCTTACTTCATCATACAAAAGTAAATCATTTATTTTCACTATTCAAATATTTCTCATCCAATTCTATATATTCTCACATTCATCATTTCTTTAAGAAAACTTTACCTTCTTCTATTTTCACGATATCTCATGGAATTCAAATAATTCTTTTTAAAAAATATTTCCTTTCATCACTTATATATGGTTTAAATACAATTACATCTCATCTACTTGGTTCTGATAAATAATATGATAATCTATCTACAATTATAAACTCTTTATCAAAATATGACGAATACATTGATTGACCATTTATTTGAAATGGCATTGCTAAAAATGTCTTTATTATTACTACTACCACAACTATAAATACTAAATCCTTGAAAAAATCTATTATATCATTTTTATCCATTATTATTATTTTCAGTTAAATTTATATTAATCAATATCTATTATACTCTTATATAAATAATTGCAATAAAAAAATACTCTAAAAATTTAGAGTATTTTAATTATTTAGAAGTATTTCAATCATTATTATCTCAAGAAGTTTGAAGCCAATCAGGAATTTTCATTCAATCATCCCATAATTCACTTGCTACATCTTTTTCATTATTTGTAGTTGTAATATTTTTATCATCTTCTTGTTTTGTTTGTTTTTTTACTACTACTTCTTTTGTTTTATTTTTTTTATGAGTAGTTTTTTCTTCTTTTTTTTCTTCTTTCTTTACTTCCTTTTTTTCTTCCACTTTTGGAGTTTCCATTTTTGGAGTTTCCATTTTAATTTCTTCTTTTTTAGTTTCTTTTACTACTTCATCACTAAAACTTCATTTTAACCAATCTGGTATATTATCATCTTGTTTTTTTGAAGTTTCTTCTACTTTTTTCACTTCATCAAAACTTCATTTCAACCAATCTGGTATATTATCAGTTTCGATTTTAGTTACTTCTTCTAAATTTTCAGATTTTGCTTCTTGTTTTACTACTTCAGTTTTTACTTCTGCTTTTGGCTCAGTTTTAACTTCTTCTGTAAAACTTCATTTTAACCAATCTGGTACGTTTTCAGTTTTTGTTTCTTGTTTTACTTCTTCTTTCTTAACTTCTACTTTTGGCTCTTCTTTTTTTATTTCTGCTTTAGCTTCAGTTTTTACTTCTTCTGTAAAACTTCATTTTAACCAATCTGGTACATCTTCAGTTTTTGTTTCTTGTTTTACTTCTTCTTTCTTAACTTCTGCTTTAGCTTCAGTTTTTACTTCTTCTGTAAAACTTCCTTTCAACCAATCAGGAACATTTTCAGTTTTAGTTTCTTGTTTCACTTCCACTGCTTTTTCCTCTACTTTTACTTCTTCTTTTTTGATTTCAGGTTTTGATTCAGTTTTTACTTCTTCTGTAAAACTTCATTTCAACCAAGAAGGTACATCTTCATTTTTTGTTTCTTGTTTCACTTCCACTATTTTTTCTTCTACTTTTACTTCTTCTTTTTTGATTTCTTCTTTTTTAATATCATTTAATATATCAGCGAATCAATCATCTTTTACTTCAGTTTTTGTTTTTTTAACTCCTGATGTTTTTTCAATGATAAAATCTTGAAATCATATATTTTTATCCTTATTTACGATTATATAATAAATAAAATAAATAAGTACTATTAATCAAAATCATATAAATATGTAGAATAACCATTTAAGTATATTTATGAATAAATCCATAAAATTACTTGTAGAAGTATTTGTATTTTCTACTGCTGTAGTTGTAGTTTCAGTTTTTGGAATATTTGCTACTCAACCATATACAAGAGTTTTTAATATAGCTTTGAAATCAGTTTTTTGTTTTGCTGTCATTACTTTATCATCAGCTATAGCTTTTAATATTTCAGTTCATAAAACTTTGTTTTCATCTATATTATCATTATTTTTAATAGTTTCTAATTTAGCTACTAAATCTGCGTAACAATTAGCTTCTTTTCCAGTTTTAGCATCTTTACAAACTATAGTTTGAGGAATCAAGTTTTTTAATGCAGTAAATGCAATTGATTTTTCACTTTTATCTGCTTGATCATCTACTAATAATGATTCTAATAAATTGATTATATCATCAGATTTTTCTATTTTTGATTCTTCTATATATCATTCAAATTCTAAAATTACATTTGTTTTTTCTCTATTATCAAACCAATTTTCTTGCAATTTTTGTACATACATCATTGCTTTCAATTTGTTTTCTTTAGGTAAATTACCTACATATTCTTTTAATTTTTCTATTTTTAATTTGATAGATGTAGATACTCATTTGAAAACAATATTTTTTAAGTCTATATTTGATGCTTCTATATATGTTTTTATAATTGTTACATCTTTAGTAGCAATAATCTCATTTTTAGCATTTTTTATATATACTCTTATTTTTTGAGTTTTATTTTCATTTAATGATACATTTATAATAGAACCAGATGTATATGAATTAAAATTTGAATTATCTTCATCATCATCACTTGTTCCATTTAGGTCTGAATCATTTTCAATATCATTATCAATAACATAATTAGTTATTTCTCAATTACTTTCTCATAAATAAATAAATACGCTATCACCATTTTTTTCTAATATTATTTCATTTTTATCATTTACTGATGGTGAAGAAAACATTACTAATCAATTTTTTCTTGCTACAACAGTATTTTTTAGATTTTTTGTTACTTTTTGACTTATATCTTTTACTTTAGTTCAATCAGTAATTTTTAAATTTACTATATGTGATACTTTGTTATCTTTATATTCATGAGTGAAATTACTACTATTTTTTATAATAGTACCATCACCTAAATTCCATTCTGATGAATCAGTAGTTCATCTACTTTTATCAAAAAATACAAATTTATTTCAAATAGAAATATATCAGAAATCTGGACTTAATACATTTGATACATCAACAGTAACACTTTTTGTATTACTAAATCATTTATATTTTACTTTTACTTTTGCATGTTTTTCTCCTGAAGATATATATTTATAAGAAGTTTTTCATGTAGTTGTTTCTTTATCATAAAATCCATCTCAATCAAAATCCCAAGAATAAGTTGCCTTATTTGTTATATCTTGACCTAATATATTTTCTACTTCTGCTATGAAATTGATTTCATCTCAGATTGATACTGATGAGTCATCTACTGATAATTTTACTAGTGGAGTATTTAAATTATCTCAAGTAAGAGTAACAAAATACTTAGCACCTGTTATTTCTTCAGAAGTTATTCTATCTTCATTGTTATCTTTCATTACTACTACAAAGTAATAATTTCAAGTTACTTTTGGTAATACAAAACTAGTACTTGATAATTTTGTAGCTCTATATTCTTGTGGTTCAGAATCTACATCTGTATAATAATACCATAGATATGATTGAATAACTCAATCTCTATCTTTTGCTCATAGTGCAGATACATTTACTACTACTGGATCAGTTTTATCATCTACTACTTTCACATCAACTGATGATAAAGTAGGTTTCAAATTTCTAACATCTACATTTATAGTTGTACTATGTGTTTTTCAATTTGCATCACTTTTAACAGTTAATTTAACTGGGAAACATCCTAATTCATCGAATTTTTTAGTAAACTCAGCAGAATTTTTGAAATCCTCATTTCATACTTTCCATGAATAAGTTAATCCTGTATTTTTACCTGTAATATCAATACTTTCATTTCCAGAAAATAATACACTATCAACTCTATTAACTATATATGCTCATCATACACAAGCTTCATCATCAAATGCAATATTATTTTTTGATGAATCAGTTATATTAATAAATGAATATGGAGCATCAGAATCTCATACATATACACTTTTTGTATAAGTATTTGTATTATCATTAGCATCAATTACTTTTAATTTTACATTGAAAACTCAACTTTTATCATAAGAATGTGATATATTTCATTCATTTCATCAAATAGTACTTCCATCTCAGAAATCCCATTCAAAAAATTTAGCTGCAGGAGATTCAGTTACAAATCTAACTTTACTAGTTCTTTGTGCTACTCTAGGAAATATAAAGAAATCAACAGAAAGTAGTGATTTGATTTGTACTTTGTCTTTCTTTTGTGAAATAATACTATCTGGATCTTCTACATCCAATGCTACTGAATGATCTCAAATAGAATCAAAAGTATAATAACCTGTCGATCAATTATAATTTGGTTCTTCTAATTCTACTCTTTCTCCATCTATTACCCAAGAAAATTTCAATTTTCAATCATCAGACACATCTGGATCATAACTTTTAGATGCATCTAAAAATACTCTATTTGGTTTGTTTGTTTGAGGTATTGTACTAATGAAATTAGCTACTGGTGATCTAGAATTAATATATATTATTCTAGAATCAGTATCCATTTGACCTGATGGTTCAGTTACATTCATTTTTACATTATATTTTCATTTTTCATTAAATATGTATGTAAACAATGTACCTGCTTTTCTAAATATTACAGAATCTTTAGCTAAATCTATTATTTCCCATGAATAACTTAGATTTTTATCATTTCCAGAATTTTGAGCTGAAAATGTGAATTTATCTCACATAAATCAATCTTCTGAATTTGTTTTGATTGTTGCAATTGGATTATGTATACTTATGATAAATTTTTTCTCTACTTTTTTTAATTCATTTGTTTGTAAAGTAAGTGTTACTGGAAAATCTCATTCTCTAGCATATATTACTCTCTCTACTTTTGGATATCATACATTTTCTCTTACTACACCATTTCAGAAATCCCAAGTTGTTTTTGCAAATTTTGCTCATGATGTAGGTGTTGAGCTAGTAGCATCAAATAATAATCAATATCTAGCATCATCAGGAGTAAATTTGATTACTTCACTATTTTGTAAATCTACTCAATTTACTTTTAATATAATTGAAGCAATTTTTTCTTTTACTACTACATCAGCTCTAGAAGAAAATGGTAATACATCTGTATATCATGCTTCGTTTTTATGAGCAGAAGATACATCTAAAAATACTGAGAAAGTTCATTCTTCTCTGAAAACATGTGAAATAGATAATCAATTACCTAATACTACTTTTCTACCATTTTCATACATCCACCATGTATAATTATATGTTGGAATTTTTGTTCCTGTTGGATCTACTATATTACTTCATCTCAAAGTCACTGTTAAAGGTGCATTACCTGTACTAGGAAACGATTCTACTTTTCATTTTATTGATTGAATAGATGTTTTATCCAAGAAGTTTTCTATTGCTACTTCTATTGCTCAATAATTAGAAGTGTTATTTGGATATAATATTCCTCTATCAATTGCAGTTTTTAAATAATTGTAATAATTTTTGTTACTTAAAGTATCAGGTAAATAGTTATACCCTTGTTTTGCGTAAGTTAAAATTTGTTTAGCAGAATTTACATCAATCTTACCATCCAATTCATATTTATTTCTAAAAATAAAGAATGAATCAGTCATTTTATACCTAAATTCATTGAATGTACCTTTATCAACCTGTCTTAATTGTGTATAGACAGGTTCTTCATTTGCAGCGTATGTAAAACTGCTATTGTAGGCAATAGCAAGGGAAATAAGCAGGAATATAAGTTTTACTCTTTTAAACATAATCATTTTTTATAAAATAGTTGTTTAGTAAATATTAACACAAAATAAGATTATATGCAAAAAAACGAACTAATTTTTTAAAATATATTTTTTTTTTGATTAAAATAGAACTATAAATAAAATAATAAAAAGTTACTAAATTAGTTCGAACTATAAAAAATGAAATTAACAAATATACTCTACCCGGTAATACTCATGTTAACCATATGAGTTCCAGTAACTAGGTATTATGCAAGCACACCTGATATAAATGCTTGTGTACTGGATTATGTAGATAATCTAGAAGAAAGTAACTACAAATGATATATGTATGATATAAATGGAGTAAAACATATAGAACCTCTGAACTCTAGCATGAACGATAGTTTGAAGCAATATAGAGTATGAGAAACAAATTGATGTCTAATGTCTAGTGATAACTTATTTAATGATATGAACAACACATTTTATTGTACTGTTACTTATATGATTAGAAAAGCTCCAGTTGATGATAAACTAAAACAACCTTTATGAATATTAAAGGATGAATAATTACATTTTAAAAATAACCAATAATCTTATGAATATGTTTAACTCAAATGCTCAAAGAAATACAATGTTAATGGTGATTATAGTGTTATGTACACTAACAATAATTTGAACTAATTATATGTTTACTCAAAGTATGGTAACAGATATAAGTGATAAATTGATGGAAAATGAGTACAAAAAAATCTGATGAAAAGAAAATTATATGATAATGCAAGAAATTCAAAGAAGAGAAATACTTTGATATCTAGATAATATAAAAAATGAAAAACCAGAGTTAATAAAAGAAATATTAGAAAAGCAAAATGATAATAGTTCAGATGCTCTTGATTCAAATGTATTAACTGATTTGAAAAAAGATACTTTTATCAAATGAAGTACTTGAGCATTAGTTTCTGTAATAGAATTTTCAGATATGGAATGTGAATTTTGTAAAACTCAACATACAAACTGAATAATTGATAAATTGTTAGAAAAAAATAAAGAGAATCTAAATTATTCATTTAAAAATTTCCCACTACCAGCTCATAAAAATGCTCAAAAGGAAGCAGAGGCAGCTAAATGTGTAGAAAATTTATCATGATGAGATAAATATCTAGAATATATAGCTACTGTATTTACAGATACAAAATCAGGATGAGAATGATACAATTTAGAAGACCTATCTACATTAGCAGAAAAAATGTGAGTGGATAAAATGAAATTTGATGATTGTTTAAATAATAACTTAACAAAAACAAAAGTAGAAAAAGAATTTGTACAAGGAAGAATGTTATGAATCAAATCAGTTCCAACAAGTCTTATAATAAATAATAATACTTGAAAATACCAAATAGTATCTGAAGTAATAGATGAAGCTACTCTGAATTCTATTATAGAAGAAGTAAGTAAATAAAACAAAAACTAGTCCAGCAAATTTGCTGGACTAGTTTTTTATTAAGAAATAATTATCTAATACTCTTCTCTACTCTTGTACTGCATATTCTCTGTTTTGAATTATAAAAAAGCTAGTAACAATACCTGTTGTTTCTGTTCTTAATATTCTATCTCATAAATGAACTTTTTTTCAGAATATTTTTTTGAATTCTTTCATTTCAGCATCACTAAATCATCATTCTGGTCATACAAATAGATTAATATTTTTTGTGAAATCTAGTTTCAGTTCTTTTAATGAAGTTGATTCATGACTAAATGTATGAAATATAATATTTTCATCATTTTTTAGTACTGAAAAATCAAATTTATCCAATATTACTAATTCTGGAACATAATTTCTACCTGATTGTTCTACTGCTTCTATTATTATCTTATTTAATCTATCTATTTTATTATCACTTACTATCAATTTTTGACTTCTCTCACTTCTATAAAATACAAAATTCTTAATTCACACTTCTACTCATTTTTGAATAATATATTCTATTTTATCCAATTTATTTGGTATTGATTGATATAAATTTAACTCAAAATCTATTTCAGTTTTTTTCTCATTTCTTCATACTTGATCCAAAACTATATCTTTTTTATTGATTTGTTTTATTTGAAATATATAATCAAAATCCTCTTCTCCATCAAAAAAAATTATTTTTTCTCATATTTTAACTCTCAAAACTTTCACAAGTTGATGAATCATATCTTCATCAGTCAAAACAAATGTAAAATTTGTAGTATTCAAATCTGCTAAAAAAAATCTTTGCATAGTTTTATATGTTAAATTCATAAAAAAACTCAAGCGAAAACTTGAGTATTATACTATCTAGGCATTCCGTAGAAATCTAATCCTTTTGTATCTACCATAGATCATGTTAAGAAATTTTTCTTTTTACCTTTTACGAAAAAACCTCTTTCATCTATAATTCATTGTTCTATCAATGTAGAAGGATTTTTATTTGTTAGTTTTTTCTTTGGGAAATTCTTCTTATTTTCAAAATAATGTATTCTAGCTTTAAAACTTTGGTTTTTTCTAGATTGTGGATTTTCGTTCCCTATATATACTTGAAAACTAGCTTTTTTATTTTTTGCTAATTTTCTAGAAGCAGCTTGTTTTTTTACAATGCTTGATTTCAACCCGTGACTATTTGCCATAATTCTATTCTTAGTATTTAAATTTTTATAATTATATTTATTTATTTCAAAAAATAAAGCTTAAAACTCATTTTTTAGATTATTTCTAAACGATAAGGTCTAAGCTATATTTATATGGAGCGGGGGACGAGGTTTGAACTCGCACACCCAAGGGTTGAAGCCTTAGTACACTCACTCTTTTATGTTACCCCCGCATACAATTTAAAATTGCAGGTGCATTTTATTAATTTTATTTATTTAGTCAATTTTTTTTTGTTTTTTTTAGAAATATGATAATATAAATATATTAATAATAAAAATAAACTATGTTAAAGATAGATTTTGAAAAAATATTCTCTAATTTTTACTTAGATATTATCACTAATATCGAATTTTATCTTCCAAAACTAATATGAGCTTTGGCTATTTTAGGTATTTGAGCATTGATTTCAATATGGATATATAAATTCGTAATGTATCTATTCAAAAAATTCAAAATCATTGAATTAATAGATAAATTAAATATTGATTTAAGTGATATAGTAGAAGAAGATAAAAAAGAACAATATAAAATCAAAAAAATAAATAAACTATCAGACAAAATAAAAATCAATGAAATCACTTCAAAAGCCTTTTCATATTATGTATTTCTAGTATTTTTCAGATTATCAATTGTTGCTATCTGAATAAAAGAAGTAGAACAATTCTTATGAGAATTACTTACTTATTTACCTAGTTTATTTGTATGAGTAATAATATGATTTTTTGGTATAAGATTTGCAAATTTCATATATGACTTAGTATATCATGCTCTGAATTTCAGCAAACAAAAAACAGCTAAAATAGTTGCAAGTTGAGCAAAAGTTATAATACTTTTTTTCACACTTATGATGGTATTAAGTAAAATAGGTATAGAAAATCAAATAACATATACAATTTTAATATGATTTGTATCTATGTTATCATTAGCTTGAGGACTTGCATTTTGACTATGATGAAAAGATATAGCAGCTGATATTTTAGAAAGCTTCAAAAAATAAAAACCTAATAATTAATTATTAGGTTTTTTTATTTTATTTGATAGAACTGTCCCCTACTATATATATTTTTATTATCAGGAGAAACTATAGCAGGAAAAATCAAATCACATTTTCTAAGTGTAGATACGAAATCCAAACTATAATCACAAGGACAACTATTACATATAGAGTTTCAAAAAATTGCATTTCATCAATTATATTCACAGCTACTAGATAATATATTTGCCTCACAAATATTTTTAGCATTACAAAATGATCATTCTCTACATTTTTTTGTATCACTACATGATTCCTCTAATATTGGACATCATTTATTATCCAAACTTCATTTAATAAGTGGACATAAGTCTTCATCATCATAAAGAGTATCTCAATCAGAATCAACAGCATTATCAGAAATAGAATCTACTTTTACTGTTGATACAGAAGTAACTATTTTTCAATTTTTATCTGTTATATAAAGTTTTACTGTATATGTTCCAGCTTGAGAATATACATTTTTTGCATCTTTTCAGTATCAAGTATTACCATCTCAAAAATCCCAAAAATAAGTATAAGGAGAATCTCATCATGATACATTTGCACTATGACTAATTAACAATGGTCATTTACCATTTATTTTTGAAGTACTAATATCAACTGAAAGTCAATTATTTCAGATATTTATAGTATTTGATATCTCTCATGAATTTCAACAATTATCATTTATTCTAAGAAATACTTTGTATTCTCAATTTTTTAGAAATTTGTAATTATCTATATATTTTCATACTTTTTTAGTCTCTTCTCATGTATTATTATTGTAAAATCTCCAAATATATCATTCAGGATCTTTTACTCATTTTTCACAAGTAATATTTGACTTAAATGCAAAATCATAAGTATTATCACTATCATTTAAATCAGATATTTTACAATTACTCTTAGTACTATCACATGATTTATTATAAACAATAATATCTATAGGTAATTTATTATCTGTCTTTTGATTACAAGAATTAGCTTTTAATGCTACAAATGCAATTCTTAAAAATTCTTGTTTTGATATTTTTTGTTTTGGTCTTATTTTTCAATCAGTTACTTCTAACAAACTATATTTTTTTACATTACCATTTTTATCTACATCTATAAGCTCATAATCTAATGCTTTTTGAAAATCAGGATAAAAACTATATACACTTCCATCAAGATTTTTAGGACTTACATCTGTAGCTAAATTTTTAGTGATTTTTCAGCTAGAAATATCTTGTCTGATTTTTTCAGCTTGCTCATTTGTAAGTATTCAAGAAGACCTAAGTATTATAGACAATGCTTCTTCTAATACTATTGTATTATTTGGACAAAAAGGTTTTTCAGTAGTTCTAACTGTTCCATCTTCACACTTAGTTCCAGGATGATAACCACTTACAAAATCACTTTGTAAAGAATCAGCAACACAATAAAAATACTTATTTGTCTTATTTATATCATAAAATATGTTTTTATTCTCGTACTTAGTAATCAAATCAAAAGAAGTATTTGGCTGTATACATTTTTTACAAGTTATTTCTCATAAGATTCATACAAATTCATCACGGTTTAATAATTCATTTGGACTAAATTTACCATTTTTATCAGGAAATATCATTGCTTTATCATAAAGAGTTTGAAGCTCATTTAAGTATTTATAATTTGAATTTACATCTGAAAATACATCCTGAACAGGAATTGAATATGCTCAGAAAGTAGCTTCAAAAATGAATAATGAATAATGAATAATGAATAATAAGAAAATAATTTTTAATTTTTTCATATTTAATATAAGTTATTTTTAGATGTTTTTATAGTAGATATTAATAATTTTATAATTTCTTGATAATCTAAATAAATAGATTCATAGTTATCTTTTTCTATATATCAACTTTCTTTAAGTAAATCTAACCAATATCATGTTTCATTTATTTCTTTTAAAGCTACAGACATTTTATTGATAAAATCAGCTTTAGATTGTGCAAATTCTCATTCTCTAATCATAGCTCATACTGATGTTCATGATCTAAGAATTTGTTTACTTAAAATAAATTCATTCTTAGAATTTAAAAATTTATACAATTTTATAATTCTTAATGCAAAATTATAACTTTTATCTTTTAATATATTTTTTCCTGTAATATTATTCATTATTATTTATTCATTATTCATTAATTCAAGGCATACATAACTATTCATGCAGCAACTGATACATTTAGTGATTCTTTTTGTCATCTCATAGGTATAATAACTATTTCATCTGACATGTCTAGTAATTTTTGATTTACTCATGAAACCTCATTTCACATTATTAGGCACACATTTTGTTCATTTTTGTTGAATAATTCTCTATAATCTATACTTCTTTTATCTAGTTCTACACTATATATTTTGTATCAATCCTGTTTCAGTTTAGCCACTATTTCAAATGGGTCTCTATAATATTCCCAATCTATCCAATTTTGAGCACCAAGTGCAGTTTTGCTAATATCACTTCTAGGTGGAGTCGGACAATGTCATGTTAATATCACTTTTTCAAATCCAGCTCAATCACAGTTTCTAAAAATAGCACCTACATTTTGCATGCTACGAATAGAGTCTAATAGAATAATTTTTGACATCTAATAATAAAAATAACTAAAATATGTTAAACAATATTTTAGTTATTTTGATAAAAAATGCAATAAAACAATAATTAATCACAAAAATATACAACTCTTGCCCATAAACCATTTGCACTTGATGTAAGCCAATAAGATATTCATCAATTAGTAAATCATGATTCTCAAGGGTTAAATGCTCTCCAATCCTGGTCTCCTCAATTTGCTGAAGCACTACTTATCATTGAAACACATGTTCAAGAAGGTAATCAATTACTACAATCTGAAGCCTGCCAATAATATGAATTATTAGCATTATTTGTATTTACATATCATGCATCAAACTTAGTACATACAGTTTTTTTAGTTCAAACTGCTGCTTTCAATACTCTTACATTTTCTTGTACAACATTAAATGTACTTGCAGTAAGTGTTTCTCCTGTATTAACATCAGTCATATTTACCCAAGCCGCATAAGTAACACCTGCAAGTCATACAACAGTCAAAAAAGTAAAAGCAATTATTATACCTGATTTGATATCTTTTAGCATAAGATTATTTTAAATAATAATAAAATTAATATAAAAATTTTTATGATTTTTTCAAGGAAAATTTATTTTTTGATAATATAATAAGTATTATTCATATATATTCATTTCTTAATTTTTTTAAAACTTAATAAACTTGTATTTATTACATTATTCTTAATAATTTTATAATCCCTAAATCACAAAAATAAAATAAAGAATGCTCTATATGGATAAAATAAATAATATATAAATCTGTAACTATAAATTACCTTTATTATTTTATAGTAAAATTTAACAAATAATATAGGTAATAATATTATGAAAAAAAAGAATAATATAAATGAAAAAAATATATTATATAGAGTTGATATATTATTGAAAATATAAATCAGTAAAACAATTAATATATTGATATATAAATAAACCAAAAACAATGATATTAAAAAATTGTTCAGTTCAAAAAAAACTTGTTAATACATTCTTCTACTCACTCTTCCCCAAAATATAATTCTGAGAATTCAAAAAATTGCTACTTTTTGAAAGTAACTTGTTTTGAGATTCTGAGGGATTTAGTGATTGTGATTTTGGCATTATTATGAATTGATTACTGATACTTTAATTATATATTATTTCTTAATTATTTGATAATATTTATTACTAATTTTTTCACTACTGTAGAATATTAATTTATCATAATTAATTTTTCAGGGTAATTTTTTAATGCATAAATAATTAGTTTTATTAATATTAAAATACAAATAAATAAAATATATTAAAACAAAAGGAAAAAAGATTAAATTTAATATATTAATCCATTTTTGTTTTAAAATTTTAGATTTATCATTTCATAAAATAATAAAACAAAACATTCACAAAAATAAAGAAATAACTAATTTTCATAATAAAACAAATAAAATAATAGGAATTATAAATGATAACAAAAAATTTTCATATCATGTAGTATAAAAATAATCAGAAATATTTAAATTGATCGTAATTTTTTTTCAATTAAATAATATATCCTTTATTCTTTTATATATTGCATAAATAAATATTAATATAATTAAATATATAAAATAAAATAAATATTTATCTCCATTATTTAAATTAAGTATATCAATAAAAAAATTAAAATATCACAATATAAAAAAAATAATAATTAAAAAAATTAAATTTAATAGTGCATCTATATATCTGAGTTTTTTTAATATTTCAAATGTAATAATTTGAAATTTCATCTTTAAAATGACCTTCTTCTTCTCACTCTTCCCCAAAATATAATTCTGAGAATTCAAAAAGTTGCTACTTTTTGAAAGTAACTTGTTTTGAAGTTCTTTTGGAGTATTTATTTTTGTTTCTTGCATTATTTTTAATATAAATTTATATATTCTTACAAATATATTAACACATTATTTTTTTAGATACAAAATTTTTTCTTTTTAAATAAAAATATGATATAATAAATAAAATAAATAATTTATAATTAAATTAATGATGAATAATTTTTTAATATCATTTTTTAGTATACTTGTATTGTGAGCTTTAGTATTCATAATTTATAGAATATTCAAGAAAAAAGCTGATTATAAAAGAACTCTAGATTTAACATTTTTGAAAATCACACTTCCTAAAAAAGACAGTGATTTGGATGAAAAAAAAGAAACTACAAAAGACTTCAAAGAAATGGTGGGTCTTATGGAGCAACTTTTTGCTTCTCTGAAATCAATATATTCAAGAAAAATTCTTAAAAAAATACTTGGACAAGATTTACTTAGTTTTGAATATGTGGCACATGAAAATGAGATATATTTTTACATAGTAACACCAAAAAATTATAAACATCTAATAGAAAAACAAGTAAACTGATTTTATACTGATGCTATTATAGAAGAAACAACTGAAATAAATATATTTAAAAATAGAAAATACATAGAGTGAACATATTTAAACACTACTAAAGAATTTTTCTTTCCTATAAAAACATATTTGAAGCTAGAATCAGACCCTATAAACAATATTACAAATGCTTTTTCTAAACTAGAAGAAGATGAATCAGCTGTAATTCAAATATTACTAAGACCTACAAAAGATGATTGGCAATGAGATTGTAGCAAAGCTAGTTCTAATATAATGAAATGAAAAAAAACTTGGTTTACCCTAAATCCTGTGAAGATTTTTATTTGAGTTATGGAAATATTTTTTATGTCATGAGCTAAAGATAGTAAAACATGAATGGAAAATACTACATCAGCACTTACTCAAGAAAGAGCAAAAACTGTTGATGAAAAATGAGATAAAACAGGTTTTGAAACTGTTATTAGAATAATAACTACATGAAATAATAAGACAATGGTACAAACTGAATTAACAAATATTATTTCAGCATTTACACAATTTTCTTATCCTGACTTCAATAAATTCTCATTTACTCTACACCACCATAAAGAAAAATTAATAAAAAACTATATTTATAGATTTTTTAAAAAACCATATTATTTGAGAAAAATGATACTAAATACTGAAGAATTAGCTTCAATATTCCATTTTCCACATAAGAGATACAATACTACTCCAGAAATAAAATGGCAAAATTTCAAAATAGTAAAAGCTCCAGCAAATATTCCAAAGGAATGATTACTACTTGGTCACAATATTTATAGATGAGTAAAAAAAGAAATCAGAATAAAAACTGAAGATAGATTTAGACATTTTTATGTTATTTGACAAACAGGTACTGGTAAGTCTAGTATTTTACAATCTATGGCTAGACAAGATTTCAAAAATTGAGAATGAGTTTGTATTATAGATCCTCATGGAGATTTAGTACGTGATTTGATGCCATTTATACCTAGAGAGAGAGCTGATGATGTTATTATTTTTGATCCATCAGATTTGGATAGACCAATATGATTAAATCTATTAGAAGCTGATACAGATGAAGAAAAAGAATTAGTAGCTATGGATGCATTAAATATAATGATAAAATTATTTGGTAATGAAATATTTGGTCCTAGAATACAAGATTACTTCAGAAATGCAGTACTTACACTAATGGATTATCCTCAATGATGAGCTATAACAGATGTAGTAAGACTGTTTACAGATGTAGACTTCCAAAAAGATAGAGTTAGACATATAAAAAATCCAATAGTAAAAAACTGGTGGGAAAAGACATATGCTTCAATGTGAGATAGAGAAAAAGCAGAAATAATTCCATATTTTGCAGCGAAATTTGGTCAATTCATCACTAACAAAATGATGAGAAATATAATTGGTCAAGTAAAAAGTAGTTTTGATATACTTGATGTAATGCAAAATAAAAAAATATTACTAGTAAATTTGAGTAAATGAAGACTTGGTGATTTGAACTCTAAATTATTAGGTATGGTACTTGTATCAAAAATACAAATGGCAGCAATGAGAAGAGATAAAATTACAAAAGAAGAAAGATCTGATTTTTATTTATATATAGATGAATTCCAAAACTATGTAACTGATTCTATAGAATCTATATTATCAGAAGCTAGAAAGTATAGATTGTCACTAAATATAGCACACCAATATTTATGACAATTAGAACAATCTGATGCATTGACTAAATCTAGTCTGAATTTAAAACATGCAATATTTTGAAATGTATGAACTGTTATGAGTTATAAAATATGACCTGAAGATTGAGAATTTATGGCTAAATATTTTGCACCTACATTTTCAGATCAAGACTTGGTAAATATGGATAAATTCAAAGCAACAATGAAACTATCTATAGATACTCAACCTACAATTCCCTTTTCGATTATTCCATTAAATCCATATTTGGAAAAATGAGAAGAAAAATTGGCTAAAGCATTTACGGAATTATCTAGATTGAAATATGGTCGTGATAAAGATTTCGTAAGTAAAGAAATAGAATATAGAATTTGAAGCAAATAAAAAATTGTAAAAAAAAGTGTACTTTTATAAAAAAAAGATTACACTTTTTTTATTAATATTTAACATGATTTTATATGAATAAAATTGTATCTTATTTAATTTATTTATTGCTTTTTTTCATTTGATTTTATAATTTTACCTTTGCAGAAGATAATCTACAACAAGTTTATAAAATAGAGAGTTATAAACACGAAGATTTGTTAAAACAATACTATTTAGAGCAATATTGAAGCTCAATATATATGGGAAATTGATTGATATATACTAATGCTCATGTTGTATTAGATGATGAAAACGAACCTATTTGAAACTACAGAGTATGTAAAACTATCGATTTCAAAGAAAATGCAAAATGTTTTTCTGTATGAGAATTATTATACTACGATACTGTAAATGATTTAGCAGTATTAAAAGTAAATAGTACTGAAAATAAATGAGTAAACATAAGTAAAAAAGAATTAAGTGTATGAGATACAGTTAAAGTTTATTGATACCCTTCTAATTGAGGAGAAACAATTACATATACTGAATGAAAAATATCAGGTTATGAAAAATGATTGTATAAAATAGATGCAAATTTTGATGCTGGTAATAGCTGAGGATGAGTATTTGACTCTGATTGAAATCTAATATGAATGGCTGTATCAGTATGAGTGTGATATTCTACTCTATGATATGTTATTCCTCTAGATAAAATAAATAATTTCATTGCAAATAAATGAGAAAACATAGAAAAATATGATAAAAAACCAAGTAGCTCTTTTGTATCATATACATTATGAAAAAATAGTGCAATAGGTGCAAACACATTCAAAAATGATTACATATCTCTGAGTAATTATGTAAATAATTGATTATTCGTAAATGATTATTCTTTTGATACTAGCAAAGAAAATTATGTATTGTCACTTGCTGATAAAAATAATGAAACATCTATTCATATTTCAAACTTTACAGCTGATGGTAAAACTGATTATACTATAAATGACTATTATGAAAAATTAAAAAAAGAATATGATAAGAATAAAGACTACTGAAATATAAAACTGACAAAATACAACAAAATAAAAGTAAAAAATAAAGATGCAACTATAGATTTAGCTATTACTGATGACAATGAAGTGTATTTAAAAATTATTATAGAACAATCAAAAAATAATTTTGTACAAGTATATATTAGTACTACAAATTTGAAAAATAAATCATTTTTAAAATGATTTAAACTAGTACTTAAAAATCTAGAATTATTAACTAAAGAATATAATTGAAACAATAGTAATTATCTAATTGCAGATAATTTAAAAATATCAAAAAATGACTGATTTTATCTACTAAAAAGTATGGGTTGATGAACATTAACAACTTTTTGAGATATAAATGTAAAATATAATACATATAGTAAAGATAAAATAGAAGATTACGAAGATGATTATACTTTAACTAATGATTTGATAGAAAATTATAATTATATGAAACAATATTATATACTTTATAATTACTCTATTAAAAAGACGAAAAAATGAGAAAATTATTTATATATGTACTGAATAAATAACAAAGAAAAAGACTGAATAGAAGATAAAAAAGAAGATAAATACTTTATAACAGCTACTTTTTATGATAAAATAGATGATAAGTATCTATACTCAAATAAAGTGAATTTCACATTTAATAATGAAAAATCAAAAGATGAAATATTAAAACTACTAGATACAGTAGAAACATCATCTTGAGATTGAGTATTCCCTATTTGAGATATGAAAGTATGAGAAAATATAGTAGAAACACAAAAATAGTCATTATTTAAAAGATTAGAATTTTTCTAATCTTTTTTTGTTGTTCAAAAATGCATATTTTTGATTAAATATAAAAAAAATGATAAAATAAAGATATTAATATATATTTATAAAAAATATGAACTCAATAAATCCAAAGCCAAAAAAATTAAGTATAATTTCAAAAGATACTTATGATAAATTAGATAAATCATGGGATACATTATCTAATAATGCACAGTTAATAATATTAAATATATTTAACGATGCTGATAGATACCAAAATCTAGCTATAAAAAAAGCCTATGAAAATAATCCTGATTTCAAGCATAAAATAAAATCAAAAATAGATAAAGAGAAAAAAAATGCAATGCAAGAAATAGAAAATGAAGATAATGAGAATACTGAAAATATAGAAATATTATTAAAAAATATATAATTATCATAAAATTTAAATTAAAACAAAATGGAATTTGAATGACTAAAAATCGAAGAACAATGAAAATGAGAAAAAATAGAGAAATCACAAGCCGAAACAAAACTGAAAGAAATATGAGAAATAAAAAATCACTTGGAAAACACAACTAATTCTTCTGATACTGAAATAAAACAAAAATTAGAGTCTAACACAAAAATGCAATGAGAGATAGTGCAATTTATTGAGGATGCTGCAAACAATAAATTGAATTGATGATTGGATAAATTTAATTCAAAAAATTATGATAAAGATAATGAAGCATGACTTGATAATTTCGAATTTGCCAATTTCGAAAAATCAGTGAATTGAGCTATAGACCAAATAATAAAATTGGATTGAGTAAAAGATATGCAATCTACATACGATGATACTAATGACAAATGATGATTGAGTAGTCCAGATAAATGGTTAGCTAATAAATTATGAGTATCAGATAACATAAATGATTTATTAAAATGATGAAGTTTTACTGAAGAATGACTTAAAAAATTATGAATTTCAGAAGAGGATATGAAAAAAATGTCAGAAAAACAATTTGATATCACTTCAGTAGAATCATTAAAGGAACTATGAATTCTGACTACTAAAGAATTGTGAGAATGAGCTGAAAGCATATTAAAATTACTGCTAAATGTATTACCTTCAATCATATTACTACCTCGTTATATGGCTTATAGAGTAGAAAGTAATGCATCAGATTCAAAAGAAGCTGAAGTATGACAAATAAAATTGGATGAGTTATCAAGTCAAAATCCAGCTCTAGAAATGCTGAATCTACTATGAGAAAAATGAGTAGAAATGCTTCAAAAACTATGAGATATGGTGAAATCTGGTAAGCAATGAGATATAGCAATGATGCTAGTAAGTATCGCATCACTAATAGCATGATGAGCTGGATTGGTAAAAACATGAGCAAAAATGGCCAGAAAAGAAATGGTGATGAGTGCCAGAGCAGCATGAAGAGAAGCAAGAATGAATGCAAAAATTAATACAAGAGAAAATAGAAATATGCTTAGGGATTTCTGAAATCAAGCAGGAAAAGTTGCTGATAAAGCAAACAAAATAGATGATACATTGTCATGAATAAATGCTATTAAAACAGCTTGAAAAGTAGCAGGATGATTATGAACAAATGAAGCATGAAAACAATTAGAAGCAGCAAATGATGCTAGTAACAAAGTAGAAAAAGTAACAGAATTATCTGATAAAGAGAAATTGTACTACTCAAACTTTACAGACAAAGTACCCGATAGCTTAAAAGCTGAAGATCCAGTAGCATGGATAAATAAAGATGGAACTATTAGTTATAATAAAGCAAAACTAGAACAAGAATACTGAATTAAAATAGATTGAAATAAATGAGAAACAACATTTAATGGTATGAGTTTGAAAGAATTCACGAAACAAAATCCAGAAAAATGACAAGCCATTATAGACAAATTAAAAAACTATAAATGACATGAATCTACTCATAGAGTACTAGAATCTAAATGAATAGATAGAATAAATGTAAATATAAATGGACAAAATAGAATATTCTGACAAGAAGAAATATCACATATAGTTGACTGAAGTCACCAAATAAGTAAAGAAGAATTTAATGCATTAGAAAAAGCTCTTCAAGAGAAATTATGACCTCATTTCAAACTAGATTCAGATAATATTAGAAGAACTGATACAAAAAATATAAGTGATACGTGAAACGATAAAAATACATTTAGTAGAGAAAAAGAAGCAGCTAAATCTCCTCAAGATATTAATAAAATGTTATTAGATGAAATAACATTTGCTCAAAAAAGAATAGATCAAAAATTACTAAAAATGGCTGATTGAGATTCAAACATAGCTAAAGAATATTTCAATCAATTATTTTGATCAAATAAAGAAATATTAGACTCAGAAATAGAAAAATGAAAATCGAGTGAAAATGTAAATAAATATCTATGAGAGATGAGAGAATATCTGTCAAAACAAGAAGCAAGAGTAGATAAAGCTATAGCAAATAAAAATGAAGCAAGTATTAAAGAAGCACAATTAAAAGCTGAAAATGCTCAAAAAGCAATACTAACAGAAAAGATTTGAACAATAAATTCTGTAGATGATTTAACAAGTTTTGTAAAAAGTAGATATCCAAATAATTTATTAAATTTGAGTAGTAATGAGGTTTATCAAAAAATATTAGCATTAAGTGATGAACAAATAAAAGGTATGGATGTAAGTAATCCATGACTGAAAGATGCTATAAACAGAGTAAAAGAAAATAAAGCAAAGTTGGACAACGAATATAGACAAGCATTAGAAAAACAACAAGCTAAAGATGAAGCTACTAGACAAAAATATAGTCAAATAAATGAGATAACATGATGAATGGATTGATATTCTTATGCGAACAAAGTAAAAGGAGAAATATGAGAAATCAAACAACAAAATGAAGCATTATCTAAAGAATTACAAGATTTAAATAAACAAAATATGCAAGAAGTATCTCAAAAATATAGACTTGAGAATACTGCAAAAACTTTAGAAGCTAATATACAAGAATATAATAATGATTTAGCTAGATTACAATCATTTCAAACAAAAAGTCTAACAGAATTATTGGCAGATCATAAAAATTCATTTATCAAATCTGAAACAGCAAAATACACTGAATTATTAAATGACGCTAAGACTCTTTATGAAAAAACTTGAAATAAACCTGGAGCTTCTGGAAGAATAACTCTGGAATTGCAACAATGAATGATAACTCAAGCTGATATTTCAAATAGTTTAAAATGAATTTGAAGAAAAGTAATATATAAAGAAGACTTGAAACCTATGATAGATCAATTGGAATTCGCATTAAAATGAGTATGAGAAAGAGCTGAAAAATTGGACTTATCTGATGCTATGAGATACAGATCAACTGGTATTGAATATGTAAAAGACAAATTGTGATTAACTAATCTAGATGATTTAAAACAACAACTTGATAGAGTAAATACAGAATTAAAAGTAGAATGAAATAATAGTGTAAGTGAAAAAATGTGAGAAATAAGAAACAAAATAGATAATAATAATAATGAAATACAAAAATTGGACGAAATAATTGGTAAATTAAGAGAACTAATATGAAATACTCATGCTATTTAAAAACCAAGCAATTAATTGCTTGGTTTTTTGGTCTTTACAAATCAAGTATATTCAATAAAATAGTAATAAAATTTTACATCTTAATGAATTAATAAATGGATTTTTATAGTATTTTAGAAATAGATAAAACAGCAAGTAAAGAAGATATTAAAAAAGCATATAGAAAACTAGCTATGCAATATCATCCTGATAGAAATGCATGAGATAAAGCAGCAGAAGAAAAATTTAAACAAATAAATGAAGCATACTCTACCCTATCTGATGATGGAAAAAGACAACAATATGATATGTTTGGTAAAGCTTGAAATGGTTGAAATCCATTTTGAGGATGATTTAGTGGATGAGTTGATGTAGATTTATGAGATATATTTGAATCATTTTTTGGAGGATGATTTTGAGCTAAATCTAGAAAAAGAAGTACCACATATGCATGAGAAGATATAGAAACAGCAATAAAAATAGATATAAAAACTAGTATTTATGGTTGAAAAGAAAAAATAAAATTCAACAAAAAAGAAACATGTGTAACATGTGAATGAGAATGAGGTAAATGAAAAACTACTTGTAGTAAATGTAATGGTAGATGACAAATAACATATACTACTCAAAGTATGTTTGGTACTATTCAACAAACAGGAACTTGTGATGCTTGTGGCGGTAGTGGAGAATCATTTAGTGAAGTATGTAACAATTGTCACTGAGATAAAAGAAAATTAGTAAAAAAAGAAATAGATATAGATATTCCAGCTTGAATAGATGACTGAATGATAATAAAAATAACTTGAGAATGAAATAATTGAGTAGGTACGAAACAAAACTGAGATTTGTATGTTAGATTTACAGTAGAACTGGAAGAAAAATGATTAAAAAGAGACTGAGTAAATCTGTATTATGAACTAGAAGTAGATGTTATAGAAGCAATTTTATGAACTAAAAAAGAAATAAATATTCCTGTAATTTGAAAGAGAAATATAGAAATAAAGCCTTGAACTCAACCAGATACTATAATCAAAATATCAAATGATTGAGTAAAACATATAGATAGTGATTCTAAGTGAGATTTATACATAAATCTATCTATTAAAATACCAAAAAAATTGAGTAAAACAGAAAGAGATAATTATGAACAAATAGCAAAAGAAAAAAAACTTAATGTAAATAAAGGTTGAGTTTTTGAAAAAATATTTGGATAAAAATTTAAAATCCATGAAAAATATAAATAAACTAATTTCTTATTTTATGATAATACTATTTTTAATAGTATTTTCTTTTTTTAATTTCAATGATTATAAATCATTTCATGAAAATAAAATAAATAATGTAAAATATGAAAGAGAATTAGAAAATAAATTAAAAGAATTTGAAATTGGTAATTTAAAAGAACTAAGTGATGCAAAATTTTATTATACACCAAATAAAGAATTATTAAATGAGATAGTAAATCTGATTAATAATTCTAAAAAAGAGATATATTTAGAAACATATATGCTTACAGAAAAAAGAATACAAGAAGCATTAGTAAAAGCAAATAAAAGAAATGTTTTGATAAAAGTTATTCTAGAAAAATCTCCATATATGGCAAGCAATATAAATAATAATTCATACGATTATTTACAAAAAAATTGAATAAAAGTAAATTGGTCAAACAAAGACAATTATTCATTGAACCATTCTAAATTATTAATAATAGATGATTTATCTATTATTTCTTCTGGAAATTTCACCTATTCTACATTTACACAAAACAGAGATTTTTTTATTTTTACACATGATAAAAATATAAACGATTCATTGATACAAAATTTTAATAATGATTTTGAATGAATAAAAAGTGATATTTATAATGATAATTTAATAATAAGTCCAAAAACATCTAGAATAAAATTTGAAAAAATTATTGATAAAGCAGAAAAAAATATAAAAATGTATTTTCAATATATGTTAGATGATGAAATAGTAAATAAAATAATCAATATAAAAAATGATAATAAAATAGATATTTCTATTATATTAGCTGATACTGCAATAAATGATGAAAATACGAAAAAATTGCAGAATAATTGAATAAAAATTGTATTTATAAAAAAACCAAAAATACATTCAAAAGCAATATTAATAGATGAACAAATTTTATACATATGAAGTATAAATATGTCTGATAGTTCAATAGATAAAAATAGAGAAATATGAATTATATTAAAAGAAAAAAATATTATCAAAGAATTTTTAAATATATATAATTCCGATTTAAATAATTAATTTTAGTGAGTTAAATCTTTGCAAAAATATGATTTGGATATATAATAATAACGATTATTAATCTCTTATTTTCTAATATATAAAAAGTGAATATATTATCAAAAATAATTCTTGGATTAATTAGCTTTATATTGCTAACATTTTTATTATATGTTACTTATTTAACAAATAATAATTACAATTCAAATATACCAAGAAGTACTGATTTAAAGCTATGATTGTTTGAGTTAAAAAATAATGAAAAAAATGAATTTTCTACAAAAGAAAGTTCAAGTTTTAATTCATGATCTTTATATATTACGAAATTTGATATTTCAAATGAAATAATATTTTCTAAATGAAATTTAAATATTAAAAATAATAATAATTGACTTTCAATAATTACATTAGAAAAATGATTATATTATTTTAATCTAAAAAATATTGATTCAAATTATTTAATAAAATGAAATTGATTTGAAATAAACAATAAATGACCTGGAGCCTTTATCATAAATAATTTAAATCCTAATAAAAATTTAGTTTTTTCATTAAGTAACTTATTAGAACTTAATTTAAAAAATACAAAAAATAATGAATTATCAACTAGTATAGATATATATCCTCATTCTTACCTAGTATTTGCACCTTCAAAAAATATTTTTGTAAAAAATTCTGATTTATTAAGAATATCTCAAGTAAATACTATATGATTTTACAATAAACAAATCACAAAAGACAAAAAAATAGAAAATGATTTTTTAAATCTAATAAATCTTAATGTCATAGATAATTTATCAACAATAGAAAAAAGTATAGAATATACAGAAAAAGAATATGATAATAATTTAAGTATCTATAACAATTTATTGAAATCATCATTTATAACTCTGCCTTGAGAAGAATTGATAATGAAATATTCAAACTTCTTTATAAATCCGAGTAAAAAAAGTAGTTATCATAAAAATATAATTATTAGAAATTTAAATGAATTACTTATAAGTGATAAAATAGATACTCAAGTAATAAGTAAAATAAATAATAGTATTACAGAATTAGAAAAAATAGATAAAAAATGATTAGAAGATATACAAAATATTATTACATATTATTATTTTGTAAGTTTGAAGAGTAATGCAAATATATATTCAAAAATAAATTTATATAGTTTAGTAAATAGATTTAACCATAAAACATTTTATATTGATTATAAATCACTAATATGACTGGAAAAAATATTTTTTGATTATGATTTTATTTGAATAAAATGATTTTACAATGAGATATCTTCTTTTAGAAAAAATTATTTTGATGACTTAGATACAAGTATAAAATGAGAAAAAATAAACACATATAGTCTAGAAGATATGGAAAAAATAGATTATTTACTATTTTTTCTAGAAAATATATTGTTAAACGCAGATTATTCTTCAGAAAATGTAGATACAAAAGATTTGATTACTATTTTTGATGATTATGTAAAAATATCTAGTTCATTTTATGTATTTAATGATGAAAAAGTAAAAAGAACAGGATTATTCACTAATGCAAAAATACTTAATAGATTCATTGATATTTTTGAAACAAAATACTTCAATAAATCTAGAAATGAAAATTGACTTCTTACTCTAAAAGATGAAAAAATAAATATTAATGATGTAAATTTATTAGAAAAAAATATAACAGAAATAATACTATTTTTCAATAATCAAAAAACTGTATTAGTACCAAATAAAAATACAAAAGATAATATTATAATAGAGCAATATAAAATTTTGGATGAAAAATACAAAGAATATTTTTCTGCACTAAAAAATTATAAAGATTATATACTCAATTATGATAAAATAAAATCTGATTTATTAAGAAAAGATACAATAATTGAAAATCCTGATAATATAGAATTATCAAATGAAAATGTAATAAAATATTTAAATACATTTAATTGATTAAGACTTGATTATACTACCATAAAAATAATGGATTATAATTATTGTATATATCCAAGTGAAGAAAATGAAAAATTAAATGTAGAAATTCCAAATTGTTATAAAATAGAAAATTTAAATATAGATTGAAAAAATGTATGATTTTTATTACATCCATTTGACTATAATAAAATTGATGAAATATATATAGAAAATCAAAAAAAATCTGGATCATATAAACTTGATGAAATAAAAGAAACAATGGATGAAAGGTTGAAAACAGCATCAGATGATAAAGAAAAATATGAATTTAGTAATTTTTTTATAAATACATTTTGACAAAAAGTTATTAGTACTCCAAGCAGTAGCTGATGACCAGTTGTAAATCCAATATTAGATGAAGACCCATTTATAAAAGTTTTTAAGAGAAATAAATTATTATGAAAAAGTTGAGATTTCTCTCTTGTTACAAATTTTTTAGAAATCAATTACAATGATTTAATAGTAAAAAAACAATTGAATTGAGAATATTGAATAAATATTAAAAATTCTAAATTTTCATTAGATTTATGAAGAAATAAAACATTTATGTGAAAATTTTCATCTAGTTATGATTTTTCTAATAAACATAGTTTTATAAATCCATCATTTGTATTGATAGATGAAAGAAGTGAAGAAGAACTATTAAATTGAAATGCTATAAATGTAAAATGAGAATATAGTGTAAAAACTATAAGTGAAGATATTAAAAGTGTATTTGAAGAATATGATATAATTAGTCAAACAGTAAATTCTATTTCTGGTAATTTGAATGTTTGAGAAATACAAATAAATTATTATAAAAGTTTAAAACAAATTGATTTTGAATTCTTATATAATTGAAAAAAAGTATATATGAAAATTTCTTCTTGAAATATTGTAAAGTTTATGTATAATAACACAAGTTATTTGAATGAAAAGACAAATAGTTCAGATATCGACAAAATTTTAAATAGTATTAAAAATTAATAATGAGTAAAAAAAATAATGCGAGTAAAATAATGGCTATATTAGCACTCTTTTGAATAATAGTATGAATAGTGTGAACTTGAATAATGGTATTAATAGGTTGATGAAATACTAATACTTCAAGTGAGCAATCATTAACACCTGAACAATACAAAGAATTACAAGAAATGATTAAATCTCAATGATGAACTTGAACATTATCTAATTCTTGAACAGTAGAATCAACATGAATTATACAATCTAATTGATCTACAAATTTAACTTGAAGTACTAATTAATAATATAAATTAACGCTCCCCTTATGGGGAGCTTATGAAGTTTAAAAAATAAAATATAATAATGAATTTAAATACTAGAATTACATGACCAGCATGAGCATGAATAAACTCAACAGTGGATATAATTGCTGAACTATATGCAGAACTATGATATGATTTAATAAGTGATATAGAATACGAATCAAGAATAAAATGATGAGTTAATTTCTTTGATGTAAATATAAGTGACTCAAAAGAGAAATTTCTAACAAAAAAAGTAGATATTATATTAGCTTTTAATGCTGAAAGTCTAGAAAGACAATTAAATAGTTTAAAAGATTGAGCTACAATAATCGTAAATAAAAAATGGTTAGAAAAACTGAATGAAAAACAAATTGATTTATCTAAATATAATGTACTTGATTTAGAAATAAATGATAAATATGATAATACATATTTGTTATGAATATATGCACTATATTTAAATTTGGATATAGAAATTATTACTGAAAAAATAGCAAATGTATTTGCAAAAAAATGACAAGAAGTAATCGATAATAATATAAACATAGTAAAAAATATATTTACTACTTATAATATTTCTAATAAATCAGAATTAGTAATAACTAAAATATGAGTTGCTAAAGAACTAATATATTGAAACAGATCGTTGACTTATTGAGCAATAGAATGATGACTAGAATTTTATGCTGCATATCCTATGACACCAGCATCTACTATTTTATCAGAAGTAATAAACTCAAGAAAAGTAAAATATATACAAAATGAAGATGAAGTAGCAGTTATAAACTCTGCACTTTGAGCAAGTTATACTTGAGCTAGAGCAATGTGTGGATCTTCTGGATGATGATTTGCACTAATGTCTGAAGCATTAAGTTTTGCAGTACAAGCAGAATTCCCTATAACAGTTGTATTATCTCAAAGAGCTGGTCCATCTACAGGAACTCCTACTTATCATGAAGCATGAGATTTAAACTATGCTTTAAACCCTACATTTGGTGACTTCAATCATGTAGTTATGTACCCTTCTAGTTTAGATGAAGCATATTACTTTTGATGATTAGCTTTAAATATAGCTGATAAATATCAAACTCAAGTAATATTATTAATGGATAAACAATCTTCTGAATTAATTGGTACTGTAGACTTACTACATACTCCAGTAATTGAGAGATGAGTAATTTTAGAAAATCCACCTATAGATTATAAGAGATATGAGTTAACAGAATCTTGAGTATCACCTAGAGTAAAAGTAGGAACAAAAAATGGTGACTTTATAGCGACAAGTTATGAACACGATGAATATGGAGCTACAAGTGAAGATTCTAATCTAAAAAAATTATTCACAGAAAAAAGATACAAAAAACTAGATAATTTCTTTGAAAAAGAATGATTTCTAGGTTATGAAGTAATTAATTCAAATGCAAAAAAAATGCTAATTACTACTTCATTTACTAGTTATACAGCTAAAGAATTCGTAAAAAATAATCCTGATTTTTGATTAATAATAATTAAATTTTTAAAACCATTAGATGAAAGATTATTAGAAGAATTAAGAGATAAAGAAGAAGTAATATTCGTAGAATCTAATTATAGTGGACAACTAGAAAACTATATTACTAAAGAATTTGGTCTAAAATATTTACCAAATCTAAAAATAAGTAATCTAAGAAAATATGATCTATTCCCTTTTTATATAGAAGACTTTGAAGAATTGAAGAAATAATATAAAAAAAATAGATACATTTATAATTGAAAAATTTAAAAACTAAAAAATAAACATGAGATCTTGATTAAATAATATACAATGGTGTCCAGGTTGTGGTGACACTTTGATAATATGAGCAATAAAAAAAGCATTCGAAGAACTATGAATAGAATCTCACCAAAGAGTGGTTGTTTCATGAGTAGGATGTAGCTGAAAAGCTAGTCAATACATAGATTGATATGCTGCAGAAACACTACATGGTAGAACTCTACCATTCGCAACATGAGTAAAACTAGCAAATCCTGAACTTACAGTATTAGCTACTTGATGAGATGGTGACGGATACGGTATTTGAGTATGACATTTTATTCATGCTTGTAAAAGAGATTTGGATATAACTTACATAGTTATGGATAACGAAAACTATGCATTAACTACATGACAAGCTAGTCCTACTACTCCAATCTGAGCAAAAACTAAAACTACTCCAGACTGAAATACTTCTGAACCATTTAATCCTATAGCAATAGCACAAAATGCTGGTTGTAGATTCGCAAAAACAGCTGATTCTATCAAATTCGTAGAAATGAAAGAAATAATAAAAGAAGCTATAGAACATAAATGATTTTCACTAGTAAATGTTCGTCAAGCATGTCCTAGCTACAAAAGATGGTAAACAAAAAAACACTTCAAAATTGAAGTGTTTTTTTAATTGATTACATATCAAATCAACTATAACTTAAATCATAACTTTTATTACAAATTGGGAAATCTGCAATAATGTTTTTTAAAACAGCATATTCTAATAAATTCCAGTTTACAAAAGATGGATCTTTTGCTTTGTAGTATACTATTTTTCAATTTTCTACTACTATCATTTGAAATACTTCTCATCTATGTCATTCTACAAAACTTGTATATAATCAGTCTTCTAAAACTATAGAATGATTTGCATCATTTTCTACTCTTGAATCTTCTAGTTTAAGTAAAATTTTTCTAATAAAACCAATAGATTGAATAATCTCTTTTGCTCTTACTTGAAATCTATCAAAACTATCTCATTGTATTCACAAAATAGGATGAACAATTATATCATTTTCTATATAATCAGAATCTGTTGTTCTATAATCCATCGCTAATTTACTTGCTTTTGCTCATAGTCATAATGCAGAATGCAATCTAGCAGTTTCTAATTTAACAATTCACGTATCTTTGAATCTATCATAAACTCATGAAGAATATTCTTGAATATATATTAGATTTTTAATTCTTTTTTCTACTTTTTTGAATAAACTTTCTACTTTTCTAATATCATCTTTTTTAATCTTTTTTCAAGAATTTCAAAAATTGATAACATTTTTTAAAGTTCTATTTCCAAATATTTCATTATTTAATTCCAAGAATTCTTCTCTAATACTTAAGTAACCATTTAATAAGAAACTTTGTCATACATCATTTCATAATGCTCAAATAGTCCATAAGTGATTGTAAATTCTTTCTAATTCAAGTGCTAAAATTCTATTCAATTTAGTATTTTTACTTACTTTTAGATTAGCAGCTTGTTCTATTAGCCTAGCAAATCAAGTAGCATAAGCAACTGAAGTATCTCAAGCTATATCTTGACTAGCACTTAATAATTTATTTAAATCTTTTTCTTTTGAAAAATATTGTTCTACTCATCTATGTTTCCATCACATTTGAATATCTAGATTCAAAGTATCTTCTCAATCAACTGTAAATCTAAAGTGTCCAGGAGGAATTATTCAAGCATGAATAGGTCAAACTGGTACTTCTACCAACCCTTCCCCATTTATTTCAGTAAATATATAATCAACTTTTTCGTCAATCATTGGTTTACCTAATTTTCTAAGTGGGAAAAAATCTTTTTTATGAGTGTGCAATCTAAGAATTGAGTTATCAAAATTTTTAGTTGTTCTACCATAATAATCATATATTTCATTTTGATATAGATATGCACAGTAGAATAAATCACTTAATTTTGGTAATTCAGTATCATTTGGTGATACAACAGTATATACTATAGTTTTTCATTCTTTTTTGAATACTACAAAAAGTTCATCTTCATTTTTGTCGATTTCTCTAAGAAATTCTCATACGAATTCTGTTGTATCGTATTTTTTTACCTCTTCTAACAAAGAAGTAAAATTATCTAATTTTTTAATCGTTAACATGTTTCGTTTGATAATTAAAAGTTAAAACTCATTACAAATACAACACTAATTAATAAAGCTATAATTAAACTAAGTATAATAGGTAGATGCATAAATCAAATTGTGAAATCTTTATCTATCTTTTTTAAATCATCTACATTTTCTTTATCTATAAATAGAGATGAGAAATTGTATAATAATCATGTAAAAGCTAAAACTATTCAAATAATAAATATAACAGCATACCATGGGTTCACTATAAATGCTTGCATAATTATACCAATTTCACTAATAAATAGTGGTGAAGGTGGTAATCAAACTAACATGAATAATGATATAACAAGTAATATTGAAGAATTCTTCATATATTTTGTTATGTTTTTTATATTGTCATATTGTCCAGTATGAGTATACAAAAGTATATTTCATGCTGACATGAATGAAGCAGTTTTTAAAAATGAGTGTCCAATTATATGAAGTATAGAAAACATTTGAGCAACAGGTGTTCATAATGCCCAAGCAAATGCTATAATTCACATATTTTCACTACTTGAATAAGCAAGTGTTCTTTTATAATGATGTTGAATTAACATTACAAATCCACTGTATACAATTGTTATTATTGAGAAAAACATCATTAAGTTAGATGTAAATGAACTTTGTAATTGTACATCAACTATTGATTGAGTTCTAATAATCATATAAAATGCTAATGGCAAAAGTATAGATGACATGAAAGCTGAAATAGGTGTAGATCATTTTCAGTGTGCATCTGGTAACCAACTGTTAAGTGGAAAAAATCATACTTTTGTACCAAATCATATTAATATAAATACAAATGCAATCTCTAATAATTTAGTATTAACAATTGCTTCTTTAGCTGGATTAACTATATCTAAATTATGTACTCAAGATAAAATAATCAAAAATAATCATAATAATCAAATAGTTACACCTATTCAACATAAAATTACATATTTCCAAGCAGCTTCCCAACTAGATTTAGTATTATAAAAACTAATAAGAAATGTAGTAAAAATTGTTGTAGCTTCCAAAGCTATCCACATTACCATTAAATTTTTTGATAATGCAACAAATAACATAGAAAAGATAAATAAATTTATCATTATATTATATTGTTTTAGTCTTCATCTACCTATTTCTTTATGTTCTATTTCTGTAGCAAAATAACTAATTGCATAAAGTCAGATAATAAAAGATAATATTAATATAATAGAGTAAAATATAATATTTAATCAATCTAAAACGAATAATTCGTTATTAAAAGTTTGATTTGTTACTAAAAAATATATAGCTATAACAGATAGTACAAAATAACAAAACACATTAAAGCTTAGATATTTTTTTGCAGTATTTTGGCTAAAAAATATAGCCAGAATCCCTAAAAATAGAGGTAAGAAAATACTTATATAAAATAATATTTCCATAAAATTTTTGTTAAGAGTTAATTTTAAAAATATTTAAATACATTTTTAATCTTTTAGTTCAGACATATTAGAAATATTTGTACTTCATGCTACTTGTTTAATATTGTAAACAAGTATAAGTAGGATTAATAATATAAGAAGAACATCAATTATAATTCAAAATTCAATATAAAATGGAACTTTTTCTAATATAAGTAATCAAGTCAAAAATATAGAGTTTTCGATTTCTAAAAATGAAAGAATATCTCAAACTAGTTTTCTATGATTAACGAAATTTAACATCCCTGCTAAAAACACGAAAAAACTAGTAACAAATATTGGCTCATTTTTTCAAAAAATGTATAAACCAGAATAATATGATAAGGCAAAAAATCCAATAAGTATAATGAAAACTAAACTAATAGGAATTCTAAGTACCCTATCTGTAACTCTCATTTTTAATTTTTTGATATAAAACTTTTTTATAAAATAATTTATATATCAAGGTATAAAAATAAGTCTAACAACAATAGCAAAAACAAATGATGCTAATAGAAATGGATCTTCATGAAAATGTCCTGAATATATCATATAAAATAATACCAGGATAAATAACACTTGTAATACATAATATCTTAAAAGACTTATATAATTATTTGTTATTGAAATCAGAATAGTTGTAAAAACTATTCAATAAATTATTATATTAAAATAATCTCCCATTTTTTTATTTTAAGATATAAAATATAACTAAAAATATATTTAAAAGAAATAGAAAAATAAATATATTTTGATATTTAAAAATACGAATTTTTACTATAAAAATTTCCCAAGCTCAGATTATGCAAGACATAACTAAGATCTTAAAAAACCATAAAGCAAATAATCACAAAGTACTAGTTATTCAAAATGTAAATGGAAAAAAGATATATATAAAAAGTGTTAAAAATGTAACTAATTTTATTTTAGATGCTAATTCCATTATAGCTAAATGTTTTGAATTAGTTTCAAGTAACATAGCTTCATGAATCATTGTAAGTTCTAAGTGAGTAGCAGGATTATCAAATGGAAATCTTTTATTTTCTGCTAAAATAATATAAAAGAAAATTATTCCTAATATAATTAATATAAATCAAATCATGAAGTTTAAATTTCCAGATAAGATATATGTATGTATATTAGATATATCAGTAGTTTTAAATACAAATGCTAAAGTAGCAATTAAAAGTACTAATATAGGTTCAACAATTGCCATAACAAAAAATTCTCTTTCAGCTCATAATCATCCGAAATATGTAGCATTATCCATAGCATATAATATCATAAAAAATGTTGCTAATGCTCATAGATAAAAGAAAATGAAAAAACTTAAGTTTAATATTGCTGTGTTTCATCCTACTGGAATAAGCATAAATAATACTAAACTAACTGAGAAAATAACAAAAACTGATAATATAGAAATGAAACTAGTAAATTTTGAAATATATTGTCATTTTTTTGTAAATAATTTACAAAAATCATAATATGTTTGAAACAAACTTGGTCATTTTCTACCATTAAAAAATGCTTTTGTATTTTTAATAATACTATCAAATAATGGTACTAATAAAAGTGCAATAATTTGAAAAGCTAAATATTCAAAAACTATCATAATTAGTAATAAAAATTAATAAAATGCAAAGAGATCTTTACGAAATTCCAAATCTCTCAAAAGCAAGAAGTTCGAGGAAGAAAAATTTTTGCGATATGAACTTACTTATAAGTAAGTGATTGAGCATAAATTTTTCTGACGAAGTAATTCGACGCTTTTCAGAGATTTTAGTAAACTATTATATAAAGAATAGTTAAGATCAAAGTTATAAGCATATATGAAACATAATGTTGTAAAACTCAATCTTGCATAGATTTCAATTTATTTGAAATATAAAGTACTAAATCTATTACTTTTCAAAATAAATAATGTACTTTTAAGAAATAACTTCTTTCATAATTTATACTTGATAAGTATTTTTTATAATATACTTTTCATTCAACTTTTGATATATGAGTCAAAGTATTTTTTTCACTATATATTCATTTATAAAGTCTTCTAATAGCTTGAATTAATGATTCTGCTTTATATTGACTTTTTTTAACTAGATAAGGATAACCACAATTCCAAACATCCATTTTTTCTTCTTTTCAAGCAATACTTTTATAGAAAAAATATGATACTACTCATACAGCTATTAATAATGTAAGTATAAATAATGGAATATATACTATATTTCCAGCACTCACAGTATATAAATTGCTTGGTACTTCTATAAAATCAAAAATCTTAGATGATAATAAAGTAATTATACCAGGTGTAAATGATAATACTAAAATAGATATAGTTAATATAATATATGATATATTTTCATTAAAATTTGATTTAGTATCAACATGAATAGATTCATCTCTAGGATTTCACAAGAATATTATTGAAAATAACTTAGTAAATCATACAAATGCTAGGACACTCATCAATCAAACTAAAATAAATGTTACTAATCATACTATTGATAAAGTATGACTTGTTCATCAAATAATCAAATTAATTATTCACATATACATTGTTAATTCTGAATTGAATCAGTTCATTGGAGGTATTCAAGCTATAGAAATAGTTGATACTAAGAAAAACAATGTAAATAATGGCATTATCTTAGCTATTCATCCTAATTTAGAATAATCATAATTATGATGAGTTCTCTCTATTAATGATCAAGCTAATGAGAACATCATTGTTTTATATATAGAGTGATTAAATGTATGAAACAATGTAGCAATAATACCTATAGAAGTTATAGAGTTATTATCAAGTGAAACTCAAGCTACAATTATTCAAAGTCATACATATATAAAACCAATATTTTCAATAGTAGAATATGCTAAGAATTTTTTAATGTTATTTTGTATCAATGCATTAAATATTCACCAAAATGCAGTTATAGCTCATAATATTAATAATACATAAGCAAATCTAATATCTAAAGCAGACATGAAAAATAAATAAAATTTAAGCAGCATAAAAACTGGTAATTTTACCATAAATCATGACATAAGTGCCGAAATATTAGATGGAGCAATTGGATGAGCCTTTGGTAACCATATATGAAGAGGAAATAATCATGATTTTCATCCAAATCATATTAAACTACAAACAAATACAGTAATCATAGCACTAGTAGTAAGTGTAACATTATTCCATTCACTAAAAAATGTAGATTGTGTTTGGAAAATAAGTGGCATAAAACTAGCTAGTATAAAAAACATTCAAATATGAGTCAATACTAAGTACCAAATTCAAGATATTCTTGATTCTTGTTTATTACTTTCATGAATTACCAAGAAATAACTTGATAAAGACATAATTTCCCAAAAAATCAAAAAAGTAAATGCTTCATTAGCTACTATTACTCATAACATACTAGTTAAAAACAAAGTAAAAAACAAAGTATAGTAATTTAATTTATTTTTATTTAGAAAACTATTGTAATAGTTAGAATAAAAAAGTATTGCTACTCAAACTATAGAAAAAATAAGTATAAAAAAAGCTTCTAATTGTCACACTTGTATTAATTTACTAGTAAAAAACTCTGTACTAGTAATATTTAATAATACTGATATAGACTTAACAAAAAGAAGCACGAAAGCTATAATTAGCCCGTAATTTAGAAATTTAACTTTAGATTCTGTTAATTTTAAAAACAAAGAACATATAACAGAAAATATAAAAATAATTATTGATATAGATAACATATAAAATAATTAATAATTTTTAAAAATAATTTACATTTGTTATAAAAAAACTTAAACTTTTTTTATAAAACTTCATAAATAAGAAAGAATAACTTTTGCTGTAGCAGGATTCCCTGGTATTTCTAAGTCAACTTTTCACAATACATCTTTAGCACTTTTACAGTCAGTAAATCTAGGATCACCATTGATAGCAAAATCTCAAATTGCTATAACAACTTTAGGTTCTTGTATTACCTTGTATGCATCTAATACTGCTTGTTGCATATTTTTTGGTATAGAACCAACAATTACAACTCAATCTGCATGCTTAGGTGAAGCTACAAAATCAATACCATATGATTGAACACTATATGCTGGTCATTCTAAAGCATATAATTCAGCCATAGTACTCTCATCATCTCCAGAGTCTATAACTCTTAATTTTAAAGATTTATGAAGATGTTTTGGTGCAAAATGTTTTAAGTCTACGTGATTTGGCTTAACCCTGTATTGCAACATCTTATTTAATATTTCTTTAAAAAGATTGTAAATAAACATAACTTTTGTCTTAAAAATATAAAACGAGAAAAATTGTCTTAACAATATAAAACGAGGGATATATTAACCTTTTTTTTTAATAGTCAAATATTTTGTATGAAAAAATTAAAAAAATTTAAAAAAAGTAGAATTTTTTTAATTCTACTTTTTTTTATATAAATAATAATGTAATTTTAATATGCTAATGATGATACTAGTCTTCACTCACGAGGCTTAATTTTATTATGCATCATTCATGATATCATTCAAGGATTTGCTTTATCTGATCATGAATCAAAATTTAATCCATTTCATATAAAACTATTTGGTAGTACATTAATATTAACTACATTACTTCCTCAAATAATACAAGAATTTCAAATTGTTGATTCTAATATATCTGAACCAGGCATCAATAATACATCATATCAGATAACTGAATCGTTTATTGTTGTTCCATTAGCAACAATTCCTCATTCATTTTGTTCTACATATTTTATATTACTATTATGATAAACTGAATGATGTTTAATATTTCATATTTCACTATTAGTGAAATCTATATTTCAGTGAATTACTGTAGCTAAAACAGTTGAATGATTTATATATTTATCTCATCATCCATGTACTACTCACTTCAATATAGTTGAATTATTTATTTTTACTTTATCATTTGGTCATAACTCATCTGATCTAATATATGTGTCGAAAACCAAACTTTTATCATCTATTTTGGCTCTTCAAGTAAACATATTAGTTCATAAAAAGACTTCTTTCATTTTATCTTCAGGAATTTTAGGATAATCTAGATTTTGTCTTATTTCTTTAACTAATTTAGATTTATCATTTTCATTTTGATTATCTGACTGTATAAACTCTATTATTTTTGGAATTAATACAGTAATAAAATGTTCTTTATCTTTTGGAAATGCTTTTAGAGATACTTTTACAGTTCTTTCTAACTCCCTTTTTAAAAAGTTTTCATCTATATCAGGTAATCTTTGTTTTAATTTAGATAAAGATAATGCTGAATTAAATTCATACTCTCTTAATATTCATACTTCTGGGAAATGTTTTTCTATAATTGCTAGTAGAGTATTTATTACTGCAAATAGTTTATTTTCTGGTGTTACATGATCTACGTTGAAATCTGCCATAGAAGCATAATCTGTATTTATATCATTCATCTGTTTTTTTTGCATTTCAGAATTATCTGATAATTTTATTATAAATGCTCTTCTTTTTTTATCTGTTGTTTTTCTAGTATCAAAATTTATTTCATCTTTTATATATTCTTCAAAAGGCAATATTTCAAATCATTCTTTTATAATTGCTCAGTTTGGTACCAAACAATTATCAGGTATATTTATTCATTTTTCAACTGTAACTCATTGTCATAATACTACATTATTTCATATTTTTACATCATTATCTATTCTTGTACCCCACCATATAGTAGTATTGTTTCATATTTTTACTCATGAACCTATTTGAGAATTGATTCATAAAAAAACATTTTCTCAAGTTTCTAATGTATATTCTAATTTATTATCTCATAATTCTCTTGATTGAAAAACTGTAGAATGAGCAACTGATGAATTATCTCATAGTTTTATAGACAATCTTTCCAATTTATCAATTTCAGGGTCAAAATAAGTAACTCATCCAGAATGTCCATTTGGAGTATGTTTAACCATTCTTATTCATTCTTGCATATTTACTCAATGCCCCAAGTCTATAGAAACATTTTTAGTATCTAATACATCAGTATCCATCAATTTTCTAATAGATGATAGACTTCATGGAACTAAATAAGTATTTAATCCTACATTGAATTTTCATTCTCAATTTTTTATACCACTTACTACTTCCCTTGTTTCATTTACTAAAAATTTATATTCAGCAGGTAAATTTATTGAATTATTTAAACTACCTATTGAATGAGTTAATTCTTCTTCTAATTCATGACCAATATGTTCTAACGATGTTTTATTTCTGTCTTGCTTTATACTGCTATACAAATTCAATAACTCTAATAAATCGTCAAAGTAAGTTTCTTCATCAAACTCTTTAACATCCAAAGCGTTTACGACTAATCATTTATGTCTATCTACTTCAGATCATACAGCCTCATGATATCAATCTTTGTTTACTTTACTACTTCACTCTGTTATAGCTAATAAATTAGCAAAATTATTTTCTCACGTATCATTTTTACCCATAATGTCTTTTTTGTAACTAAATATCTTTTAAAAAAAAAGTTCTAAAATATTATACCTTTTTTTAAAAAGTCAAATAAAATATTTTTATTTAACAATTTTACTATATTTTTTATTTTTTTACAAATTTGAGCACTTTTATAAAAAACATTCTTTTTTTTGCATTTAAATTAAAAATATGATTTAATATAAATAATATTTATTATTTCACATATATGGTAAAAAGATTTATAAGCTCTTATTTTGAATTATTGGATGAAAAACTGGAAAACTGAACTTTGGTTGTAATAGTAATTGCAATCCTGGTTGTTTTGGTATCAATATTAATAAATGATTTACAAACAAGAAAAAATCATATATTAGAAAGAACAACTATAGAAATAGATGGAAGAACATATGAATTAATAAACAAATAATTTATATAAAAAATACTTTTACAAAATTGTAAAAGTATTTTTTTATTCTTCATCTCATACTCATAGTGTTTCTAAATCATATTCTAATATAAATATTAATAAAATTCATAACACAATAGTAAGTACATTTGACATAACAAAATGTTCAGGCAAGAAATAACGATCTACCAAATTCCATATTCATCTCCAAATCATAACAACAGCTGTTGCAATAACCATAAGTTTTAGATTGTAAAAAAGCTCTTCTTTAAATACACTTTCCTTTTTTTTCTTAAAAAAACTAAAAACCATAAAATTTATTTATATAATATTATAATAATTATATCACTTTATATATTTTAAAGTCAAAAAAAAAGCTAATTTTTATTAAATTAACTTTTAAATATATTTCAATTCAAAATCATAGAATTTTATTCAGAGTTTTTTTATTTTTTCTGTAAATAGTGATTTTATCTTATCATCGTACATTAATGCTTCAGTATTTATTATTGGTTTATTAGTTTTTATCAAAATAGTCTTTCATCTCAACTGAATAGATATCATATATGATGTTATATCTATGTTTTTCTCAGTTTTAAACACCTCTATTACAGTATTCCACATAATAGACTTAATAAATACTTCTTGTTTATCTAGTGGTATATTTAATTGCATAATTCTTTTTTATTCCCCCTCCTTAATATGGAGGGGGCTAGGGGGTGGGTTAAAATAAAACTACAAATTCTCATTTCACTTTTCCTGGAGTTTTCTCATAATATTCTACTATTTCTGAAACACTTCATCTCTTGAACTCTTCAAACTTTTTTGTTAATTCTCTAGCAACTACTATTTCATGAGAATCTCAAAAATATGATCATATTTCTTTTAGTGTTTTTATTATTCTATGAACAGATTCATAAATAACCACTGTTTCATCTTCTTTTTTATTATTTTTCCTATCTACTAACATTTTGAACAATGTTTGTCTTCATTTTTTTACTGGTAGAAATCATAAATAAAGGAAATGATTCATCTGCATCCCACTTCACATCAAAGCAGTTGTAAAAGCTGTAACTCAAGGGATTGGTACTACTTCTATTCATTCCATTATAGCTTCTTTTATGAGAACATATCAAGGATCTGAAATTCCAGGAGTTCATGCATCAGAGATAAGTGCAATATTTTGTCCTTGTTTTAATTGTTCTATAATTTTATCAGTCTTTATTTGTGTAGAATGTGAATGATATGATATAAGTGGTTTCTTTATTTTGTAGTGATTTAATAATGTAGCACTTGTTCTAGTATCTTCACAAGCTATAGAATCTACTTCTTGTAGTATTCTGATTGCTCTATATGTAATATCTTCCAGGTTTCAAATCGGTGTTGCAACTATGTATAACATTTTTATTTATTATTAAATTATAACTTTTGACTATTATAAATACTTATTTAATAAATAAAAAAGAAAATATAAAAATTAATAAAAAGCCCCTTCTTAGTAAGAAGGGGGTTCTCGGGTGGTTAATTAATAATCCACTTTTCAGATTTCCATAAATTTATACAACAAGCTGTTTTTTTCTTCGAAATCTCAAATAAGCAAATTTCTAGCAGTTCTAGTTTCTATAAAACTTATTTTTCATACATGTCTTTTTTTACCAAGTATTTCACTATCTACTAAGCTTTCAAAATTATTATAAAATTCATCATCATATAATATATTAGAAATGAAATCATATTTATCCAAATATTCTTTGAAACATTTTCCATAATCATATAGTTCTTCATCATCATCTCTAATAATAGATATTAAGTGAAACAATCTTCAAACACTCAATATATATCATAAATTTACTACTGAATTAAGTGATTTTTCAAGTGAATCATTTTTTCTAAGTTGAGTTTGTCATTTTTTCTTTGCGAATTTTCTGAATCATTTTGTAATAAAACTCTCTATTAATGTATCTAATGCTTTATGATACGATGTTATAACTCATAATCAGTCTGCATTTGGGTTCTCTCTGAGATTGAAATAATTTATTTCTGCTGAAATAATATTTTCTATTACTGTTGCAGGTACATTTAATAACAATATTTCACCAAAAAAATCTGATATTTTTTTTGTTATTGTTTCTTCAATATTTTCTCAATAAAATATATCTTGTGTACTTGAAGCCATAAAAGACACTTTTCATTTAGCTATTTTTTTTACATGTGCTCTTACTTCTCTCTCCATCCAAAGCTTAGCTATATTTAGCTTTCTTCTCAAATCTTTGTTTTCTTTTATTAGTAGTTCTATTTCCATTTTTTTGTATTATTTATTATTAGAATAATCTTAACACATTTTTATTTTAAACACAAAAAAAGAGACATATAGCAGTGGAAAGTGAAAGGAGGAAACTTTCACACCGTTAAATGCCTCAAGTTCAATATTATCTTAATTTTTTTAAAATTGCAAATAATTGTTCATTAATTATAATATTATATAGTCAAAAACCCCTCTCTTGAATTCTCTCCCCTTATCAGGGGCGAGAGGCTGCATTAAATTTTAATGAAAAAGAGATATTATTTATTATTATAAAATAAAAATGTATCTAGTAAATTTATCACAAGATAAATCAAAAATAAATCAGTATATTTCTAACACATTATTAAAAGAAATAAAAAAATCTTTAAATGATAATAAAAAAGTAATACTGTATCTAAACAAGAGATGAGAATATTCTTCTCTGATTTGTAATAAATGTAATCATTTATATAAGTGCAAAAACTGTGATATATCTATGAGTGTTCACAAATTTCCGCAAAAATTAATATGTCATGTATGTGGTGAAAACAAAGATATTCCTACTAAATGTGAAAAATGTAATTCAAGCTCAGAATCATTACAAAAAGTATGAATAGGTACACAGCAAATAGAAGATTCACTTAAAAAAGAATTCGGTGAATACAAAATATTTCGTTTTGATACTGATACTGTAAAAACAAAAAGTGAAAAAGAAAATGCCCTAAGTAATCTAGAAAAAAGTGATATAATAATATGAACAAAGATGATTACTACTGGTTTTGATTTCAGATGAATATGATTGATATGAGTAATACTATTAGAACAAGAATTACTAATACCTAAATATAATACAGAAGAAAAAGTATATTCAAATATCAAGCAATTATTAGGTAGAGGTTCAAGAAATTGAGAGGTATCAAACATAGTAATACAGACTTTTATACCTGAAAATGAGATAATAAAAAGTATAACAAATAGTAATTACAAAGATTTTTTTATTAAGACTCTAGAAGAAAGAAAACTGTTTAATTATCCTCCTTATTCGCAAATGCTTACCCTAGAATATAGAAACACAAACCAGGAAAAAGCAAAAAACTTCATGATAAATTTGAAAAATAAATTAGATATAATTAACCCACCCCTAACCCATCCCTCAAATCAAGGAGGGAAAATAATGAATAAAAGAATTGAAATAAATCTAGTACCTAATCCTAGTAAAAGATATAACCAATATTATTACAAAATAATTTTGAAATGAGAAAATTTAAGAGAGTTTTTAAATGAAATAAAGCCAGAAATATTTAGAAATAGTGCTTTAGTTGTTATTTTTGAATAAAGAGTATGTAATATAAAAGTTTTTAACATAAAACAATTTAAAATGCTTGATTTTATACTATTTTTTTTTATATTCTATACTTGAAAATAGCTATTATTAACCTAAGAAATATGAAATTTAAAATACATACTGAAATATTGAAAAAATGATTGGATGTAGTAAATCACGCGACAGCATCAATAACTACAACTCCAATATTAGAAAATATATTACTAAAGGTTAATTTCAATAATATTGTACTCACTTCTAATAATTTAGAAATGGCAATAGAATATGTGATTTCAGATAATATTACGATAGAATCAGAATGAGCATTTTGTATACCTAGTAAATTATTTACAAGTTACATTACTCTTGTACAAGACGATGAAGTAAGTATAGAATTATTAAATGATTCTGCTATAAAAATATCTACTTCAAGCTGAAAATTAAAAATTAAATGAATAGAAGCATCAGAATTCCCTCTTATTCCTAATATCAGAGAAGAAGTAAGTCTAAAAATATCATGAAAAATAATCAAAAAATCTATAGATAAAACCCTTTTTTCTTCTGCAGAATGAAATATAAGACCAACACTTGCATGATTGTATGTAAATATTAAAAGAAATGAAGTAATATTTGCTTCTACTGATAGTTTCAGATTATCAGAGTACAAAACAATATTAGCTGAAGAAGTAAGAAATGACTTTTCTCAAATAATTCCTAGTAAAACAGCATCTCAAATAAAAAGTATTCTAAATGATAATGATGATGTAAAAATAATATCAGGTGATAATCAAATAGCTTTTATATCATGAAATATAAAAATATTTTCTAGATTATTAAATGGTAAATTCCCTGATTATGGTTCATTCTTCCCTACTTCTTTCTCTACAAAAGCAGAAGTAAACAGAATAGACTTAATGTGAGCATTGAAAAAAATAAACCTGGTAAGTCGTGAAAATAATTATTCTATAAAAATGAGTCTATCTTCTACTAGAGGTATAGAACTAGAAACATCTGAAACACAAATATGAGAATCTGATGTAACATTAGTATGAGCAGTAGAATGAGAAAATAACATAGTTTGAATAAATTCTACTTACTTTTTAGAAGTACTTTCAGTAATAGAAACAACTCATATAAGTATTAGTTTTGAAAATCCATTATCACCTATATTGATAAGTCCAATAAGTGATCCAGAAAATAGAGATACAAATAATAGTTTCAAACATATTATAATGCCACTAAAAATATAATTTTATATTTTTATAAATAACAAAAAAATGGATAAAATAAAAGAATTAATAATACACATCGAATCATTAAAAAATGATCAAAGATTTAATGAAGCTATCAGAATAATTGAAGATGCTCTAATAAAATATAATGGTGATTATAGACTCTATGAAGAACTATCTGATATTTATTTATATCAATGAGAGCTGAGTAAATGATTAAAATCCGTTAATTATGCATTAAGCCTAAATAATGATTCTGCCACTTGAAATTATTTAAAATGATTTATACTTTTATCTCAAGATAAAGTAGTAGAAGCTATTAAATATCTAGAATTGTCAAATAAAATACTTGCTAATAATTCCGAAGTTTTGAGAAACTTATGATGGGCATATACTATGATTTGAAATTCAGAAAGATGAATATCTATATTAAATAGAGCATTGATATTGTCACCAAATGATGATTTAATAACTGAAGACTTGGCTATGGCTCTGATATGAGCAGGAAAAATAAATGAATGAAATTGATTATTGAAAAAAATCTGAAAAAAAATAATGGCATAACAACTCCCCCTATTCGCTTCGCTCATTTCCCCCTCAGATGAGGGGGAGAAGACTAAAGGAAATAAATTAGGGGGAGTTTTTAATTTGTTATTGAAATATTTTAAATTATTAATTATTATTATTTATGAATTTTGTAAAACAAGAAATAAAACCAAAAATAATCTGAATAATTGATATTTGAACATATAAAGTAAGAGTATGAATATGCAAAATCATAGATAGAGATGTAGAATTGATATGATACTGAGAAAAAAGACAAGAAGAAGATTATGTAGAAATGCAAGAAATTCAAAACTTGAAATGAGTATCAGAAAATATCTCACTAGCAATAAAGAAAGCTGAAAAAGACTGAGGTATAGAAGTAAAAGATGTAATAATAAATATTCCTACTACTAATTTGTTCTTTGAATTTTCTCAAGTAAATCATATAAGAGATAATAGTGAAAAAGAAATAGACGACAAAGAACTGTATGAGATAATGAAAATAGTAGAAACAATAGCATTAAAAAAACATTTCAAATCTATAAAAGATGCATCTGGATATAAAAAATCTGATTTAAAACTTATAATCAGCAATATTTCAAAAATAACAAGTGACCATAAAGAAACAAAAGAATTAATATGAACTAATCCAAAAGAAGTAAATATTTCTCTTTTAAATGTATTTATAGCAGAATCAAAATATGAAACAATTGATTATATAAAAAAAGCTATAAAAAAAGATATAATAAATATAATACCAAGCGAATTTGCAATTACTTGATTATTCAAAGAAGTAAAAGATGTAGTAATAATAGATATATGAAACTCTCATACATCAATAATAGTAAAAAAAGATGATAATATAGAATGAGCTAAAAAATTAGCATTTTGAATAAATGATTTGATTAAACAAATCAGAAAAAATTTCAATCTAACAAAAAATGAAATAATTAGAACAATAGATGCAGATAGATATTTATGAGAAAAAGCAAATTTCCTAGCAATATTTAAAGATGTAATAAGTATTACACTAGAAGAAATATTATGATGAAACATCTGTCCTAATAACTTCTTCATGATATGAGGATGAGCTAATAAGTTCGTAAAAAATTATCTAAGTAGTATTAATCTAAATGACTGGAATCTAAAAATAGTTGGAAATGTAAAATTTATCAATCCAAAAATAGATTTCCTAGATGATAAAATAGAAAATAATGATGATTGGATAGATTCAGCAAAATCAAATGTAAATATATATGCAATGATAAAAACTACACTAGATTTCATAAAAAAAGATAAGAACAAAATAGAAAAAACACTAAAACAAGTTATTCATGATTTAGATGCTTAGATCCACCTCTTCCTAAAACAGTCAACAAACCACCCCCTACCCCCTCCTTACTAAGGAGGGGGTAAATATTTACTAAAATATAAAAAATATGTATTTATTACTTCTTATTCCTGCTTATGTTGTAGTTTATTTTTTGTTGATATCGTGGTTTCAAAGATTTTTCAATATAAATGAAAAAAAAGAATCTAGTTGGAAACATGTAATGATTATTTTAGCTATATTTTTTATGGTTATGTTATGAATATCATTTATTCCAAATCCTGAATTGGCTAATAGAATACAACATTCTATATGATGATGATTTTTGATGGTTGTAATAAGTTATTTTTCTATTATTGCTTCAAAAGTAAATATAAATAGATTCCAATTTATATTTTTAGCATTTTTTATAGCTACTACATTTGGTGTATTTAATGAACTAGCAGAATCTCTATTTCAAATAATTCTAGATATTAAATTTGCTCCAAATATAAATGATACATGGTTTGATTTATGGGCAAATAGTATTGGAGCTGTATTATGAATAATAATATTTACAAATTTTATATGAAAAAAGAACTAAAAAATTAATTTTTTAGTTCTTTTTTTGTTATTACGCACTAGTTACTTTTTCTATAAAGAAATCTTCTAGACTTCATTTAATACTCTTCATATCTTTGTTTTCTACTATCATATGACCTTTATGAATAATACTTATTCTATCACAGATACTTTCTACATCAGCTAATATATGAGTATTGAAAAATATTGTAGTTCATTCATTTCTTAGTGAAACTAGTAAATCTTTTACCATTTTTCTTCAAATAGGATCTAGACCACTCATAGGTTCATCCAAAAACAAAAGTTTTGGTTCATTTATGATAGATTGAGCTAATCAAATTCTTTGCAACATTCATTTAGAATATTCACTCAAACGTTTACTTCCATCATGTTCTAATCATACTCTTTTTAACAATTCTCTTACTTTTTTATCAAGTTTTGAACCTTCTAGTCAGAAAAACTTACCATTAAAATCCAAAAACTCTTTTCAAGTTAAATGTTTGTACAAATATGTATTTTCAGGCATAAAACCTACTTTTTTCTTTGCTTCTAATGTTAATCATTTTTCTCCAAATACATGGATTTCTCCTGATTCTGGTTCTATTAATCACATTATACATTTCATTGTTGTTGTTTTACCTGCACCATTTGGTCATAAAAAACCATAAATTTCACCTGCTTGTACTGAAAAATTTATTCAGTGTAATACTTTTTTCTTTGCAAGTGTCTTTTCTATTTTTTTAACTTCTAATATTTTCATTTACAAATTTTAAAATAACAAATTTTTGTAGCCTCCTTCCATTCAATATTGGAATTTATGCCCGAAGGGAGGTATCCTGTGGACAAGGATGGATTAATTTACCATTCTTTTACGAAAAAGATTTTAACAAGTTTATTCAGAATGTAAAGATTTTATTTAAATTTTATTGTCTAAAATGTCTACAATAATTTAATTATCTATATATTTTATACTTACCAAATTTAACATAATTATCATCTTTTCACTTAACATTCTGGAAAAATGCTAATATATTTATTCACACAAAAATAAAGAATCATCATATTAAATAAGCTAATATTGCAGGTGCTAATATAATAATTATTCAAAAGATAATCAAAGCATATGGAAATATTTTCATAATATTTTTTTAGTAATAATTAAATATGCTAATAATCATAAGTAAGAATAAAAAAAGAATTTATGCTATTTTCATTTCTGCTTCTTTTATATCAGCTCACAATCATTGTAATTTTTCTACAAATTTTTCATATCATCTGTAAATATACTCTACATTTGTGATTTTTGTTTCTCAGCTAGCAATAAGTCATGCAATAACCATTGCAGCTCAGGCCCTCAAATCCCAAGAAGTAACTGTAGAACCTCATCTCAAAATGTTTGGTCCAAAAACTAGTGCTTCATGTGGATTCATTATTGCTACATTACATTTCATTTTTTCCAACTCAACTAAAAAGTTAAGTCTTCATTCAAATAAAACTTCATGTATTTTACTGATTCATTCAGCTTGAGTCATAAGTATTGCAAATGGTGATTGTAAGTCAGTAGGAAATGCTGGAAATATATTTGTTTGAATAGATATAGATTTCAATTTTTCTGCTCTAAATACTCTCAAAACATCATTTCACATATCTTGTACTTTTACACCTGCTTCTTTTAATTTTTCTATAAAAGTATACAAATCATCTATTCTAGCATCTACTATATCTATGTATTCTTTTGATGCTAAAGCTCAAATAATCATATAAGTACCTGATTCTATATAATCAGTAACTACATCGAATTCCAATTCAGATGCTAATTTATCTACTCAAGTTATGATAATTTCATGATTGTATCTGATTTTGATATCTGCTCAGGCTTTTCTCAAGAAATCTATCAAACACATAACATGTGGTTCTGTAGCAGAATTTCTAATATATGTTTCACCTGGTCTAAGTACATTAGCTACTATCAAGTTTTCAGTAGAACTTACTCAAAAACTAGCATTTAATTCTCTTGTACCTGATTGCAAATCTCATGAAATAACTATCTCTTCTCAATCAAATTTAGAAGGATATCCTATAGCTTCCAATCAATTCAAATGAGCATCAATAGGTCTCTTCCCTATACTACATCCACCTGGAAATGGTATTTTTATATCGCCAAAGAAATACAATAATGGTGAAAGTAAAAAAATTGATGATCTGATTTTTTTAATCTTTTCAAAATTTAAATTTTCATTTGTTATATTTGTAGAATCTAGATACAAACTAGTTCCTTCCCAACTATATTTTACTCATATTCACTCTAAAATATCTAAAAATGTATTTACATCTCAGATTTTTGGTACTCTATTTAATTTCACTTTTCATCTTATAAGCAAAGAAGCTCATAATATTGGTAGAGCAGCATTTTTTGATCAACTTACATTAACTGTTCAGCTTAACTCTTTTTGTCATTTGACTACTAACACATTTTTAAATTATCATATAAACTAGAACTACATTATATTTAAAAATTTTGTATTTTCAATTTTGATTTTATAATATTTTGAATATAATTTTTTAGTCAAAATTTAAATAACTAATAAGCAAAAAAAATGTTTGAAATAAGCACTAAAAAAGTAGATTTTGAAAGAAGTAATATTCTAATAAAAAGAAACCTAAGTCTCGATGAAGACCTAGATTGTTTCATACAAATAAGCACAAACGAAGCAAATTTTTGAGATTTATTGTTAAATAATATACTAGATTTTATTATAGACAAAATATCAAAAAATAATGCATATAATGACTTTAGTATTGCCCTAGAAAGCATAAACTCATTTATAAAAAAATGGGAAACAGACTCAGAAAAAGAAATAAAATATGATATAATAATCTCAATATTAAATAATAATAACTATATTTTTTCAACTACTTGAAAAGCATCTTGTTACTTATTAAATAATAAAAATGAAGTAATAGAATTAACTAATAAAGATGACAATAAAAAATATTTCAGTTATATTTCTAGCTGAGATGTAGCAAATAACGATATTGTAGTTACTTCTACAAAAAGATTATTGAATTATTTATCAAAAAGTGATTTAGTAGATTGACTAGTATTATCAGAAGATATAAAAATATTTAATAAAAATGTATACAATATACTTCTGAGTGAAAGACTAGAAGATAATGTTTTAGTTAGTTCATTAAAATTTAGTTCTATAGAACATGAAGAAAAAGAATGAAAACTGGATATTATAAAAGAACAATTTGTGAAAATATTAGATAATAGATTTTTCAAAACTTCGTTTTGATATTTATTAGTACTAAAAGATAAAGTAAATGGACAAACAAAAATGATTAAGAATGTAATATTACTCGCTTGAATAATAGCTTCTATAGTATTTTTATACTCTATACTTTCAACAGTTGTATCTATTTCAACTCAAAATGAACAAAAAGATCTAGCTAAAGAAAATGTAATAAAAGCTAGAAATTACCTAAAAATTGCATCTGAAAATGTTGCAAATACATCTGTTTTTGAAGAAAATATTACTAAATCCGAAGAATTACTAAAATTGATTAAAAAAGATGAAATATTTATAAATGATGTAGCAAAAATATCTGAAGATATAAGTATATTAAAAAAACAATTTAATAAAATAGAGGTATTTCAAGAATCACCTGATAGTATAATATATTCAGGAAATTTAGAAAATCCTGTAAAAATATTAAAAAACAATTTAAAAACATATGTAGTTACAAAGAAATGAATTACTTGACCAATAATTCCAAATACTACTCCAAAAAATTATGCATTTAGTTCTTTGGATGAAAATGAATACTTTATAGATGCTACTTTTATGTGAGATAGTATGTATTTATTAACAAGTGAATCAAAAGTAGTAGAATTTACAAAAAATGGGTATTTAAGCTTCAAAGATGTAGGATGACAACCAATCTGGGAAAAATCAAAAGAGATTACATCTTTTTGAAAAAATATTTATTTAAGATGAGTTGATAATCAAATATATAAACATGAATTATATTGAGGAAAATTCAAATCTTGAGCAAAATATATATGAGATGATGACTTAAAACAAATTTGAAACGTATTGTCTGTAGATGTAGATGGTTGATTCTATATACTAAAAAAAGATTTAAGTATTATAAAATTCTTCTACTATCCTTATAGATTAGAAAAAATTGTAATTAATAAATTACCAGAAAATTACAATTTAGAAAAACAAGATTGATTAACAGATATCAAAACAAGAGTAGATTTGAATTATGTATACTTATTGCTAAATAATAAAATTTGGGTATTTAAACCTAATACTACAGATGTAAAAAACACGAAAAGTCTTACATATATCTGACAAATTGAATCTGAGAAAGATGAAATAAAAGATTTTTATATAAATCATGACTGAGAAATAGAAATATTAAATAGTAAATGATTGTATAGAGTAAATTTCGAAATAAGTGATGATAAATTGCTTATTAGATAGCAAAAATGCTACATATAAAACTTATTTAAAACATAAAAATAAAAAAACTAAAGAAAAGTTTGCAAATATTACATTTATGAATAAAATTTGCTCACTTTTTATTTAATATATCAAAATCATAGATTATGGAAAACCTAAATTTAAATGCGGAAATAAGAACTACAGAGGAAAAATTAAGTGAAGTTAGAACTTCTAAAATGGTTCCAGCAGTAGTTTATGGTAGACATCAAGAACCTATTTTAATTAAAGTAGATAATTCAGATTTTTTAAGAACTTTCAGAAAATCTGGTGAAAGTCATATCATAAATTTAGCTGTTGATGGTAAAAATATCGAAGTATTAGTACATGAAGTTCAAAAAGAACCTATTTCATGAAGCTTCTTACACGTAGATTTTTTTGCAATTACTAAATGAGAAAAAGTTCATACTAAAATTCATTTACAACTAGTTTGAACATCTCAAGCTGTAAAAGAATGAGCAGTTATTGAACAACATATTAAAGAAATCGAAGTTAAATTATTACCTTCTGATTTAGTTGATGCAATTGAAGTTGATATTTCAGAATTAAAAGAAATTTGAGATCATATTAAAATATCTGATTTAAAAATTAGCTCAAAAATCGAAGTATTAACACACGATGATATAGTTGTTTCTGCTAGTAAACCTGCAAAAATTGAAGTTGTTGAAACTACTACTGAAGCTGCAGAATAATTCTTTTAAAAAAAGATTTCTAAAAAATAGCATTTGATATATAATTCAAATGTTATTTTTTTATAACAAAAATTCTCCTATCCATAATAGGAATACTTATAACCAAAACCAAATATGAAAGTAAAAATTTATTGAACAGCAGAAAATACTGAAGTATTGTTAAATAAAGTACATTCAGCACTAGAAGAACTATGATTATCTGATTTTATACAGGTTGAAACTACATTAGATGAAGAATTAAAAAATGAATTAAATATTACTAAAGAGCCTGCTTTGATAGTAGAAGAGGAAGCAATAGATTTCAAAGATACAATTTTTGAATGAATAATACCTGAAGACGAAGAACTTAAATCTATGTTTATTAGCATTATATGAGGATGAGAATCAGAATGAGGTTGTGCACCTGGATGATGTGGAAGTGGATGTAGTTGTTAAAACAAAAAAATGAGATTATTTAAATCTCATTTTTTTTATCCTCAAAGTGGTACATCAGTTTCTTCAGGTGTAGCTGAAGGATTTACTTTTCTTATAATAGTAAAACGATTAGTATATACTTCCTTACCATTAGCATCAAAATATTTAATATCATAAACATTTGTTCAAACACTTAAGTTATTATTTGATGAAGATGCATGATATCTCCAAGTACTTCAATTGAATGAACTTAATGGAAAATCATTAACAGTTACCTTTGATATTCATTTAGCTAATACTGCTCATCTAATAGTTACAAAATCTTCAAATGTAGTATAAGTCTCTTTAGAAGTAGGTTCAGTGAAAGTAAATTGACTTCCATCTACATCAAATGTTTGGACTTTGAAACTAGTAGCATCTGTTGTATTTCAAGATGTATCAGTAGTTGCTCATCAATCGAAATATACTGTATAAATAAATTTTGATAACATTTCTTCAGAATCATTATAAACCTTGAAAACTAAGTTATTTTCTTGATTTGGTACAGATACATTTTCAAACTTAAATGATTTCAATTTAGGGTTTAATACTGCATCTTTACCATTTAATGATATTTTTATTATTTCTTCATCACTATAATTTCCTGAAATATTTATAGTATCAGATGATACATTTGATTCATCAGATAAATTTGAAAAAGTTAGTAAACTATTTACAGATGTTGTTTTATCAGTTTTTACTGTTTTTCAAGATGATGTTTCAGAATCTTTTTCTTCATCTGTAGTTCCAGATCAAGTTTCAGATTCAGTTTCTAGATAATTTACTCAATTATTTAAAATAAACCAATCAGATTGTTTATAAAAATCATCTATATTTTCTTTTGCAAGTGATAAATCTAAATCTTGCTTACTAGCATCCAATCTAGCTACAGTCACCTTTTGTCATGCTCATAATACAGTAGATTTCCCTACTAAGTTTTCTACTTCAGCATTTCAGCTAAGTAAATATACTGTACTTCACATTTCATTTTGTCAAAATGCTACATGACTATCAGCTCATACACTTACTTTAGCAAATTTCATTTCTATATTTACATCACTTTTAGAATCAAACCATAAATCAGATGAATATAATGAAAAATCTCAATTTTCTAAGTATTTGAATTCTCATAGTTTATCTAATCTAAACTTTCATATTCAAGACATATCAAGTGATACATTTCATTCTTTTACTATTAATTTTTCTCATTTATATAGTGAAATATCTCATTCAATTTTCTTTTTATTTTCTCCAGCATAAACAATATATGCTTCACTGTTTGATCAATTAAGACTTATTTTGAATCAAACTTTATTTTCAGTATCTATTTTAGGCGCTTGACTATCTCATGAAAATATTGAAAATAAAAGTATAATAACTAATAATCAACCAATTATCGGCACCATATAATCTCTCAATCATTTCTGAATATTATTTCTCCTTCTAAGATTCATTACTAAATATTTAATTATATAAAATATATTTCTTAGATTATAAGTAATTATAATAAAAATTCAACTCAAAAACAGTTTTTTTTTCAAATATTGAATAAAAGTATATAAGTATCAATTATTTATTTGATTTTTTATAAACAAATACTATAATCTGACTCATATTGTTTTATATATTAATAATTAGATTATGTTAGCAAAAGCAAAAGAATGAATAGATAAAAATTTAAAACACTTAGAACATGAATATTCTAAACTACAATTATGAAGAGCTAATCCAATAATGGTTGAGTGAATATTAGTTGAACAATATGGATCATTGCAACCTATACAAAATATGGCTGCAGTAAGTAATTTGGATTCTCAAACACTTACTATTAAACCTTGGGATAGAAGTGCAGTACACCCTATAGCTAAAGCAATAACTGAATCTGGATTAGGACTTAATCCTCAAACTATGGCTGATTCAATAATGATAAAAGTACCACCTCTAACAGAAGAAAGAAGAAAAGAAGTATCAAAAATAGCTAAAAAAATGGCTGACGATGCAAAAGTATGAGTTAGAAATGTGAGAGCGGATATAATGAAAATGATAAAAAAAGCAGAAGATGATAAAGAAATATCTGAAGACCAAAGAAAAAATCTAGAAAATGATTTACAAAAATTAATAGATGATGCAAACAAAAAAGTAGAAGATCATTATAAACACAAAGATACTGATATAATGAAAATATAACCCCTCCTAACCTCCCCTTATCAAGGAAGGGATAAGAAGTTTAAAATTAAATTTGCATAAAAATGCTTTTTTTATATAATCACTCAGTAAAAATTTATTTTATATAACTAATGGACGAAAGATGGCTAAAGGTAAAAGAACTTATGTTGCTTTCTATTCTACTGAAACTGGAAATATGGTTCACACAACTAATATCCAAAAAAAGAATTTTGAAGCTGGAACTAAAGGACCAACTTTAAGAAAATACAACAAAGTAACTAGAAAACATGAAGTGTTAAAAATGAAAGAAATAAAAAAAGGTTAATCAAATGATTAATCTTTTTTTATTAATTTAAATCCCTATATTGTAAACAATATAGGGATTTTTCTATGTTCTAAAAGTGTTTTTTTCTATGAAATCTTCTACTTCTTTTGTTAATTCTTCTGAAATTAATTCATTTGAAGATACTGTATTTACATCTTCATCTTCGTTAAATGCTTCTATCATCTTGATAAATTTCAATGCCTTATCAAATTCAGTCACTTCTACTTCATTATCAGCAACAAAATCCAATTTAGCCTCCATTATTTCAATTCACTTCCCTTCTAAAAACTTCTCTACATCATTAAAATCTTCTATAGCTGTAATAATTTTTATATATGATTCTTCAGAAATAATATCTTCAGCATTAGTATCATATATTAATTCTTCTATTTGATCAAACGAATGTTTAGAAGTATCAATAAAAATTACTCATTTTCTGTGAAACATCCATGAAACAGCTCAGTTTTCTCACATAGTTCAACCATATTTAGTAAAAATATGTCTAATATTTGCAACTGTTCTATTTTTGTTATCTGTTAATACAGAAACCATTATTGCTACTCATCCTGGTGCATATCATTCATAAACTATTTCTACTATTTGAGCTGCTGATTTATCCTCACCTGTTCATTTTTTTATTGCCCTATCTATATTTTCATTTGGTACTCATTCTTTCTTAGCTTTATGTATAGCTGCGAATAAAGCTGGATTTTTATCTGGATCTCATCATTTTTGTGCTGATATTGCTATCAATTTAGCATGCAATGAGAATATTTTTCATTTTACTGCATTTACTGCATTTTTTCTTGCTTGTACTACAGGACCTCTTCACATATATTCATTATTAATTTTAAAATATGAGCTAGTTTATTATTTTTTAGTATTTTGTAAAGTTGAAAAATTGATTATTTATTAATTTAATTAATTATATTGTTTCAATAATTCCCTAAACCATAACTTATCTCAAAATAAATAAGTTAAATCATAATGTGCTCTTTCAATACTTATTCATCTATTTAAATATTTTTCATCTACTTTTCAATCATTTAATACACTTTCTATTAACTTTATTTTTTCTGTATAATTTCTCCCTCTAGTAGGAAATTTAACTGTTTCAATATTTTTGAATTTAGAGAAAAATAAATAAGTATACAGATTCAAATTATCTCATTTAGCATAAAAAGAAGCTAATTCTAATGCTTTTAATTTTGGTAATCATCAGATTTCTTTAGTTTTATTTGTGAGAGATTTAATTCACGATTTAATACTATTTTCTATTTCATTAGTTAATTGTGAAAATTCTGATAAGTTTAAATACTTCAAAGCTCTTAAATATATCATGATATTTACATTTTTCATTGAATTTATTGCTTGCAGAGCATCAAAATATAAATCTACTCTATTTTTAGAAATATTTATTATTTTTATCAGTTCATTAACCAAAGGTTCTTTATCTAGAAATCATAGTTCTATTTTTCATAAAATAGTAGCAATTTGAGAATAAATGTCAGCATATTCATCATCCATTTTTTCTACTTTTTCTTGATTTGATAATGATTCATCCAATATGAATTCTTTGAAATCTGCTCTAAACTTCTTTTTGATAACTAAATCATTAACAACTATTGTACAAATATCCTTTGCTCCATATTTATGCTCTGCAAAACATAGTCAGTTATTATATCTACAGAAATCTCATTCTCAAAATACTTCAAATTGAGTATTTGGAAACTCGTTTACTAGATTTTCTATTTCTTTTAATGTAATTTCTCTAGAGAGGATAATTTTATTTATCTTATAATTATCCAAAAAATACTTAATTGCTTCAGAATTGTACAATGCTAAAATAGTAGAAATATTTATTTTTCATTTATATTCTATTTCTTTTAGATATTCTAAAATACTTATATTTCAGCAAATAATTCAATCAATTCACAATTCTATAAATTCTTCTATCATTCTTTTTATAAGTGGAAAAGTTTGATCAGTATAGTACCATGCATTCAAATTGATAAATATTTCTAAATCGTATTTATGTACTTCTTCTACTATAAGTTTAAGTGTTTCATAGTCAGTAATTTGTTCATGTTCAGCAAATCTACCATTTGGACTTACTTCAAAACCAAATTTACTACTCCAATATTCAGGATTGTAACCAGTAAAAAATTCATTGGCTCATCAATCTACCAATGATGCAATATATTTTTCTAAATCTTTAGCATTTTTTCATTTCGTTGAAAAACCTAATCAAACTATTTTTTTGAACATAATTATTTAATTTAATTTGTAGCACTCCTCTCTTAAATAAGAGAGGAGATTCAGAGGTGAGTTATGATTATTATATATTTTTAACAAAAAAATAAAAGCTAAAATTAGCTTTTATTTCAAAATCTACTTAAAAGTAAACTTTAGTATTTAACATTCTATAGTGTTCTCTAACGATAGCTTGTTCTCTTTTCTTTTTATCAGAAGTAGTTCTAACAGCGTATCTTTCAGTTCTAATTTTATTTGTTATTCTTGATTGAAAGAACATTTTTTTGTATCTTAAAATTAGTTTTTCGTTAGTTTCTCAATTATTTTTAATTGCGTATATCATGTTTTCTATCCCCTTACAGGAAATTAAGTTATAAACTTAGAAAGTGTTAATACTCCCTAAAAGTAAAGGAAGTATATTTATTAACTTTTATTTGTCAAAAGTAAATATTTTAATATATTTAGAGTGATTAAAATAATAATTATAAATAAAAATGAACCAAGAAAGAATTAGAAAATTAGAAAGAGTATCTAGAGAATTAGTTACAAATTTTATATTCGAAGAATTAGAAGACTCAGAACTTACTTTTTGAATCATAACAGTAACATGAGTAAAAATAAGTAGTGATTTATCATATTTAGATATTTATGTTAGTTCACTAAAAAATGGTAACATATTAGCTAAAACTTTAGCAAAACATAATTATGAAGTTCAAGCTAAATTTAACAAAATATTAAATATTAGAAAACTACCAAGAATAAGGTATAGATATGATAATAGTTGAGCTATTTGACAAGAAGTTTGTGAAGTAATCAATCAAGTAACTTAAAAATATATGAATATAAAAAAAATTAAAAATAAAATAACTAATTTTTTAAATAAATCTAATAAAAAAGATAGTATAAGTAAACTTGTACTAAATAATATGGAAAGAAATCCTTTTACAAAAAAAAGGAGGACTTTTGTGATAAAAAATAATCATATAGAAAAACTAAAAATATTTTGAAATAATATAACTCATTATTATATGTTTATATTATTTATACTTATAATATCTATTATATTTGTATGATTTTGACCTGTTTTTAAAATTACCAATATAAATATAATAAAAAAAGATAGTACTACTAATATGGATATTTCTTATAAGTCTGTAGATGATTTTAGATGAATATCTATATGGACAGTCGATAAAAACAGTATACTAAAAAATTTGCAAAACTATCAACAAAATATTGCAAATATTAAATTAGATATAGTATTACCAAATTCACTAAATATAATTATTGATTCTTATAAATGAGTATTTAATACAAATATTAATTGAAAAACATATATTATTACAGAAAACTGATCATTAATTCCCTCTTCTTATTCTACTGAACTAAAAGAATTAGTAGTAAAAAATGATTTTGATAAAAATGTTTTTTTAGATTATAAAAAAATATTAGATGGAGAATATATAAAAAAAATATATTCTACATATGATTTTATGAAAAATAACTTCATAAGCATAAAAATCAATAAAATAGTATATTATGAAGTAGAGAGAGAAATACATATGACTACAGATAAAAATACTATACTTATATTCGATTTAGATGGTGAAATAAAAAATCAGATAGAGAAATTAGCAATATTTAATAAAGAACTATTAGACATCAATAAAATACCTCTTATTTACATAGATTTAAGAATAAATAACAAAATTTTCTATTGTACTGAAGCTGAGAAAATCCAATGTAATATAAATTTAAAAAGTATTTACTGAGAGTAAATACTTTTTTATTTTGTTAAGTTACAATTTAACATATCAAATTTTATTTTTTTCTTGATTCATACTATAAGTCAACCTAACTTAGTATTTTTGAAATACAATCTATCAACAGTATTAAATATAATCATAAACAATCCTCTTCATCTAATAGATTTATGTCAATTATATCACAATTTCAATTGATGAGCTCTAAGCGTTTCCATCTCTAATGCATTTTTATGTTTTTTTCATTTACCAGTATCCTCTACTTCAATTATAATACTTATTGAATCAGCTGATTTTGCACATTTTACTCTTAATTTATTATATCATCCTTCTTCAGTTCAATATTCAATAGCATTATTATTCAGCTCATCAACAATTAATATAAAAATAGGTATTTCTTTACTAGGTATTCATAGTTCTAAACAAATCACCTCAACAAGATCTCTCAAAAGCTTTGTATTTTTGAAATTAGAGCCATAAATAAACTCTATATCTATACTTCAATCAATGATTTTTTCAGATATAAATTCATTTATATTTATAGAACGCGGAATATTGCTAATATGTACTATATTCATATATTAATAATAACTATTAGTATTTAATAACATTATAACACTTTAAATAAAAAAAATCAAAAAAAAACTTAAGAATTCCTTAAGTTTTTTCTTAGCATTATGATAACAAGATTATCTAACAGCTTCTTTAAGAGTTTTTCCAGCTCTGAAAACAGGAGAGTTCATAGATGGAATTTTGATAGATTCACCTGTTCTAGGATTAACACCATTTCTAGAAGCTCTAGAAGATACTTTAAATGCACCAAAACCAGTAATATTAACTTCATTACCTGCTTTTAATTCAGAAGTAATAACTTCAATCATAGAAGTTAAAGTTTTAGATACAGCATCTTGGCTTAATCATGCAGCAGCAGCAACTGCTTTAATAAAATCTTGTTTTTTCATAATAAAATTATTTATAAATATAAAACATTTGTATTTTAGCAATGTTTAAGGAATATGCAAATTTTTTTTTATTTTTTTCCTTTAATAGTCGAATTATGTCCATAAATATAAGAATAAAATTAATTATACAATAAATTTTAAAATAATCATTAATCACTGTATATTGAATATTTAAGCATATTTAAGTATTCAGTGTTATTTAAATCTACATTTAAGTTTTGTTTGTAATTTCATACTTGTGCAGAAGACAAAATAGATGTTTTTGGTTTAGAAAATGACTCATTATTCTTTTTTGACTTTATTTTATATTTTATTGCTCAAGAACTTCCAGAATTAAGTAATACCATATAATTAGAATCAGAAATAGATATAAAATCATTTATATTTTGTTCTACATACTTTAGTCATTCATTAGAATAAGTTTTTTTTACTCAAGAAGTATTCAATCATACTCATGATATTCATTCACTTTTTCATATTACATTCCATGCAAGATTAGTTTCTTCTCATAATAGTATAGTAAATTCTATCTCAGTAACTTTTTTTTCTCAAGAATCATCTATGTAAAATAATGGTACAATGTCATATCATAATGGATCCAGATTTCATTCATATTCTTCTACTTTTGATCATATGTCATAAGAGATATATACATCGCTACTTGCCTTAAATTGATTTGTATCCAAAGGATTATTTGCAAGTACTATAGAACGATTATTTAAATTGTGATCTATTCTATCATAATAAGCATATCAGTTCTTTTTGATTTGTAATAATGCTAATTCACTAGCTGATTCTGCTCATGCATAAGCCTTATAATAATCTCACATTGCTTTATTGTCCTTCAAATCATTTAATATTAAATTAAATATTCAAATTCACAAAAAAAGTAATAATCCTATTATAAGTAAAATTATTATCACTGAATATCATGAATTATTTTTTGATATTTTCATAAAATTAAGGTTAATTAAGATATCTTTTTTAAAACAATCTCTCACTAATGGTAGTCTGGAAAATTATGCTACTTTCTTTTATCATATTTGATTTCACTCATTTTTTTGCAGATGATTGCAATACTATATTAATAGTTACTTTTGGAACAGCATCATCAGATAAATAAAACTTCAAATCTTTTATAGATACATAACTGTTCGTTAAAGGTAGATTTGGTCACATAGCTATTACACAATTATCATTTATATTACTACATTGTGATGAATCAGTTACTCTATAATATTCTCATAATACTACATCTTTTTTTGCTAAATAATAAATATTTCATGATTTAGAACACAATTTATCTCAGATTTTATAATTATTCATTCCAGATTTCACAAAATCACAATTATCTATTGCACTTGAAGAAACTCAAGTTATTCAATCTTTTCTAATATCTTCAGATATTTTACTTGCTACATTTTTCAGATTCTCTTGCATTACCCTATTTATATCAGATTTCATATTTATATCACTGCTGATTAAATATATCCATATTATTGATATGAACATAATAGAAAATATAGTAATAGATACTAAAACTTCTACTAGAGTAAATGCATTTATATTAATTTTTGAATTTTTCATTATTCATTATTCATTATTAATTATTTTATAGTCTTTTCCAATCTGCTATTATAGATTTTATTTCAAATTCATGATATCACCTAATATACCAAATAATTTTTGAAGTTACTAGATAAGCTTCAGTTATATCTTTTGGAGCTGTTCATTCTTTATAAGATACTTTATCAAAACTAACATATTTATAAAACATAGTTTTTTTATTGTTTGGATTGTTACAATCATGTGTATATCTATTCAGAGAATCTATACATAATGCATAACTTTTCATAGAACTAGAGTTCAATTTATCTACTCATTGTTCAAATCAAGAAGTAATATCTGTTACTTCTATTGGAAAATTAGCAGACATAGAATAATTGTTTTCTATTTTATATTTCTTTCAAAATTCAAACACATTAGTGTAATTATTAGAAGAAGGATTTATGACATTATACTTTTGTATTTTTTTATAATTACTATCTCTAATATTTCTAACTAATTCAATTTGTTCATTTGCTAGATTTGCAGCTATAATATAATTTTTATTCAAATCATTAACTCTAAGAGTTGATGAAATAATAGCATATACTCAAGCTATTCACATAGAAAAAATAAATATTCATACTAGTATTTCAATTATGGAAAATGCTTTTTTATTCATAGAATTAATAGTCAATTATATTTGTATTTGTATAATAATTTATAGTTTTATTTAAATTTGGTGAAGATGATCATTTAAAAGAAAAATTAATTGATACTATATCATCATTGAAATTATTTCTAGTTCATGATAACCAATTGTAATAACTAATATTTCATGTAATTGAATCAAAGAAAAATAATATATTTTGTTTGTCTTCAATTTTATCCATTAGTATTCATTTTTTTAGAGTCAATGTTTTAATAAGTCTGATATCTCATCATTCAGTATTTAATATATTCATTTTTTCCATATTGTGTGGATATGAAAATACTTTTATTTGTGTATTTGCACTTTCACTTGTATCAAAATATACTCAGATAGATACATTTCAATCTGCTCATATAGCTCAATTTATAGCCATACTTTTTGCTTCATACAATAATTGAGATACTTCTCTTGTAGTTACTTTTAAACTTGCTTTATTCTGATAATAACTATATGGTGCATAAGTCATCATGCTTAAAATACCTATAATAGTAATAGATACAATAAGTTCAATTAAAGTAAATCATTTTTTGCTATTCATATTTATATTTTTAATAAACATTTCTTTATTTAAATATACAAAAAAAACTAAAAATTTCAATTAATTTTTAGTTTTTTTAATCTATCTAATCATAACAGAAATTAGTTGATATCTTCAATATCAATAATATCAATAATTTGTTCAGCACAATGCAGCTGCACGAAAAAAAGTATCTCCTGAAACTGAATAATTAAATTTATATTGTAATACTCATGAATAAGTGACATTAAATCCTGGATCAATATTACATGTTGATAAATGTGTATCTGAAAAAGAACTTAATTTAGTAATATTAGAATTTCAGATAATTCAATATGCTACTCATCAACATGCTACTTGTCAAGAAAGTCTGTATCATACAGAATTAACTTTAACTTCTGAAAAACTAATAATATCCTTTAATGTAGTATTAAATGAATAAGATATGACTGGAATACTACATGAAAAATTATTATATATATCATAATAATTAAAATTAGCTATTTGAGAAGAATCATTATTAAAAGTCGGTGCAGATCATCAAGGTATTATTCATTGTATTGTTCAAAAATTATAATTTATATTTGTCCATCATCCTCAATTAGTAGTCATATCACAAAATACTTTAAATGCAGGATCTGAATTCGGTTTTATCCAATACACTCAGTCACTAAAAATAGATCAATTCCAAGGACTTCAAATATAATTATTTTTCCATGTACTTTGTAATAATAAATCATTACAACTTACTGGATACTGTTGTATTCAACTTATATTTTTAAATAAATATCATGTAGTACTATTTCAAGTCCATTGTGAATTACAGGTATTAGAATTTATATAATATCATGAATTACAGCTTGTAACTGTACATGTTCACCATCCACTTCCATTCCATGTTTCTGTCGCTGTTGCATTTGATATCACACAGCTTCTTGTATTACTTACACAACTCACTCATGCATCTTCTGTATGATATCATGAATCACATGTATATCTACATGCTGTTGTACTTCCACTTGTGTTATATGTCGGACTTTCACTTGGTGTCCATATTGTTCCATTCCATGTTTGTGTTATACTACTTGCTGTATTCCATATTGCGTTTATTGGTTTTCCTGTACATGATGTGTTTTGTGTATCTGCTGTACAGCTTGTTCCATTCCATGTATAATGTGTATCACATACGAATGTACATACTCATGGTGTTGTATTTTGTGTCCATGTTTGGCTAACTGTTTGACTTGTTGCTGTTGAATGTGCATTACTCGGTACTGTACTTCCACATACATCTGCTACACATGTTCCTGTTTGTTCTACATATCAGCTTGTACAAACTATATTTATTGCTTCATCTACTAAGTTAATTGTTCAGTTACTACAATTTGCTTGTGCTCCATAGTTTTGTGTCCCATTTGATATACTTCATGTCTTTGTTACATTTGATGATTGGTTGTGATTTAGTTGTGGGATTGTATATCCACTACTTGTTGTTGCTATACAGTTACTATATGTTGTTGTTGGTGTAACTGGTATTATTTTTACACTTCATCAGAAATTATTATTTACATATGTTCAAGCTAGATTTTTTACTTCTTCACTTGGTGTTAATATATTTATATTTAGACTAATTATTCTAGCTATATCTGATTCACTAGCTAATAATGTTCAAGAATAAGAAGTTTGTATTCATTTCAACAATGTTACTCTAGGTACATAATTTGAACCATCTGTTAAATCTGTACAACTATTTGTATCTGAATAAGCAACTAGTTGATTTGGAGTAAATGCAAATCATCAATCATGTTTAAATTTACTAGTTTTAAACGATGCTGGCAAATTTTTATATCAATTGTACACCAAACTTCATGAATTTATTATTTGTTGTAAATCAGTATTAGTTACATCATTAGTAATAATTGAAGGTACTGTTACCATACTACAATTAGATCACGACATTGCTTTTGCAGCTTGTCAATTATATGTTCATGTTATTAATGCTGTACCTTCTGTCAATTCGGCACTTGCATTTTCAAAATAATTAAATGCTAATGGATCTCATTCCAATATTCATCATAATTGAAATTTATTTCTGTTTCATGTTACAGAATATGTGTAATGAGTATCTGTTAGTGGATCAAATGGTATTTTATCCAATTTATCTACATTTGCTTCAACTGTTTCTCCAAAAGTACCTTGATTCCATACTATAGATCAACTCAATGTAATATCTACTCATGCTGTCGGATTTGGATATTTACCTGCATCTAGATTAAATAATTCTAGTGCAGACTTCATAGTAGAAATATCTGATATTCTAACACTATCTCTACTATTTTGACTGTATCATTGTAAGCTTATAAATGCTATAGTTCACAATATAGCCAATATAGTAATTACAACAATCAATTCTACTAATGTGAAGGCTTTTTGTTTTTGTTCTTTCATTATTTCTATTAATTATAATACAATTATATTACAAAAAAAACTAAAAATTTCAATTTATTTTTAGTTTTTTGATATAAAAAATAATTTATTCAAATTTAATTAATACTATTGATTTTTAGAAAAAAATGGTATAATAATAAATGTTTCTAAATTCTTATTTCTTAATTAATAAATTATGGAAAATAAAAGATTTATAGAGCTAAAAAAAACTCCCATTATTCTAAGTGTAGTATTTTCAATTGTATTATATACATTATTACTCAAATACTTCAATATTAATCCAGATATCACTGATTTAAAATACAGAGATTTTTATCTGAAATATACAATGATTTCGCCTATAATATTTTGATTATTAAGTATTATTCTAATATATTTATTAATATTGATAAAATTTATTTTAAGATTAAATTTTTTAATTGTTACAATTTTTATTTATTTAATTATCTATTGATTTTTTCTATTTTTATGAATAGATTTTATGTACCTTGAATCAAGAATCGCACCATTTGCATCATTAATTATAAATACATTTTCCATCCCACTAATATTAAGTTCTTCTATTACAATATTATTAAGTATTTTAATGTCATTTAAAAAAGTCAAATCAGAAAATTAGATTATTTTCTAATAATAAAAAATATGAAAAATATAGTATCAAAAGTAAAAATTACTTTAATTTATATATCATCAATCCTATTCTTATCATCATGTAGTTTCTTGGAAGATATATGAGAAATGATGTGTGAATTAGCCCCTGAATCTGACCATTGTTTCCAATTTATTGCAGTACAATCATCATCCCCTGCTGCTTGTGAAAATATAAAATGAACTGCATTTAAAGATAGTAAATCAAATCCACCAAAAGATAAATGCTATATGCAAATAGCTATAAATACTTGAGATGAAAATATATGTAATAATATAAAGTGATGATTAATGTCATACTCAAAAGAAGAGTGTCAATGAGAAACAAGAACTCAAGTCGTTAAAACAGTTGATAAACAGTTAGAAGAAATAAACTCCAAATTAAACACTTCTGTGTGATCTGAAACAAGTGAATTGATAAAACAAAAAAAAGAATTAGAAAACAAACTTAAAGATACATTTAATAAGTTACCTGAAGCTGAAAAATCAGCATATTATACAAAGAAAAAAGATGAAATACTCAAATTTGTATATGATGAAGATTTGAAACAAGCAATTGCTCATAATTATTCAGCATTTAGAGCACAACATCAAAATGATATACTCGCTCAGTTAGAATGATTAAAAAATATTACAGAAACTGAAAAAACTGCTAAACAACTAGATGAAAATGCTAATACTCTGGTAGATACTGTAAAAACTACTTTAGTAGATATGGTAAATGATGAAAAAGATGCTATTTTGGATGAAGCAAAAGAAAAATTACTAGAAGAAGCTTATAAAAAATCATGAACTAACATGAAATATATGCTAGATAAGATGAAATGATTAAAAGAAACATATGATAAGTGAAGTGAGATGTACGAAGAAGCTAATGAAAAATATGAGAAATTGAAAGCTGCATATGATAAAATGAAAGATATACAAGATAAAATCGACAAAGTAGAATTATTATGAAAACAATGAAAACTAGATGCTTGAAAAGTAGAAGTATTGAAAGGAAGCATACTGTTATGAGAATGACTAGAATATGCTACATCTTATGTACCAGTATTTTGAAGTACTATATCAACTGTTACAAAAGAAACATTTGGTGTAGTAAATAAATTTGCTACAAATAGAGCTGTAAGAACTACTGCAGTAAATAAATGTATAGATGATCCTGAACACTGTGATACTGAATGAATAAGTTGATATTAAAAAAACACAAGAAATTTAAAAATTTCTTGTGTTTTTTATCCTACTGTTTGAGTAATTTTTAGTATTGCTCATAATATTGCATATGCAAACCATAATACAAATACAGATGCTAACAATATAGCAAGTGGTTCTATCCATTTAGTCAGACTTGCAAGAGAATAATCTACTTCTTTAGTATATTGAGCATTTATTTTCTTAGAAATTGATTCTAGATTTGCTGTTCTTTCTCATACTGATAACATTTGAGTGTAATCTGCTGGAAAATAAATTCTTTGAGGATCTACTGCTTCCATAGCTTTTACCAACTGTTCTCATCATGATACTCTTACAACTATATCTTCAAATAATAATTCATAAATACTATTGTTTGTAGATTTTCATATCAATTTCAGAGTTTTTATAATTCATACTCAAGAACCCATCAAATTACCAAGAGTAGAAGCAATATTTGACAAAATATAATTTTTGTAAACTTTTCAAACTAATGGTAATCATAGTAAAAATTCATCAATAGCCTTTTTACCTGAAGGTGTATTTTTGTATCAAAATATAAATAATATGAATGAAGCAAATAATAAAAATATTAATCCGAGATTTCATATGATAAAATCTGACGACATTATTAATAATTTAGTAGACATAGGTAATTCTACTTCTGCAGTATCAAATAATGGTTTTATTTGAGGTATTACAAATGTAAGTACTACAAACAAAGCCAAAAATAAAAATAAAAATATTATAATTGGATAAGTTAGTGCTCATTTTACTTTGTTTTTCAATTCATGAACTTTTTTTAAATCATCACTTATTTTTAATAGTGATAATGCCAACATTCAGCTAGATTCTCCTGCTTCTACAACAGATATTTCAGAGCTAGAAAATACATCAGGTATTTTTTTCATCGATTTTGAAAAAGAATCTCCAGATGATATAAATGTTACTAATTCTTTAATTTTTTGTCTAAAGTAATAACTTGTTATTTTTGTTTCAACTGTTTTTAAACTTTCTACAATAGATACTCATCAGTCAATCATAACTGATAAGTATTCATAGAAATTGTATTTTTCTACAGTTGATACTTTTTTAAATAGTATAAATTCACTATTATATAAATCATCTTTATTTGTATTTTCCATATTTTTTTTATGAGTATATTATTTTATTTGTGTAATATTTTTAATGGTAATGTTACACTAAAATTTTCTTGTGTTTCTCACATAGGATATGAGAAAGAACTAATATAAAAATGATACTTTGAATCTTTTGATAAAAATAAATCTATAATTTCTTTTAATTTTGCTTCACCAGGAACTCTTAGATTTATATTTATGATAGTTTCTTTGAATCATAATTCTGTTTCAATAGCTTCAGATATAGTAACATTTTTTACTATACTTACACCATTTCTATTATTTGTTTTTTCAATAGAAGAATAAATATAATCTATAAGTTCATCTTCCTTTATAGTTACATTGTATTTATCTAAATCTGCTTTAGAACTAGCTAAACTATTTTTTAACTTATTTAATTCGTTTAATTTTTCTTTTTTATCATTATAGTTGATAGTATATGTTTCTTTTAAATCAATATTTTGATATATTTGTTTAATTTTATCAGAAGTGAATAAAACTAAAATAAATAAAGAAATCAATATTACTAGATAAGAAACGAATTTATTATTTTTATTATAAATTAACATATATTTTTAATTATTTATTTAAATTATTTTTTATTTTAAAATTTACCTTAAATTTTATTTCATCCATTCACTCTACTGAACTAACAAATCACAAATCAAACAATCATTTTGGATCTAATCTATATTTATTGATAAAATCCCTAGTTTTTTGATATGCTAATCATCCATCATCAGAAGTAGTCTTAATATTAGTAACTATTTCTCATTTAGATAAATCAAATCAATTAAATTCTAAATTATATTTAGATTTTAATTCATTCAAATGATTAATATATTTAGTTATTTTATTCATAGATTCATATGATGCTATCACTTCTTTATTTAACTCTATTAATCTATATATTTGAATATTTTTATCATTTTCTACTTCTTTTATACTAGCTTCAATAGTTGTAGTATCATTTTGAATGTCCTTGATACTATTTTCTATGTAATTATTATATAAATACAAAAGAATAGTAGCCACTAGCACCACAACTAAAAATATCGTACTTGCAGGAAAGTAAGATGATTTAGTTTTCTCATTTAATAAGTTTATATCTTCCATAAATTGTTATTTAAATTATACATAATACAATAATATCATAAAAAAAATAAATAAACAAAAAAATAAGATTGACTTTTATGAAAAAATCAATCTTAATTAGTAATAATTATGTATTTAGTATTCCAGTAACGAAATCTATAAGTGGTCAAGCTATGTAAATAATTATTAATCAAAGTATAGCATAAGTAATCATTTTTTTTGATTTTTTTGCTTTTTCTTCATCTCACAGAGATAACAACATATTAAATCAAGCATATATAATAACAAATATTGCAATAAAAGCTAAAAAGTTTAATATATATATTGCTATATCTTGCACATATTGAGAAAATGTTCTATTATTCTCAATTGTTTGTATATTGTTTACTGCATCTACTCATTGTCTCAATCAACATTCATCTCACTCATTACAATAAGGGATTTGATTTCAATTACCATCACCATTAAAAAGTACATTAATTGAAAAACTATATGATTGTCACATTGTAGTGATAAATACTGTAAACAAAGCTAAAAATGATAAAATATATTTCATAATTATTTATTAATTTTTAAAAAACTAAATTTATTATAGAAAATATTTTCATAAAATCAAAAAAATAAATAAACTACTAACACAATTTATATAAATAACTTAATTTATGAGTTTTAAGAATACAGTTACATACTTAATTTTGATCACATTCGCTTTTGCAATGTTTTATTTATCATGAATAAAATGAGCAATTGAATTTATTATTTCACTTGGAATTTATACATTGTTATTTTTTTGATTCCATTATATATGGAAAAAAATAAGAAAAAAACAAATAATGTATTTTGTAGATTTTATTAATTATTTTTTAAACAGAGTAAGTATATTATTAGTAATAATTACAAGTATTATTTGATGATTAACATATTTATTCAATGAAATAATTCCAGCTCCAATGCCTGAATACACACTTACTAATTGAGAAAAAGTAGTAAAATTCCAAGCAATGAGCCATATTTGAACACCTGATTTTTATAAAAAAGTAGTAGATAATCTATCAGCATTTAAAAAAGAATGATGAGTGTATTTCTATGAAGGTGTAAAAATGTGAACAAAGGAAAATGGTGAAAATTTCAATAAAGCACTAGGTATAAATTTTGATGAAAATTTATACAAAAATTTTTCTAAACTATATTGAGTATCAAATCAAGATAACAGCATATTTATGTGACTTGTGAATGACAAAGATTTCAATGTAGATTTAAATATGGATGAAATAATGTCAGAATACTGAAAAATAATGGAAGCAAAACCAGAATGAGAAAGAGAATTTAAAAGTAAACTACCACTAGATGCTAATAAAACTATAATTGACACATTATCATGATTAAATGAAAGACAATTAAAAGTACTAGTTTACATTAATCAAGCAATACTCAATTTCATAATCTGAAATGAAGCTACACAATGATTCTTAACAGATAATTTTGCTAATAAAGATTTATTTGATGTAATACTTGGTAAAAGAAATAAAGTACTTGCAAATGAAATAATTAAATCAGAACATGATAAAATATATATAACTTATTGATTATTACATTTCAAATGAGTATTAGAATTACTAAAACAAAATAATAATGAATGGCAAATAATAACAACAAATAATTTATACCCAATAAAAAACTAAGTATTTAAAAATACTTAGTTTTTTATTGAAAAAATTGATAATTAAAAATTAGTATGATAACATTATTATATATTTAATAATATATAATAAATGTTTGGAAATAATAAAAGAAATTTATTTAACAGAAGAATAAAATATTTAAACAGATTTATAAATATTTTATTCAGAAAATCTAATAAAAAAATATGATTAGTATTTAATTGTATTATTTTATTGTTTATAATATCTTCTTTCATTATATTTCTAATAGAAACTTTTATAGAACTAAATTATAATCAAAAATTAATATTATTTATATTTGAATTCATAATATCAGCTACATTTTTACTCGAATATTTATATAATTTTTATAAAGCAAAAAACAAAATCAAGTTCCCTTTTCAAATATTAAATATATTTGATTTACTATCGTTTTTACCATTTTTTATATTAATACTTATTTATTGAGATTGAAATTATTCGTTTTTCACACTTTTCAAAGTATTTGATCTATTTAGAATATTTAGAGCATTTAAAATATTTGAAATATTTAAATTTTATGAAAAAACAAGAAAAATGTTATAGAAACAGAATTATTTATCTATTTTTAAAATAATCTAATCCCTATAAAAAATACTACTTACATACAAATATCATCCAATAAAATACAAAAATACAATAATAGAAAATCATAGAGTTAATGCTACATCAAAAAACAAATGTAATAAAATACTGATAAATAATCAATAGAAAAATATTTTTAAATATGATAAACTAAAGTCCTTCTCTCTATAAAGTAGTAAAGCACGTGAGAAATAATATGCTACAACACTACTAGATAAAACATGTACAATTACTGAAAATATTGATCTGAAAAAATAAATCTTTGTTAATTCAGCAGTTAATCAATAAGTAATGTAGTAATTAAATAAATATAATATATTTTCAATAAGACTAAATCATAATGCTACAAATATAGCGTATAATACTCAATTTTTAACTGTATCAATATATAGAACACTCGATTGTAAGAAATTGAAATGCTTACTAGATTCTTCTATAAATGCTACAAGTAAATAATAAAAAACTATCAATTTAAATGAATTAAATACAATCTCTCAGAAATATTCTGGTTGTGGTATCGGTAAATTAACTCATGAAAATATCTCGTTAAATAAATATACTCAAAGTGTCAAAAATGATATAAATATCAAAAATACTAATATATTTTTGATATAAACATTGAATATATCTTTAATTTTATTAAAAGATCAACTGATAATAAAAGAAAATATAACTAAAAAAATCAAAAATAGACTAAGAGAAATTCAAAATTCAATGCTAGAAAACAATCATTTGATATGTGAGATATAATAGAAAATATTTAATATTTTTAAATTAAAAATTTCTAAAATTTTATCTAAATACAAAATAGGTACAACAGACAATACTCATCATATAATTCAAACTAGAAATCTTTTTTTGTTTAATGGATTATTATCTATATAAGAAAATATATAAGCCCATAAAACAATTGGAAAAAAAGAAATTAACACTAATAGAATGAATATAATTACATCAAAAATCATATATATAACTCTAAATAATTAAGTTGATTTTATTATACACATTTTTTATTTGAAGTGAAACTATTAACAAAAAAAAGGTCATAAATGACCTTTTTTAAGAAAGTAAAGATTAATATTAAACGGTAAGTATATCCAAACCGAAAAATTGACCTTTATTAAATTTCAAGTACTCAATTGCCTTAAATACACCATCAGCATAAATACTTTTACCATTAACATTGTGTACAATATCAATACCATTTCTTACAAGTTCAACTTTGAACTCTAGTACATCAGGTACTGAATTATCTACCAAACTTTCGAAATAATGTAAAAAATAAAAAACATAATCAATGTATTCCTGATCACCATTTGTATCATAGTTAATAAAATATCTATGATAAGCATGGGAATCCAAAAATTTTTCAGGAACTTGACTATATTTTATAGCATCTTCCCTTGATCTAAGTGAAATCATACTACCCGATACAGTAATTGATTTCGGTTTAAAATCTGACAAATTTGGCATATCAACTAAAAAGCCTTTTTTAGCAAACAGACTCATTGCCTTTATAGCTGAAGCACTATAATCAAGTTTAGTTGATTGATGTGATTCAGTTACATGTATACGAGGAGTGAAGCCTTCAGGTGGTGATTCTAATGCTTCAATTTTTTGCCAAAAATCCAATATTGGTAAAGCAAAATTATCAGACATTACAACAGAAACACACTCATTTTCAGCTTTTGATCGTAACATCTCTTGATCATAATTTGTAGAACAAATAACCAATGGAATTCTTAATTCAAGTAAAAAATCAATTTCTTGTTCCAATTGTTCACCAGTTAATGTAACAATTATGCAAGAAACCTCTCTAATCAACTTAAATTTTTCATCATGATTTCTGAGTAAAACAGAATTAACTACATCAACAGTATGTTCACTGTTTTTGAATTTAAATCTATAACCCCTTGTACTCTGTCCACCATAAGAATGATAGTAGAAGTTCAAAGGTTTTTTCGTCAAACCATACATTATTTCAGAACCTAACTGCCCCATACCATATACTACTACACAACACATAATTATCCTCTCCTTTTTTTTTCAACAATTGAACTAAATATACCATATCTACATTATAGCTTTTGTCAATTATATTTTATTCAAAAAAAAGGTCAAAATTGACCTTTTTAATGATGATAATTAACTCATTTTTTTATACAACTTACTCTATATATTTGTTCAAAAAGCATCATTATAGCTTGTGCATGTGGAAAAGTCATTGGAGAAAGTGATATTTTCATATCTATACTATTTTGAATAATAGCAAAATCAACTCAATATGCTCATCAGATAATAAATATTATATTAGAATATTGCATTTGTTTTTGCTCTATAATTTCATAAAAGTCCATTGTAGACAGTTGTCTAGAATCAATAAATAAGAGTACTTTGTATCATTTTTCTTTTTCTAATACTTTGTATAATTCTTTCGATTCTTCATCTATAATTTCATTTATTTCTTTTCTTTTTGATGGTTTCAATTTCATGAATTCTACTTGTTTTCAAAGTCTTTTTTGAAACTCTTTTATCGGTTCATCATAATGTTTGAATGAATCTACAAAACTGATTATTTTTATCATATTAAAATTTGATTAATTGAGTTTCTTCTCATTTTAATGTAAGTTCAAATCCTCATTGTTCAATAGTTTTTGTAGATATTACTACTCTATTTGGAATTCAAAATAATTCGCAATCTCCAGCTTTTTGTCCAAAACCTATTTTTTTTCACATTCTATCATCTAAAATAACTGTTTTTCATTTAGATTCCAATTTTTGTGCCATATCAAATGCTTTATCTAGATTTTCATCTCACATAACTATAATATAATAATCTGCAGGAGCAACACTATCTGGCCATGCAATACCATTTTCAGTCATATAATATTCAGCTATTACTCACATAAGTCTAGATATTCATATCCCATAACATCACATAAGTACATCTTGTTCTTTATTATTTTCATCTAGCATTTTAACTCAAAATGGTTTAGAAAATTTTGTTTCAAGTGGGAAAATATTTCATACTTCAGACGCTTGTTCTATTCTATGATTTTTGTCTCAACAATTAGTACATACAAATCCGTTTTCTAAATCTACTACTTCTTTGTTATGAGAAGTTCAACATTTATCACATATATATATATCGTCTTCTCAAATAGCTAAGACAACTTGAAATTCATGTGAATATTTATCAGTAAATACTCATCAATCAGCTAGTGTAATATATGTATCTTGTAATAAACCTAGTCTATCAAATATTTTCATATATACTTTTTTCATTCACTCGTAATACTCTACGAATTCATCATTAGATAAATGAAAAGAATAAGCATCTTTCATCAAGAATTCTCTACCTCTTAACAATCATGATTTTGCTCTTTTTTCATTTCTATACTTTGTTTGTATTTGATAAACACATGCTCATGAATCTTTATATGAATTAATAAATTCACTCATTAATGGAACTACAATTTCTTCATGAGTAGGATTAAGTCTATAAAATTTATCTCAATATGTAGGTACTTTGAAATATTCTTCTATATCTTGTCTACCTGTTTTTTCCCAAACGTCCATAGGTGAAAGTCATGACATAAGTATCTCTGCACATCAGTATGCATCCATTTCTTCTCTTACTATATTCTCTATTTTTCTAAGTACTCTAAGTCAAAGTGTAGTATAATTGTATACTCAAGCCATAGTTTGTCTGATAAATCCTGCTTGTAATAAAATACTAGTAGATATATTATCACTTATTTTTGGTCTTGTTTTAAGTGTTTTTATTGGAAAATTTGATAATCTTATCATATTCTTATTATTAGTTTTTAAAATATTTTTACAAAAAACTCCCTAAAAATTAGAGAGTTTATTGCGTTTTAATAAAATACATTTTATTTATACAAAAAATTGATATACAAACAAAACTCCCTAATATTTAGGGTTAACGGGATGCAGGAATGTTTTGTATAACTTTAACATATATTTATATTCAAATGATATTAATTGTAATCTACACATAATTGATACTTTGTCAAAACTTAATCCATATCATGATTTATAATAACTTGTTTCCTTCATCCATCCTTTGCTTGGTATAATGCCTTATCCGCACTTTTTATCAAACAAAAATCAGGATCATCATATTTATTCTTTCACATATATTCAGATATTCATGCAGAAAAAGTCACTTTAAATTCTTTTCAGTCAAAATTATGTGTAATTTGAGAAAATTCAATCAAACAATTATCTAGAAATTTTTTCAATTTATCTCTAGATAAAGATGATAATACCAAGAATTCTTCTCCTCAATATCTAAAAATCAAATTTCTCTTTCATTGTCTTCTATCATTATTGTTATTTTCTGCTTCTAAAGTATTAATTTTATCTAGCATAAAATCTGCAAATTTTTTAAGTACCATATCTCATGCACAATGCCCATAATTATCATTAATTTTCTTGAAAAAATCTATATCAATTATTCAAACACAAAAATTATAAATAACTCAATCATCTATTCTTTTAATATTAGTTTTCAATACCATTTCTACATAGTATCTATTATATAATCATGTCAGATTATCTTTATAGGCTCTATCTTTTAGATTATCTTTTTCAGTATTTAAAACTATTATTTGATTTTTTAATAATTCTATTTTTTGTTCTTTTAATTTAACTTGTTTTATTAGTAAATCTACTAATGTTTTGAATTTTTCTATAGTTCAAGAAACATTACACAATCAGCAGTTAATATTTAAATTTGAATCATCAATTGCTTCCTTAATATCTTTTATTTCTTCTTCTAATTGTTGTAAATCCAATTTTTTTTCTTGTAATTGTGATGCTATTATTGGAAATGATGACTTAAATTCTGCCTCTATCCTTAATAATTGTAAATCATAATCATCTGGAAGATCTCTATTCGTTCATCAGTATTCATTTAACATTTGCTTTAAATTTGAAAATATTTTTTATATAATATAGCTTTATAGTAATTTGTCAATACAATACTATCAACAAAAAAACACTTTAATAAGTGTTTTTATAATATATCATTTATTTCTTTTCTTGATTTTTCTAGTTCTTCTACTAGATTTCCCCATCTATTTCACTCAGATTCAATAGATTCAGTATTTAATTGTGAGTTATCATCTAGATTATTATCTATTATTTGATTATTTTCTGACATATTTTTGTATTAAATATTATTAATTCAAATATATTATAACATATAAATATATTTATGCAAATAATTTGACATTATTAATAAATTTTATAAAATATTAAAGAATCATAATGATTCAAAAACCTCTAAATTACTCCTAGGAGATGTTATGTCCCAATTTGTTACTACTACTGAAGGTGCTCACATTCAATGCTGGGCAGAGTTTGACCAATCATTTCCTGGCAGAACAGCCTGCCCAAATCTGGTAAAACTCATTAATCGAAGAGATGGTGACGAAAATCGTTAATTAATTATTACAGGAGGTAATAAAACAAAAACAAAGATTTAAAAAATATTTGAGAAGTGTGTTGGTATAGATTTATTCAACACACTTCTCCCCCAAAAAAAGACCTATACACTATAGGTCTTTTTAATATTAAAAATTGACTTTTACATATTTTGTGTAAAATCAAGAAACAAATTTTCAAAACAAATACAAAAAGGATTATCATGATAAGCGAATATGTAACAGAATTTCAAGGCAGAAACATAATGTCATGGGAAGAATATGACAGAGTGTTTGGTAAACTACCATTCTGCCCTAAACTAAAAGTTATAATTAATCTAAGAGATCATAAAGAATCCAGATAATTTATTGTACAATTAATTAATATTATATTGTATTAAATTTTTTAAAAAGACTCAAAAAAGAGTCTTTTTCTTTTACTAAAAACAATAATTAGCACCTAAGTAAAAAAAGTGCTAAAATATTTTGACAATACAAAAAAAAATAATAAAATACTTGTAAGTCATAATAAAAATGACATATTAAATATTAACTAAATAAATTATGTGAAAAATTATTTGAATAGATTTATGAACTACTAATTCTTGTGTTGCATTCATGGAAGGTTGAGAAGCAAAAGTAATTCCAAATGCAGAATGAAATAGAACTACTCCTAGTATAGTTGCTCACAAAGATGGTAATATAATAGTAGGTACTCCAGCTAAAAGACAAGCAATTACTAATCCTGCTTGAACTATTTTCTCTGCAAAAAGATTTATCGGTAGAAAATTTGACGAAGTAAAAGATGAGATTGCATCTGTACCATTTGAAGTAGTAAAAGGTAAAGGATGAGAAGCATTAATAAAATTTGATGGTAAAGAAGTAAGACCTGAAGAAATAGGAGCACATGTATTAATGAAAATAAAAGAAGATGCTGAAAAATTCTTATGAGAAAAAGTAACTGAAGCAGTTATTACTGTTCCTGCATACTTCAATGATGACCAAAGACAAGCAACAATTAATGCAGGTAAAATAGCATGATTAGAAGTAAAAAGAATAGTAAATGAACCAACTGCTGCTGCATTATCATATGGTGCAGGTAAAGGAAAAAATGAAAAAATAGCAGTATATGACTTATGAGGAGGTACTTTTGATATATCTATATTAGAATTATCAGAAGAAGGAACATTTGAAGTATTAGCTACAAATGGTGATACTCACCTAGGTTGAGATGATTTCGATAAAAAAATCTTAGATTATATCATAGATGAATTTAAAAAAGACCAAGCAATAGATTTGAGAAATGACCCGATGGCACTTCAAAGAGTAAGAGACGAAGCAGAAAAAGCTAAAAAAGAATTATCTAGTACAACTGATTATGATATAAATCTACCATATATTACTGTTGATTCTAGTGGTCCAAAAAACTTGATGATGACTATAACTAGAACTAAATTCGAAGAATTAATCGCTGACTTGGTAGAAAGATCAATTGAACCATGTAAAAAAGTATTAAAAGATGCATGATTATCAGCTAGTGACTTAGATCAAGTATTATTAGTATGAGGATCTACTAGAGTACCACTTGTAGTAAAAAAAGTAGAAACATTTTTTGGTAAAAAACCAAATGCATGAATCAATCCTGATGAAGCTGTAGCACTATGAGCTGCTATCCAAGCTGGTATCATAGGTGGTGATGTAACTGATGTATTATTATTAGACGTTACTCCACTTACTCTAGGTATAGAAACTATGTGAGGTATAAGAACTCCAATGATAACTAGAAATACTACTATTCCAGCTAACAAAACTGAAACATTCTCAACTGCAGTAGATAATCAACCAAGTGTTGAAATCCACATCCTACAATGAGAAAGAGATATGGCAGCAGATAATAAATCACTAGGTAGATTTATCTTGGATGGAATCAATCCATCTCCTAGATGAGTACCACAAATAGAAGTAAGTTTTGATATAGATGCAAACTGAGTATTAAAAGTAAAAGCAAAAGATAAAGGAACAGGTAAAGAACAACATATAACTATCCAAGGTTCTACAGGTATGGATGACAAAGAAGTAGATAGATTAGTAAAAGAAGCTGAAGAGAAAAAAGAAGAAGACAAAAAGAAAAAATGACTTGTAGAAGCTAGAAATACTGCAGATTCAACTGTTGCACAAGCAGAAAAAATGCTTAGAGACAATGCTGATAAAGTAGAAGATGCAGACAAAAAACTAGTAGAAGAAAAAGTATCAAAAGTAAAAGAAGTATTAGCTAAATCTGATGCATCAACTGAAGATATGGAAGCAGTAACAAAAGAATTAAACGATACAATGATGACTGTAGGACAAAAAGTTTACGCTCAACCAGGTGCAGAACAAGCACCGACTTCTGAAGCAAAAGCTGATGATGGAGTAGTAGATTGAGATGTAGAAAGTGATAGTGATAATACAACAAGAGTGTAATAGTTAAATAACTCCCAAAATTTTGGGAGTTATTTTTAGTAATTAAAAATTAAAAAATGCAAGCCTCTCAAATATTAATATATTTTCCTGAAAAAAGTTTTTCTGAAGTATGGGAAGAAAAGATAAAAAGTATAAAATCATTCCAACCACAAATTGACGAGAATCAAATAAATACATTTAAAAACAACTTAAATAAAATATTTTTACTTGATGATAAAGTTAATCAACTAAAAAAATATTTTGAAAATAATAATATAGAAATTACCGATAATGATTATGAATCAATTTTAAAAAATTGATTAAATATAATAAAATCTATTATATGATTATTTAATAATGCTGAATATATTGACTTAACAAAAAACAATCTATTCAACATATTAGAAAAATTAAATAATGAATTAACTTTAAATAGCTATTTAGCTGATGAATATAAATATAATCCTAGATGATGAACCCCTATTCATATTTGAAAAAAAATAATTGATTCTAATATTGAAGAATTAGATAAATTAATAAGAATTATTAAATTAGAAAATGATAAAATTAATTTAATTGAAGATATATATAATAAACAATTCAAAATTATAAATGATGAAATTTTTTACTTAAAAGAAGAAGTTTGAGAAAAAAATAAAATTATAAATGAAACTTCAAAAGAACAAACTAAAAGCTTAATATGATGATTTGAAGAATTAAAAGATAATTTTTCTTTAGAAGAAAGAAGATGGTTAGTAATTTCTATAATTATCTTTTTTATCTCTATTAGTTTTTCTATTATCGTTTTAATAGATTCTGTACTTCCTGAATATACAAAATCATTTCTATATAATTTTTCGTGATGATTTGTGCTTATTATATTATGAATTCTTTTAGCATTAACTGAGGACTTAGATAAAAATAAAAGTAAAACAAATATTAGTAAAACAAATATTAAATTTCTTTCTTATCCTAAATGGATAAATTTAAAAAATACTTCTATAAAAACTATATTTTTTTGATATGCGTTTATTAATTTATATATCATAAACACTTTATGATGAATATGAAAATTTAATAGTTCACTATTTAAAATAGAAAAATCATATTATACATTAATACCAATTTCAATTATATTATTTTCATTTTTATACTTCTCAATATACCAATATTCAAAAGCAAAACAATTAAGAATTGAAAACCAAAATAAAATAGCTATGTTACATGGTTTTCAAGCTATCAAAACTGATTTATCAACATGAATAGAAAAATGAAGGTTTTACAATAATATTGCTGATGTAGTATTTAGTAAAGTATATATTTGAAAAAATAATAATAATTTACCAATAGATAAAATAATTGAAATAATAAAGTTAACAAAAAAAGATTAAATTTATATTAAAATCCCCTAGGGGTCTTAGGGGGGACAACTGAGATGAGTACCACTAGAAAAGATAAAACTTAGACAGTTGGAATTTGTACGCTCCCTGCGGGTAGGCCATCCGTTTTAATTGTTCCTATTCGTCACAATTAAATCCAGCAAAGCTGGACCCTCCTTCGATTATTTCATAATCGACCTAACATTTTTGTTACTTTTTATGTAAAAAGTAAGAGAAGAAAAGACCACACTAAAACATAAATACTTTATACTTGCATAAAATAGATATTAATTATAATATAAATAATAAAATATAACTATTAATATTATGACAACTATTACTTTTGAGGAAGATATTAAAATAGAACAAAAAAAATTCAAAAATATACAAGATTTTATGCTACAAATTGCATATGAAGAACAATTAGAAGAGAAATTACAATTAGCAAAAAACTCTAAAGATTCTGATTTCATAAATATATAATTATGAATATAAATAATATTATTGAACATAAGAGGATATTACCTTATTTACTTTCTAGGCAAATATTAAATCAATATAAAAAAGCTAAAAATCTTATTTTAAATTGAGAATTAGAATCAGTAGATTTCAAAAAAAGAAAACCATACAAATCCGAAATTTATTACTTTAGAATAAATAAACAATATAGAGCTTTGTGATATATTGAAGACTCTACTCTAAAAATTTTTGAAATTGACGATCATCAAAATTAAAACAAAAAAAGCAAGTTTTCACTTGCTTTTTTTATGCATAAACTGCATTAACCGACTCATATATATGCCCTGCTGTTTTTCTTGGAACCATTACATCTTGTAAAATATATCTAGATTGTCTTAACATACTCAATAATGATTCACGACTAACTTCTGATTGACTTGTTTCAAAACCTGACTTTTCTAAATAAGCTGTTATACTATTTACTACTCTATCTAATAATGATGTATTTACTTGAATATTTGTAACTTTTTCTGATGTTTTTGGAACTATTTGCGATAAGCTAGAAATTACTTTTTTTGCTATTATTACTTGTTTTTTAGTATTTGTAGAAAATAATCCTCTTTCATCAGCTTTTAATTTATCATAAACTTCTATCATTACTTTATTTCTTTTATTAGCATTTAATAAAGTTTCAGTATGCATTTTTACTCTTCTATTTATTTCTTCTTGTGATAAATTATCTGATGATTGATTATTTACAACTTCTGCTTGAGATATAGTATCATTAACTTTTGATTTTACTTGTGATACTGTTGGTTCAACTTTTAAAGTTTCTTTTATTGGTACTTGTTTTAAAGTTGGTTCTACTTTTAATGGTTCATTTATTACTTCTTGTTTTAAAGTAGGTTCAACTTTTAAAGGTTCTTGCTGACTTACATTAGTATTATGAGATTTGATAGATGAAAAATTTATTACTTTAGCTTTTTCAGATTTTGCATTTATTGATTGAAATCTAGCTAATTTCTTGTTATTTATTAATCTTTGAATAGCTGATTTTTGTTGATGAGATACTTTTTTTCAATCAGATGATACTATTTCTTGAATATTATTCTCAACTATTTTTAAATTAAATGATTTTCATTTAGTATTTGTATATGTATATTCACCATTTACTTTATCCGATAATTTTTCTTTAGATCTAATTGTACTAAAAAAGCTACTATCATTAATTACTGGTATATCTTTAGCTCTAGCAGTATTAGAATAATTAATATCATTGTTAACTGTTTTAACTGTTGATTTATAAATATTTACAACATTATAATTAGGTTTTTTAGGTACTTCTATAGTATACTCTTCTAATAATATATCAGAAACCTTTTTTTTAACATCTCAAAATATAGTTAAAAACTTTTCTCTTGCTATATTTGATATTGATTTTAATGAATCTGTTAATGATGCTAAAGAATTATTTTTATCTACTAAATTTACAACTGATGAATATATCATATATTTATATTTAAAAATTAATATGAGATGAAATATACATTATTTTTCTTATTTGTCAAGTATATTTATAAATTATAATATAAATAATTAAATAATCTATAAATATTGATTATTTTAAAAACATTATTATTATACAATTACTCATTTTTTACTGAAAAAGGAGAAATTTATGAGTATGAATTTTTGGCTTGAAATCAGTGTTAGTCTAGTTATTATTTCAGCAGTAATTATACTATGTTATTGGATAATACCTAGAAATATAAGTGTAATAGAATTTTTTATCGAAAATAAAAGATTCCTTTCTCCTAACTGTATAAGCAATTGGAGAAAGTATTTAGGTATTCCAACTGTGTTACTTTTCATATATGGATTAAAATCTCAAAATAGTTTAATTGCATACTCTGCAGTATGGATATTTATGTTTTTAGCTATTAGTGACTTGCTTGATGGTGTTGTTGCTAGAAATTGTAATATGTGTAGCATAGAAGGAGCAAAACTAGATGCGCAAGCTGATAAGTGGTTTGATTTACCTGCTATGTTTGCATTTAGCTTTTTCCCTACTTTTGAACCTATATATCTAATACCAGTATCCTTTATAGCTGTATTTGATATTATTGGTCAGTTTATCAGAGGTAGAAATTCTCCTCCTGAGGCTGGAATAATAGGTAAAGCAAAAACTACAATTAAGTTTATCACTATTTATATGATGAGTTTTACAGGCAGATATCCTGAAATTTATGACACGTTAAAACTTGAAACAGTTATACTTATCTTTTTGTTTTTGGCTCTATTATTAGCTGGCCTATCTATGGGAATGAAAACAAAATGGTATAACGAATACTTGAGAAAATATTTACACGACTATCAATAACCATGATTTATTTTTAAAAAAGACACTAAATAATTTTTAGTGTCCTTTTTTTAATCACGAATTACATTAAATCAATAAGCTTCCCAATACTCAATTCATCAAATCAAATCTGCTACATCAGTAAATCAATTTATTTTCAAATATTGTAATACATATTGAGTTCTATTTCAGTGCCAACAATAAATCAAATATTTATTATTTCTATCTAGTTTTAACATATTATCAACAAATTTTTTAGAATACATATCATAAAATAAATCTGTTCATTTAATATATCCATAAATAACTTTCTCTTGTGGAGTTCTAATATCTATCAAAATAGTGTCAGTTTTAAATATTTCATCACTAAATTGTTTTGCATGTAATCTTCTAATAGTCATAATAAATTAAATTATTTATAGTATCAATATATTTAATTTTCCCCCGCCTTACTAAGGAGGGGGATGCCTGAAAGGCAGGGGGTGGTCGATAAAATACGAAGTTTTTCACGCATTTCTACAATCATTTTCTTTCCATGAAAGCTGTATTATCTACCTCCCTTCACATAAAATCAAAAAATAATTCTGTTGCTGTTTTTCTTGTTCATTGTCATAATATTGTATTAAGCAATTTTTCTCATACATTTCTATCAAACATTCATAATTCTTTTATTCTAGAAAATACATCTGCTTCAATTATTTCTGCCCACATATATGAATAATATCATGCAGAATATCAACCTCAGAATATATGACCAAAACTACAATACATCTTATATTCTTCTCATCTAGGGAATATAGAATACTTATTTACTATCTCTAATACTTTTTTGTCCAACATTTCTACTGATTCTGGTACTTCACTAGAATAGATATGCATATCTAATAAGGCAAATTCATTCTGTCTCGCTACAAAAGTACCAGACATATATGTTTTTAAATTGTCCAACTTGTCTAACATTGTGTCACTAATTGATTCTCCTGTTTCATAATGTTTAGCCAATTTATGTAAACTATCTCTATCTGCAACCCAGTTTTCTAATAGTTGACTAGGTAATTCTACGAAATCCCATTCTACTCAAAATCAAGACAATTCACTATATTTACTTTCGCTACTTATTTCATGTAACGCATGTCAGAATTCATGAAAAAGTGTTTCTACATCTCTCATAGATAGTGTGATTTTTCAAGGTGTTTTTTGAAAATTACACACATTTACTATTACTGGTAATTTCGTCTTTGGGAAATATTCTTTTTCTCTTAGATTATCTGCCCAAGCTCATGGTCTCTTATTTTTTCTATAAAATGCATCCAAAAAATAATAAGATATCAGAACAGAGTCTTTGTAAACTTCATAAACTCTAATATCATCAAGATTTGAATCTATTTCTTTTAGCTCCATTCAATAAAATTCTTTTGATAAATTATGCAAATAAGACAATGTATTTTCTAATTCGAAATATTTTTTTAATTCTTTTTCATCTATATCATATTTTTCTTCTTTATATATTCTAGAATAGTATGCTAAATCCTCAGAGTCCATATTGTCCAACTTGAAATAATCTCTTAATTCTTGCAACTCTATTTGTGATTTTTCATATGCTTTTGCTGAAATTCATTCTATCAATTCAAATACTTGTTTTGGTGATTCAGCCATTTTTGAATTCAGACTTAGTTCTGCATAGTTTTTATATCATAATATTTCTGATTTTTCATGCTTTAATTTCAAAATATTCAATATATTTTCTCTATTATCATATTTTCAGCTACTAGCAAAACTATTAAATCTACGAGCAAATTCTCTTCTAATATTTTTATCATGACAATATTTCATTATTGCTTGGTAAGTAGTAGGATCAGCATCAAATATAACTCATTCTTTTTCTATATCATCAGGTCAATCAGTAAATCTCTCCCTAGAAGCATTATCTAAAATCTCTTTTGGTAAGTCTTTAATAGCTGAAAAATCAGTAATTGTATAGCTAAATTGAGCTTCATCATCTACAATGTTATTAGAAAAATCATCTGATAGTTTAGATAATTGTTTATTTAATTCTTTTAATCTATCTTGTTTATCTATTGGTAAATCTATTCATCTATCTTTGAATGCTTTGATTCTTAGATACATTATTCTAGTTTGTTCTTCATCCAAACTCAAATTATTTTCTACATATATCAGTTTATCAAAATAATCTGAATTATATGCAACATAATTTCAAAAGTCTTGTAATTTAGGTCTGAAATCTTCTACTATTTTTCTTATTTTATCAGTATTTTCTACACTTTGAAAATGGTTTAATAAGCTCCAAAAATAATCCAAATTACTCTCATCTTCAAATGATTCAAATATTAAGTCTGTATTCTCTATTTTTAAAAAATCTTCAAATTTTTGTTTATCTATTTCCAAGAATTCTTCTAGCATTTGTGGTGCTATATCTAGTATTTCATTTGAAAAAATAAATTTCAAATCTGGAAATCATTCTTTTTCTAATTCTTCTATAAGTTTTAGTTTTAATTCCATGTTTAGTTTGTGTTTAATTAATTTTAAGTAAAATGATTTTATAACTTAAATAATTAATTTCAAGAAAAAATGAATAAAAAACCAAATATAGATGAATCTTGGTATGAATTATTAAAAGATGAATTCGAAAAACAATACTTTATAGAAATAAAACAAAAACTAGACACTGACATAAATGAGTGAATAAAAGTATATCCAAAAATAGAAAATATATATGCAGCATTTAATAAAACTCCTTTTGATAAAGTAAAAGTAATTATTTTGTGACAAGATCCATATCACTCTGAATGACAAGCACAATGATTTTGCTTCAGTGTTCCAGATTGAATGAAACTACCACCAAGCTTACAGAATATTTACAAAGAATTAAACAGAAGTATATGATTGGATATTCCTAAATCCTGAGATTTAACTCATTGGACAATAGAGTGAGTATTTTTACTCAATGCTATTCTAACAGTTCAAGCAGGAAATCCTGCTAGTCATGCAAAAATATGATGGGAAAGATTTACAGATACAGTAATAAAAACAATATCAGATAATAAAGATTGAGTAATATTTATGCTATGGTGAGCCTTCGCTCAGAGTAAAAAATCACTAATAGATACTTCGAAACATTATGTATTAGAAACAACTCATCCTTCACCTTTTTCTGCACATAGATGATTCTTATGAAGTGATTGCTTCAAACAAACAAACGAAATACTAATAAAAAACTGAAAAACACCTATAAATTGGCAAATATAAAAACCGGCTAAGCCGGTTTTTATATTACTTCGATTTCATTTCTCCATACATCTTCTGGTTTTTCTCTTTTTCTTATTTCAACTATTTCTCAAGATTTTTTAATGAGTACTTCTCATGCCTCTGGAAATGAATTATAATTTTTCATACTCATTGAGGAATTGTATGCTCATGTACCATCAAAAACTATTACATCTCAAACTGATGGAGTATTTAAACTAACTGGTTCTAATATTTCTTGATCATATAACTTAGTAGTAAGTATATCCCCCGATTCACAACAATGCCCTACTACTACATATTCATCTTTTTCAGTAGAATCATTGATAATAGTTATAGGTTGTTGTACTCAATACATAGTAACTCTGGGCATTTCTGTCATTCAAGTATTTGTTCTAATAAACTTGTATCAATCTACTCAAGTATTTACAACAGAATCTACATTTGCTACTACACTACAACTATTTATAACCATGTATTTACCTGGTTCAACTTCTAGATGTATTTTTCTAGATGTTTGATTATAAAAATCTTGAAATTTTTCTGCTACAGATATTCAAATAGCTTGTAAATCAGCAGTTTTTTCATATGGCATTATTGCCATTTTGAATCAACCTCACATATCTAGAGTAGTAACACTTGGAAATTGTCTAACAAAATCTAATCATATATTTGCACTATTTGTCCAAGATTCTGGAGTATTTTCACTACCTATATGAATATGTATTTTTGTTAAATCCAAATTGTATAATTGTACTAATTCTTTAATTTCTGGTATAAATTCATGCCAAATACCAAATGCTGATGTTTCTCATCATGTAGAAATAGCTTTAAACGCACCTGATCACATACCTGGATTAATTCTAACTCAGATTTTTACTCCATTTTTTAATTCTCAAATAGCCTTTATTTGATCCAAACTAGATGCAACAATAAATACGCCTAAATCCAAAAGTTTTGCTAATTCTCTAGGTGTTTCTTGTCATGAAATCTGAATATCAGTAGCATCAAATCAAGCGTTTAAGGCTCTAAATGCTTCATATTCTGAACTACAATCTATTTTTAATCATCTATTTTTAAATTTTTTAAGAATATTGATATTTGAATTAGCTTTCATAGCAAATCTAACATCATGTCAAAAAGCACTAGGAAAAGATAAAAAACTATCTATTGCCTCATCTAATTTATCTTCTGAATAAACGTAAACTGGTGTAACAAAATTTTTATCAATATATATTGCCTGCTCTCTAGTTAAAAAATTCATATTTTAATAATGGTTATTATAAATAATAGTCTCATTCGTAGACTTCACTTGCCTCTCACTTCATAACGACTGAATCGTTTTCATTTCAACTCCATTTCACTTCTAACACTCAACCAGGAAGATTCACTTTTACAAACTGATTTAAAGCCAATTTTCCAGCTAATATTCATGCTACAACTGCAGCACATGCTCAAGTTCAACAAGCTAGCGTAATACCTGCTCACCTCTCCCATACTCTCATCATTATTTCTGTTTCTGAAAGTATTTTTACAAATTCTACATTTGTTTTATCTGGAAATATATCTGTTCTATTCTCTATTTTACTTCAAAATATACTTATATCGACAGTTTCTAATAATTTACACAAATTATTATTATCTTTACACAATATAACTGCGTGAGGATTTCACATACTTACTGGAGTAAAAATAAATTCTTCATTTTCAATTTTTAATGGAAATTTATCACCTAGTTTTTTACTTTTATAGACTAGATTTTTGATTCTAGAAGGTTTTCACATATCTACAGTTACAATATTTTTATCTATATCTAGATTTAATATTCCTACTCATGTTTCTACATCAATATTTTTTTCTTTCGTTAATCATTTATCTAGTAGATATTTCATATAACATCTGATTCCATTACCACACATTTCTGCTTGAGAACCATCTGGGTTATACATGACATATTTAAATGCTAATTTTTTTCACTTAGAAATAACTAATACTCAATCAGATCATATTCAAAAATGTCTATCACACATTTTTTGTATTAAATCTGGAGATAATATAATTTGTGAATTTATTAAATCCGTATTATTTATAAGTATAAAATCATTTCAAGTTCATTGCATTTTTACAAAATGTACCTTTTTCATATAATTGATTTTTTGTTAATATTTTAAAGTATTACTTTTTCAGGTAATTTATTTGATTCTATCATAGATAAAATTTCATCAGTTTTTTTAGAATAACTTACTCAGATAAAAGGTATTTCATATACTTGAGAAAGTATAATAGCATGTAATCTCATAGCTAGACACAAATCAAATTCTCTATATATATATTTACTATAAACATCTTCCATAGTAGATATTATTCTTATTTTTTCATTTATTCTAGTAAATTTATTTAGAAATACATAATCATTTGCTATTGAGTCTTTTTTATGGAAACTATTTGGAATAAGTATTACTTCTCATCAATTTTCTAATATATAACTAATTATTTCATTTATCTTTTTTTCTTCTTCTATTTTTCAATCTTCAGCTTCTTTTTTTGTCATATAGCCTCTTCTAAAAGCTATTGCAACTTTTTTTCAATTTAAATCTATATCAGCTAAATCCCTAAAGGTAAAATCATAAGAATTAGTTTTCTTAATCATATAACTTTTTTGTATTTTTCATTCTATTTCACTAAATACTGGATCTTTAACAATAGTTGAACTTATTCATATTTCTTTTAATAAATTATGACTATAAGTATCTCTTACTGTTACTTCTGCTTGAGAAAATATTTGTTTAACTTTATGTAAATTAAATTTATTTTTAATATTTAATCAAACTGCAAAAAAATATACATCTTTATTAAAAAAATAAAACAATTTAGTTCTAAATAACCATTGATCAAGTGGTTCTTTTGTAGATTGATTTTCAGAATCATAAATAATTCAACCTCAACCAATAACAATTAAATCACTTCTAAATATAGTTATTAAAAAAGAAAAAAAATTACATATATTTCTAAATAAATTAGATAAATTTCTGATTCAAACAGGAAAATATTCTTTATAAACTATATTACTTTTCTTTAAGAATGGATTAAGAGGATCATATGAAAAAACTATAAATTTAGTATCTTTTCAATATTTTCTCTCTAAAAGTTTTATTTCATTTTTTAGTATTAATTCATCACCCAAGTTTTGTGCTCACACTGATGCAAAAATAGAAATTATCATAATTTGTTAATTTAAAAGTAATTAATTAAATATATAATAAATAAATAAATCCAAAATGCAATTTTTTAAAATTTAAAAACCACATAATATATATGTGGTTTTAAATTAAGATGTATTTATGATATTCTTATTGTATTAATATACTATTGTGCTTTAAAACTTGAAGCAGTAACAGAAGCATCAGTATTTAATATACCTTTGTACTCTACTTGCATTCAAATAGCAAAAGGTTTATTATTATTTAGTTTTGTAATAGTTGTAGGAGTAATTCTTACTACAACAGTTCATACTGTATAACTATTAGTAGTCATGCTTGTGATTTTTCCTTGAGATTCAGCTTTTTTTCCTGTACTAGTATAAGTAGTAGAAGGTGGAGTTACAATAACTGGAGCTGGATTAACAACAAGAGTTAAAGTAGTAGTTCAAACTGTTCCTCTAGAATCTGTAGCTGTAAGATTAATTGTATATGTTCATGCTGTTGTAGCTTTTCCTGATAATACACCACTTGTAGAAACTGTCATTCCAGTTGGTAAACCTGTAGCAGTAACTGTATAAGGTGCAGTACCTGTAGAAACTAAACTAGTTCCAGTATAAGATACTCATACTGTAGCATTAGATAATGAAGGAATAAATGTAACAGGAGTAGGAATAGAATCAACAGTCATACTTGTAGCATTTATAACTCAGTTAGCTAATAATTCTCATGTAAATGTAACATATTCTCATACTACAAAAGTTGTAGCTCAGTTTAAGAATGTAGTACCAGCAGGAGTTGGAGTATAATAAACTGATGCTGCTCAAGTATCTCAACCATTAATATTTATGAAAAATTTTGATACAAATCAAATATATCCATTACCTGTAACAGTCACAACTGGTGCAGAATCTATAACTAAGTCTACAGTTCCTGTTCATACTGTTCAAGCAGAATCAGTAGCAGTTAAAGATATAGTATATGTTCATACTGGTGAGTATGGAGTTCCTGATAATACTCAATCTGCTGAAACAGACATACCAATAGGTAATCATGAAGCAGTAACTGAGTAAGGAGCAACTCATGTTGAAACTAAACTAGTTCATGTATACGCTTGTGTTAAAATAGCATTTGGTATTGTACTTACAAAAGTTACTGGTGTAACTGGAGTAGGTGCAACTGGAACTGGTGAAACAGTAACATCAGTAGGAATACACCACATTGGAGTACCATTTGCATTCAATGCAGAACCATATACTCATGTATAACTAATTAATCCACCTATTGGGAAAGAACCATTAGTTAATCCTCATGAAAAAGTATAATTAACTCAATTTGCTGGAATAGCTATATTATTATTTGATGTAGTAGCATATGCTGCATTAATAATATTTCAATTTACATCTGCAATTGATGATAATCTAGCAGTAGTTCATAAAATAACTTCATCTGTACCAGAACATGGAGTAGTAGTTGGAGTTACAGGTGTAGCTGGTTTAACAACTAATGTAACAGAACCTGTACCATTAACTTGGTAAGGTGCAACATTCCGTTGACCTCAAATAGCAGTAAAATTAATTGTATATGTACCTGGAGTTGTTGGAACTCCTGAAATAATACCTCTATTACCACTTCATCCATTCCCAAATGGTAATGTTAATCAAGCAGGCATACCTACAGCTGTAACTGAATATATATCAGCCATACCGTAAATTCCTAAATCAATTACTCATGCATTATATGGTTGTCAAACAGTAGCATCAGGTAATTGAGTAACAAAATTTACTGGAATATTACTCATATAACCACTAGTAGCTATTATGTGTCAATTAACAGGATTTAAAAAACCTACATAATTAACTAATTGACATCCAAAACTAGTATTAGTTCCAAGACCAGTAATAAATGCATAAGGTTGAAAATACTCTATTATAGTACCATTATAAAGTGTTAATGCAACTCATGAAGTAGCATTAGTAACATCTAATCTATTTACCCTAGCTGTACCACTTACTGCTTGAGTAGGATAAACATCAATAGAAGTAGCAATATATACTCAATCTACATCTATTATATATGAATAATTTACTATATTTCATACTCAAACTGTTGTAAGACCTCCAAAGTAATTAAAAACTGTATCTCAATCATGAGTAACTATTCTATTATTAATAGCAAAAGCTTTTTTTCAGCCAACTCAAATAGCTGAAATAAATCATTGTTCTTGTCATACAACAGGAGCTGGAATAGCCACTACTGTAGGTGGAGTAACTGCAAAAGCTAGATTTTCAGAACTAATAAATAATCCGAATACTGCACTTATCAAGAATACAATTGATAAAATAAATTTATTCATGTATAAAAAATATAATAATATAAAATAATAATAACAAAATTAAATAATAATACTAGAGATAAAATATATTTATTCATACATAAAAAAAAATAAATAAACTAATAGTCTTTTATTTTAACTCAAATTATCATAATAATTAAATCTAACTATATAATATAATCATTCATAAGAATTATAAATTATACAATAGATTTTAATCTTTGTCATAGTATTATATATTTGTAAGAGAATTGTAAGATTTTTTAATAATATTTAAATTAAATCTTTAAAAATATATAAAAAATTTAGACAAGTAAAAAAGCCTATTTATTAGATAGGCTTTTTTGTAAAAAGTTAACACAAGGCAATGCGATATGTACGCCGGCGCCGAAACGAATTAATTACTCTCAGAATTAGAGTTCATTGGTGGTGAGTGCATTTCCATCTCCTGGTGAATTGATTTTTACAAAACTTTATCATTTTTCTACTGCATTTTTACTGCGGGGATGCTCGAATTGGCATGGGGTTCTCCATGTGCAGGCCGGCGCCGAATCAGATGTGCGTATTCAAAAATAAGGGTGAAGCAAAAAACTCAGTGGGAGGTGCATGAATCATGACCGTTTCTCCGATATTGTGTTTCAAAATTCTAATCCTTTATAACGGTAATTACCGGATAATTGACTAGGTAAATTTGTGATGTCCTTACTGGACTTGTGTAATATAATAATATTTTTTTATTTGTCAAAAGATTTTTTGACTTTTTTATTATTTATATTTTAATATATTTTAAAAATACTAATTTTCTTCTTTTTTTCTGAAACTTAGTGCTTCTAATATATGCTTTGATTGTATATCAACTACTCACTCTAAATCAGCTATAGTTCTAGATAACTTAAGTATTCTATAATATGATCTAGCAGATAAATTCATATTATTAACTGCTTGTTTCAATATAATATCACATGAGTCTTCTAATTGACAATATTTATTTATTTCTTTAGTTCACATTTCAGAATTAAATGTGATATTTGTTCATTTAAATCTGTTTAATTGTAATTGTCTAGCTTTTTCTACTCTTGATTTTATATCATATGAAGTTTCGCAATTAGTATAATCTTCTCATACTTTGAATTTATCAGTTTTTACTTTTGGCACCTCAATAAATATATCTACTCTATCTATAAGTGGTCATGATAATCTAGATCTATAATTCTCTACTTGTTTATGTGTACATATACATTCCTTATCTGGATCAGTGAAATATCCACAAGGACAAGGATTCATTGCCCCCACCATAATAAATTGTGCAGGATATGTATAGCTAGCATTTACTCTATTTATAGTAATTACACCATCTTCTAATGGTTGTCTAAGTACTTCTAATACTGATTTTTCGAACTCTAATATTTCATCCAAAAATAATACTCATTTATGGGAAAGACTTATTTCTCATGGTTTAGCATTTCTACCTCATCATACTATTGATACACTTGATGCAGTATGATGAATAGTTCTAAATGGTCTCTTTCTAATTATTGGATTATCTGCACTTAATAATCCAGAAATACTATATATCTTTGATACTTCTATAGCTTCATCTATTGTCAAATCAGGTAATATAGTAGAAAATGCTTTTGATAACATTGTTTTTCAGCTACCTGGAGGTCAATCCATAACTATATTATGTCATCATGATGCAGCTATTTCTAATGCTCTCTTAGCATGTTCTTGTCAAAGAACATATTTGAAATCATGTTTTGTATGATTTGAATAATCTTGTTTTCATATTTTAGTAAAATCAAGTCTAGGTAAAACAATCATTTCTTTATCACTATTCAAATAATCTATTACTTCTTTTAAATTCTCAACTGGTATTACATCAATTCATGGTACAATAGATGCTTCTAGAGAATTCTCTTTTGGTATAAATATTCTCTTGAATCATTTTTCTTTTGCTCATATAGTTGCTGGTAATACAGATGCTACTTTTCTCAGATTTCAATCTAGAGATAATTCTCACAAAAAAATAGAATCATATACAAATGTATCAGTTATGAATCACTCATGTAGCATTATTCAGATAGCAATAGGAAAATCGAAACTAGGACCAGACTTCCTAATATCTGCAGGCGCTAAATTGACAGTTATTCTGGTCATAGGTAATTTATTTCCAGATGACTTCATAGCAGATCTAAGTCTCTCTTTGCTATCTTGTACTCATTGGTCAGGTAATCAAACTATTGTAAAACTTGGTAATCAATTATTTATATCCACTTCGACTTCTACTAAATGAGAATCCAGTCAATTTACAGTTATAGAATTTACTTTCGATATCATACTATGTGTTGGTTATATTATATACTAGATATATACATATATTATATTTTATATTTATTTGTCAAATTTTTTATTCTTTTTTTGATTTATTTGTTTTTTTTATTAAAATAAACTATATTAGATATATAATAGTAATTAATTTAATAAATATGAAAAAATTAGTAATTGCTTTAATTGCATTAAGTTTTTTAGCATCATGTGGTAATAAAGATGAAGAAATAAATACAAATTCATGATCAACTGCAACTTGAATTACTCAATCTTGAGCTATTCTAGATGATTCAGATGAAACTGATAGTTCATGAACAGAAGATACTATAAATACTGGAACTTGAGACAAAGTAAATAATATAATTGAAAAAGAGAATTCAAATAATACTAGTAATAATAAGCCAACAAATACTAATAATCCTAAATGAAATTCTTGAGTTTCAAGTAGTAGTGGATGAGCAAATACAAAAGATGACAATGTTCCAACTGATGATGCAGAACTAGAAAAAGAAGTAAATGATTTACTAGATGAATTTATTAATTCATTAGATAATTATGATAAATAAAGATATCAAACAAAACATAATTAATCAAATAAATAAGGGAGAAAAGATATCTCCTTTTTTGTTTTTAGCTAAAAATCCTGAGTTATTAAACTCTCAAGTGAAAAATCTATGAATAGAAATACTTAAGGATTTCGAAATTCCTACAAACTATTTATATATATCAGAAGATGACTGAAAAAATATAAAAATAAAGGATATTAAAGAATTCGTAGAATTTTCTAACTCGAAACCACCATATAAATTCCAAATATTTCTAATAGAAAATATATCTAGATTTACTATCCAAGCATGAAATAGTATGCTTAAGTTTTTTGAAGAACCTGATGCTTCTAGTATAATATTTCTAACAAATACCTCTGAAAGTGGTATATTAGATACTATATTATCTAGAGTACAAACTATTGATTTGTGATGACAGAGTATAATAAAAAAAGATAATTTTGTGTATAGTATGATAGAAAAATACGTGCAAAATAAAAATACAGAAATAATTTCATATTATTTCAGAAACAAGCTAGAAAAACAAGATTATATTAATTTCTTGGAAAACTTAATAATTTATTCAAAACAAAACTTGGTACTAATAAATTTTTTAAATGAAATAGATGAAGATATAAATGCTATAAAACAAAACAATGTGAATGCAAAATATATAGTAGATAAATGGTTACTAAGAATTTAAGACCACCCCCTACCCCCTCCTTAGTAAGGAGGGGGAGAAAAATTTAAAGATTATAAAATATTACTTAACAATAAAAAAATTTATGAGTATAATTTATAAAAAAAATAAATGTTTTACCTCCCCTGATAAGGGGAGGCTAGGAGGGGTTCTAGCATTTTCTCTAATTGAATTGATAGTGTGAATAACTATTTCAATGCTTTTAATGGTAGGAGTAGGGATATTTATCAGTAGTGGTATGAAAAATATTTTTGCATGACAAAAAGTATTAGAAAATACTGATGAATTCACTGATTTCTCTAATAATTTGAATATAAGCATTAATACAATTCAATCATGATCAATAGCTCCAGTAATTACTAGTAGTTGAATAATATTCAAAAGATGAAATAATCTAGCTGATTGATGATTTAGCTATATTTGAACAGAATTATTAAACCAAGTTTATTGTAGTAGCGATGCTGAAAATCCTATAACTAATAATATATATATCAAAAATTTTGTACCATTTGAAGAACAATTAGAAAACATTTTTACTGATTACGATTCTATATTGACATCAAAAAATATTATAATTTGAGCTAATACTTACACTTCATATCAAAAAGAAAATGTAGTTAAAAAAAGTGATTGAACAGTTGTAGTATGAAAAGGTATTTTTGGTAATAAATTTATAGAATGAGCAAATGGAACAGATATATATTTGAACTCGCCTACTTGATTGGCAACTGATACAACTAATCTATATATTTCTGATACTCTAAATAATAGAATACTTTATCTAGACTCAAGCTGAAAAATACATTTATTATTAGATCAAACAGATTGATTGAATGAACCTACTGGATTATATTATAATAATACTGATAAAGCATTATATATAGCTAATAGTTGAAACTGAGAGATTCTAAAGTATTCGAGTAAAAATAAAGTTTTTTCTCCAAGTTTAACATTAAGCTGATTTACTGTAAATAATGTTTCTAAAGCAGAAATATCATTTTTATGAGTAAGTACAAATGTATGATTATCTAACAATAATATATGAAATATTAATTTTATTAATCCAACAACAAGTACTGATTATTTAACTTTAAGTAGTAATTATTTAAAATATTATTTTGTAAATTACAATTCAGATTCCTATCAAGGAAGTTGTAGCTGAAATGAATTAGATATAATTTGAGATAATCCAATACAATGTGTATCATCTTGAACTTGAAAAACTTCAACTTATCAAGCAAAAACTATATCAAGTTTAACTGTTAATAATATAAATAATGTTTCAAATACAGGTAGTTATTATGTAAATTTGAAATTACTTGATGCATCTAATTCTATATTGTATCAAAATTATTTCCCTTATTTTACACAAGGTGATGATAACTTAACTACAAAATGAGACAATACTTTGAGTGTAATACATTCATGACTAAAATACCCTACATGAATTTGGTGAGCATGAGCAAGTGATTTTAATGAATTTTGAAGTGGTAGTATGTCAGATTTACATTATCATTCTACAGATAAATTATTAAATGTACCTGTTAAATCACTAGATATTACAAAAAATGCTAATGATTTATTAACTATTAATCTAAAATATTACAAAAATTATAATTGTTATAATACTGATGAAAAAATAGACAAAACATTTATAATAAAGAAAAATTTGAAATAAATAAAAAATAATATATATAACTCATGTAGTTGTGAGGAAAATAAAAAAAGAGAGGTTACCGCCTCTCTTTTTTTATATTTTTTCTATAAATCATAACAATTCTTCTCTGAAATTTTTCTTATCAAATTTTTGTGCATGTTCTCTGATTAGATTATAATCAAATGTCATGTTTTCAAATTCATCAATTGCTTTATTTAATGATTCAATTGTTTGTTTTTCGAAAAATACACCTGTTTTTCAAGCAATAACTGTTTCTAGTGCACCTCATTTCCCATATGCTATGACTGGTGTTCATGTAGACATAGCTTCTATAGGTACCAATCAGAAATCTTCTTCAGGTGGAAATAAAAAAGCTTTAGCTTTTCAATATAATTCTATTATTTCTGCATTTGAAGCATTCAATTTCCATTCTATATTTGGATTACTTTTTGATTTTAAATTTCTATATAATTTATTATCAGTATTTGTTGCTAAAATTACTTTTTTTCAATTATTGTTAAAAGCATCTACTATTAAATCAAATTTTTTATACGGAATACATCTTCAAACATATAAATAATAATCTTGTTTTTGTTCATTTAATACAAATTTAGTAGTATCTATACAGGGATATATAACAGATGCTTCCCTCTTGTAATACTTATTTATTCTATTTTTTGAATTAATTGAATTTGCTATAAAATAATCAGGTCTAACAGATGCTACATAATCCCATTTTCTAAGATTGTGAACTATTTTTGGCATTAGCCATTTTCATAAAAAATTTAGAGCTCAAAACTCCATCATATTTAGATACTCATGATAATGTGACCAAAAATATCTAGTCGGAGTATGACAATAACATATTTGAATAGTTTCAGGTTTAGTTATTACTCACTTACTTTCAGCACTAGTAGAGCTAATAACCAAGTCATAATCAGATAAGTCAAAACTCTCAAAAGCAAGTGGCCTAAGAGTAAGAGCCAATTTATGTGATTTATTTAATACTGGTATTTTTTGAATAAATGATGTAGTAATTTTTCTTCAATTAAAAACTGGATTATTTTCTTGAAAAAAAACACTAGTAAAAATATCTGCATTAGGAAATATTTCTAATAATTGTTCCAAAACTAGCTCTGCTCATCACCAATCCTTGATCCAATCACAGACTATAGCTATTTTTTTTTGATTTATATTTTGCATTATTTAAAGACTTTTTGAATTATTTTTCTTATTATACATACATAATAAAAAGAGTAAAATAAATTTACTCTTTTTATACTTTCCCCTCCTTACGAGGGAGGGGGCTAGGGGGTGGGTTACTTTTTATTTTCTAAAAAACTCAATAATGTTGCTCAAAAATTATCTCTATTTGCATCAGTATCTCTAAAATAACTATCCAAACTTGCTCATACATTGAAATCAAATCAGCCAAAAACTCATGAAATTCACTGCTTTACTATAAAACATTTATTTTCTCACATAAAACTACTTATAAAAGTGTCTACTACTTTGTTTTCTGCTTGTTCTCATACCTTTATGTTTGATTCTAGGTACTTATTATCTATTTTTGACACAACACTATGTAACAAGTCAAACAACTCTTTACCATACTCTTTTATGCTTTCTGGATTGATTTTCTTTATATCTATTTTTCCATCATATATATCATAAATATCTTTTCATTTAGATACTAATGACTTTATCAATTCAGATTTTTCATTCATTACTTCTTGAAATTCATCGGATAAATCTAAGGCAATTCTTTGATTTTCATCTAATTTCACTCAACTATACTCTTTTTGAAATTTTTTCATGTCTACTATTTTTATCAAATCAATAGACAATCATGACAAATATGTATTAGCTTGTTCAGGTGTAATATTTCAACTATATAATTTAGTAAATGTATCTATATTTTTAGATAAATATTTTTTTAAGTCTTCTTTATCCACACTTTTCAAGAAAGAAACTAGATTTTCTCCTACACTTTTTCATAATATAGAAATATTTGTAAAGTTAGACAATCAAATATTATCTAGAATTTTATTCAGTGTATTTCATAAATCATTTCATTTAGAACTATTTAAAGTATTATAAAGTAAATCCATTCAGATATTTATATCATTAGGATTTATATTTATTGTTTCTCACAAGTTAGGTAAATTTTGCACTTTTTGTATTATTCAAGTATCTAATAGTTCATTTATAAATCCTGTTTTATTTTCTATTGAATTATATGTATCTATTCATATTGATTTGATATTATTCAATGGATTTTTTATGTCCACTTTGTCCATTATTTGAGTCAATTGTTGTTTTGAAATGTGTTTTTTAAATATTTCTGATACTTGAGTTATTGATTGCTTGTCAATTGATTGCACTAATTCATAGTCTTTTCCAAATATATTCAATATAGTTGTAATATATTCTTTATTTCATAATACATCATCATAAATAGTATCTATTCACATTTTTTTGATTTCATCACCTGTTCCTTCTAATAAGGGTTCTCATTTATTATCTATTGATTCTTTTATTAATAAATCTAATTCTTTTACTATATTTGATTTTCATTCTAGTTTTTGTCACAGATTTTCTATAACTTTTGATATAATATTTACTAATTTTGGATTTTCTAATACTTTTTTTATTATGTCTACAATGTTTTGTTTATCATCTAATCAATCCACTTTAAATCAAAGCTCCTTTGCGTAATCAAATACAAGAGCTGTATTTTCTTGTAGAAATACTTTTAAATCATTTAATACTACTTTAATTATTTCCTGTTTATTTAGCTTGCTATTTTCTCTTGATTCTAGTTTTGTTTTTATCAAATCAACTACACTTTTTTCTAATTTTCATCAAAATCAATCTATCAAATTTGCCTCCAATTTACTTAATTCATCTGTTTTTTCTGAACTTACATCTTTTGAATCAAAGTTGTATTCAAGCATCTTTTTTCTAAATTCTAATGCATATTTAGTCAAATCAATCTTGGTAATTTTTCTCAGATTTTCTACGAATTGTTTTCAAAGTGAATTCAGATTACTAGAAATAGAATCATTTTTTAATAATTCTAAAATCACTTTGTTCAATGAAATATTCTCTCAATCATACCATTTTTTTATTACTTCACTTCAAATAGCTAATATATCTGATTTATTTTTCCATAAGAAATCTCATAAATCCTTCAAGCTAACATCAATATCTACAGATTCTCAATCTGTTCATTTCATTTTATTGATAAGTGATATTAGGTTTTTATTAGGAATATTTTTTGACAGACTAGAAATCAATCATATCAAGCTATTAATATAATCATTTATTTTTGTATCATTTATATCTTTAGTAGAAAATATTTCTACTCATTCTAATATTTTTTGTGATAGTAATAATTTATCTGATTTTGGGAATTCTGGTCTATTAATAATATCCAATATTTCACTTATAACAGGATTTTTAGCAACTAGTTCTAAACTAGCTACATTTTTAGAAAAATTATCTACACTTTCTTCATTTAATAAACTACTTAAAAATCTAGCTGAATTATTCAAAATATTTAATTTTGAATCTTCAAATTTTTCTTGACTAATATTATTATCTCCATTTAGAAATTGACTGAATTGAATAATATCTCATTTAATAGATGACAAAAATGTATGTATTGATGAAATAAATACTTCTTTAGATGATGAATTCAAAAATGAAGGTCCTACTTGAAAAATAATTTTTTCCAAATCAGGAATTTTTTCAAATACTTCTTTTACTTTTGGATTTTTCTTGAATTCTTCCAAATAATTATGTAATTCTTCTGGTGTTTTAGTCTTTGAAACATCATATAGAGTAGCAAAAAATGATTCTAAAATAGAATAATAATTATCTATATTTTCATTATTTACTTGTACTACTTTTTTTTCTTTATGTGAAAACATTTCTTTTATAGCAAAATCTATTAATGCTATTCATTTCTCTTTTGGTGATAAAAAATTGGTTTTTATCAAATCAATATCTTTTTTAAAAATATTATTTTTAGCCAAATCTTTCTCCAATCAATCAATAACTTTAATTACATCTTTATATATTCACTCTCTAGATAAATTTATTCATTCTTTTGAATTAATAGATTTCAAGTAATTACTTATTACTTCATCTATAGTTTTTTGTAATATTTCATCTAAATCACTCTTTTTTTCTGATTTTTTTTCTATATTGCATTCAGCTTTTAAATCTTTTAGTTGTGATTTCGTAGAATTACATAATGCCTCCTTCTCTTGTAAATATTCATTTATTCTTAGAGCAGGAGCTTCAACTTTTGGACTTACTTTATCAGGTGATTGTCAACTAAATGTTTCTGACATATTATTAGAAAAATAATAATACTTAAATATTATCATAAATAGCACAGCTATGCAAAAAAATAGACATATTTAAATATAATATTGAAAACTAAGATAAAATAATTAATCTAGTAAAAAATAATTTATTAATAGATAGAAAATATGGAAATATTCTGAATAAAATTGGACAAACTAAAATATAAAGAATTGATAGATATTTTGATTAAGTTTGATAAGCAAAACATAGTATTTACACCCAATCCAGAAATACTTTTAAAAACTAAAAAAGATGAAGAATTCAAAAAATTACTAGACAAAGCTAGTTATTTAACTCCAGATTGAATATGACTGTATATAGCTTTTCAGATATTAGACAACAGTTATTGAAAAATAATTAACTTTTTCTTAATACCTTATTACTTTATAAATTTATTCTTTAGAAGAAAATATTTATATGAAAAATATTGAGACAGAATTTGTTGAAGTGATTTAACAAAAGATATGATAAATATAGCATCAGAGTCACAAATTACAGTAACAATTATTGATTTATATAATCCAACTGATGCAAATAAAGTAAAATCACAAGAATTATTTAAAGAATTATTAACTAATAAATTTCCAAAGCTAAAATTTGATTATTTTATTTATAATCCAATAGAAAAAGAAAACATTATTAATCTAATTTGAAAATCTGAATCAAAAATTCTTTTTTCAACATTATGAATGAAAAAACAAGAAGAATCTGTAATAGAAATAATGGAAAAATGTAGTAATATAAAATTATGATTATGAATATGATCTAGTTTTGATTACTTTATTTGATTTCAAAAAAGAGCACCAAAAATATGGAGAGCAATATGACTAGAATGGCTATATAGATTAATAACTTGACCAAGAAAAATAGATAGATTAAAGAGATTATACAATGCAATTTTTGTATTTATTTATGAAGTTATTATTTCTAAATAATTTAATATTTGACTTAATATTTTTTTTCCTATAATATTATACCTCAAAAAAACACAAACAAAAAGGTAGAATATGCTAAGCAAAAAATATTTAATATTATTCATGAGTACAATTTTTATATTGATTGTCTCATTGGTATGGTATGGTATTAAACAAGGTGAATTAAATATGGAACGTTATAAACAAAGTAACTTATTCCAAAACACATACAAATAGTGGCGAGAAAATGATTGATAGATTATTAAAATTCTTAACTCAAATTTACTTTAAATAAGTATGATTTGAGTAAGGTCTTTAAAAAAGGCTAAACTATATAGTTTAGCCTTTTAATAAGTAATTTTTTTAATAAAAATTTTTACTAAATAAAAAAAATAAATACTATAAAATTAATTAATTGATAAGAATCTAAAAATGAAAAAAATAAAATCACCAGCAGTATTAAAAATGAGATTATTACCAAAAGATGAAATAGTAAACGATATAAAAAAATTCAGAAAAATAACTAGTGAAATTATTAATAAAAATGATGATAGATTACTTGTCATAGTAGGACCATGTTCTATACATGATACTGAAGAATGACTAGTTTATGCTAGAAAATTGAATAGAATGAAAGAAAAATTCCCAAATTTATTTATTATCATGAGGTCTTATTTCGAAAAACCACGTACCACAATAGGATGGAAATGATTGATAAATGACCCAAATCTAGACTGAAGTTTTGACATAGAAAAATGACTAAAAAAATCTAGAAAATTACTTCTAGAAATAAATAAGCTAGGATTACCTGTTTCTACTGAATTTCTAGATCCTATAACTCCAAATTATTTATCAGATTTGATTACTTGGTGAGCTATATGAGCTAGAACAACAGAATCACAAGTACATAGAGAAATGGCTTCTGGATTGGACTCTATAATATGATTCAAAAACTGAACTACATGAGATATACAGATTGCAATAGATGCAATGAAATCTACTGCAAATCCACATAATTTCTTGTGAATTAACCAAAAATGAAAACTAGAAATAGTTAGTACAAAATGAAATAAAAATAGTCATATAATACTTAGATGATGAAAAAATTGACCAAATTATAAAAAAGAAGATATAGACAACACAATAAAAATACTAAAAAAAGAATGAATAAATACGTGAATAATGATAGATGCTTCTCATGCTAATAGCAATAAAAAACCTGAAAATCAAAAATGAGTAATCAGAAATATTGCAGAGCAAATAGAAAATGGAAATAAACAAATAGTGTGAGTGATGATAGAAAGTAATATTTATTTTTGAAGTCAATCATTTACTCCATGAATAGATAAAGCTTCTGACTTAAAATACTGAATAAGTATAACAGACTGATGTATAGCTTTGGATGATACAAAAAAATTATTAGACACTTTGAATAAAGCAGTCGAAAAAAGAAAAACTCTTAAATAAATTAAAATTTATTTAAGAGTTTTTTTATCTCTATCACATAATATGCAGCATTTTCCCTTAGTTCATTTAAAGAACTATTATCAAATTCATGTACTAATTTATTTCTAAATTTATGTAATTCCCATACTTGGTTCAAATCAGATATTTCACTAGGTTTTTGTTTCAATATTTCTCAAAAAGTTCACTTATATCAAGCTTCTAGCAATATTTTATGATATAGTTTATCCATATCAATAACTTGCTCTTTATATGAATCTAATCAAATTATAAACTTTAATTGTTTAGTAAAAAATGCCTTTTTATTGTTTGATATTTTATAAGATTTTTTGTATTTTAAAAATGTATAAATTATTACAAGTAAAATAATTATTACAATTATTTCATATTTATTCATCCAATCTTTATTAAGGGATATTAATTATTTTATCTTCTTTACTCCCATCATTTCATTTATAATATACTTTGATTTGCTTGTTTAGCATTAGTTCATAATCATAAATTCAAGACTGTGTAAAAATTGTTTTTACTTCTCAATCTACTGTTTTCAACTTCAAACTTGATCAACTTATATAATATGTACCACTTTTTCATGATTTACTATTTGTCATACTTGCAGTATCTGATTTTACTACTTCAGTTTTACCTATATCTGATTCATTTTTTGTAGCAGATGTAGTTTCTCCAGTTTGAGTATCTGATTTAATGGCTGATTTTTCTGTTAAACTTTTTGATTCCATATCAACATATAATGTTTTTGATGGACTAGAAGCAGTTTTGCTTGCATAAACATTAAATGATATTATTTTATCATCATCTTCTGATGAATTCATAAGTATCCTAGATGATTTATCTAGTTTAGAAATTAGTTTACTATTTAAATATAGATATTTATTATTATCATCTTCTTTGAAAATAAATCCATTTCATATGTTTTTTTCTACTAAGTATTTAGTTTTTTCATCTTTATCAGAATCTGAAATATCAATACTCTCATTTAATCAATTAGTTTCATCTTGTTTTTCTTCTTCCAATTTAATTTTTTCTTTTTGTTCTTTTTCAGATGTAGCTATTTGTTTTTGTATACTTTCTTTTTTTGCATATCCTGGAATACTTACCACAATTCAATCCTCTACTTTTGCAGATTTATCTCTACACATATCCAAATAAAATACATTTACATTACATTTAACCAATCATTCTTCATCAGTAGCATAACATACCTCCCCCACTACTTTTCATCATTTTGATTTACAATATTGTTCTTCTATTGATAAAACCTTTGAAGATTCTTCTACTTCTTTTTTTTCTACTTCTTCATCTTCTGATCAAGTTTCAGTTTCTTCATCTAGCATTCAACTATCAGTTTTATTTTTAGTTGTTTTATTTTTATCATTTGCTGATTTCTGACTTAAATTATCATTAGTTCAAAATTTATTATATAAATATTGAACATTACTTAATGAACAAGAAGCTAAGAAAAAAGGTATTATAAATAAAATGACTAATTTTCTCATATTTTTTTATTAAAACTGTAAAATATTTATAAAAGACTAATATTAATACTATAACTAATTATTACAAATTTTCAATTATTTTTGCCTTTAATTCATCCAATCAAGTTTTCTCATAAGCAGATATAAAAATAGGATTTAAATAAGAAAATTTTTCTTTTAGATATTCTAATTTATTTTTATATATTTTTGTTTCTGTATCTATTTCTAATTTGAATTCACCATTTTCTAATCAATCAATTTTATTGAATACATAAAGCTTTTTTTGATTTGCTCATATACTTGTCAAAATATCATCTACTACCTTTATTTTTAGCTCTATTTTTGGATCACTAGCATCAATGACATGTAATAATATATCTGATTCTATAGAGTCTTCTAAAGTAGATTTAAATGCATCTATTAGTTTAGGAGGTAACTCTCTAATAAATCAAATAGTATCATTTATTAATACTTCTCTTGGAGCTATATACTTCCCTGTTGCTTCTTCATAACTTGCTTCTATAAACATTTTTCACACACTTGTTCATAGTGTAGCAAATAATTTATCTTCTGCTAATACTCATTTTTTTGTTAGTGAATTTGTAAGTGTTGATTTTCAAGCATTAGTATATCATACTACTCATACTGTATTTAGTCACTTCCTATCTCTTGATTGTCTATGTTGTACCCTTACTTTTGCAAAATGATCAAGCTCTTCTCTTATATGTTTCTCTCTTGTAGCCAAATGCCTTTTCATTATTTCAGTATTTGTTTCTCATCTTCATTGTCATCATTGTTTTCATAATTCCATACCCATATCAAATATTCTTGGTCACATATGTTTTATTGCTGCCAATTCAATCTGCAATTTAGCTTCTTTTGAAAAAGCATTTCTTTCAAATATTTTTAAAATTAAATCAATTCTATCCCAAGCTTTTGCTCAAATAACTTTTAATTTTTCATTTAAAGTATAAATTTGTCTTGGTTTCAATATATTTCATAATATTAATATATTTGCTTCTTCTCTTTTCATTTCTTCTATTATTTCTTCCAGTCTTCATTCACCTATAAATGTATTATAGTCTGGTACTGATTTATTTTGAATATGCTTAACAATAACTACTCAACCATAAGTATTTACTAGATTTTCTAGCTCTATCATTCTATCAGCCATATTTTGTCTGATTTCCAAATCTGCAGGCAAAATATCAGCAACAAAAACTCTTAGTTTCTGTTCACTGTATTCAATATTTTGCTGTAATTGTTCCAATTCTCTCTCTGATTTTTGTCTACCCATAAATATAATTAGTAATAATATTTGTAAATAATAATGTTTTTAGCCTGTATGGCAAGTTTTAAACAAAAAAAAAGTATTAAAACCTAGATTTTAATACTTTTTTAACTAATTTTTGAAACATCTCACTGGATATCAATAAGTCATATAAACAGATGTATTAGGATAGATTTGTGAAGCACTAAATGATGTACTATAAGCAACAGTAACACTTCATTGAGTAGTACTTGACCAATATGCACCTCCAGATCATTGATCTAATGATGTATTTGCCCAATAACGATGTCATGCTTTAGGAAGTTTCAATTTATTTGGATAATTAGCATTTAATGCCATACCATTTACACATGCACTACCATTTATTGAATTACATACTCATTGCCATTCAGATCAATCAGGAATATGATATCAACTAGGACAAGGTCATTGTCTAGCAATATTTGTATTAGTAACAGCTCACCAGTTATCTTTTATATCTGTATTTGCCCAGTTTGAGAATGATCCGTTAGTAACAAATCAGTATGTATCTGTTCATGCATTCAATCAAACAGTTCAAGGAATTGTAGAAGAATGTATAGCTAATCAACCATTTCAAAATGCTTTATTTCTTCACCATTGATAATAATAACCAGTTATAGCTTGAGTACAATTTGAAGTATTAGTACAATTATTAAAATCATTTGCCGATCAAGATGCTCAAACATTACAAGCAGAAACTATATATCATGTTTGATTTCATGTACATACAAATATATCATCACTACAAGTAAGTCATGTATCTGTTCAATCAACTGTAGAATACAAAACTTGTCATCCAGTAGTACAGTCCAAAATAGTTTTAACTCATGGTCATCAACTAGAACTTGAAGTAGAACTACTACTTACGATATTTGATCATAATACATTGTTTACAAAATTACTTGCAAAACTTACTACTTCGCTACTAGGATTACTTACATTTATAGATAAATTTACTATATTATTTATAGTTCATTCATTTGATAATATTGTACCGCTATACGAATCTTGTAATCATTTAATCAAACTAACTCTTGCTTGTGTTCCAGAAGATGTTGTACTTGTTAATTCTGAACAACTTCCAGTATCAGTATATGCTAAAACATTATTTGGAGTAAATGGAAAACCTCAATCATATTTAAATTTTGAATCTTTAAATGTAGAAGGTAAATTATTATATCATCAATATACAAAACTATTATTATTAATAATTTGTTGTAAATCAGTTACATTTGTATCATTTGTGATAATAGTTGGTACTCATAATACATTACAAGTTGCTCCTGAATATGTTTTAGCCATAATAGAATTATAATTTCATGCTACATATGCTGTTGCTTCAATATCTCAAGCATTAACTTCATATCATTTATTTAAATTATTCATTGATATAGTATCACTTTCCATTATTCATCACAATTGATATTCAAATCTATTTGAAGTTACTGAAAATGTATATTCTTTATCTGTTAATGGGTCTTTAGGTATTTTATCTAATCTAACTACATTTGCAAAAACTGTTTCTCAAAATTTTCATTGATTCCAAACTATTCAACCACTATAAGTGATATTAACTCAGTTTGTAGGTGATGGATATTTTCATGAATCCAGATTATACAATTCCAAACTAGTTTTCATACTAGATATATCACTTATTCTAGTACTATCTCTAGCATCAGCGCTATATCATTGTAGGCTTATGAATGCTATTGTAGCAAGTATTGCCAATATTGTTATTACTACTATTAATTCAACTAGAGTAAATGCTCTATATTTATTTTTCATATCCATATAATAAATATTAAATTTCTAAAATATTATATTTTTTTTATTTTAAAAATCTACTAATTTTGATTTTTTAACTTTACATTATATATATTTATTTTTTAATATTTCAAAACAAGAATTATTCTCATTATTTTTTATTTTCTCTTTACAAAGTAATTATTCTTCATAAAATGAATGTAGTTATCAAAATAATGAGTAACTATAAATTAAATAATAAAAAATAATATGACAAATCTAGATTACGATGTAATAATTATATGAGCATGATCTGCTTGATACCCTGCTGGAATGTATGCCAGTAGATATAAATTAAATAATTTAATCATAGGTGCACAACCTGGTTGAGCATTAGCAACAAGTCACAAAGTAGAAAATTATCCTGGTACTCTATCTGCTCCATGAAAAGAAATAATGGATAATTTCAGAAAACATGCCGAAGTTTCATGAAGCGAATTATTAAATGAATTAGTAACGCAAATAAATAAGCATGAAGATCATTTCCATGTAAAAACAAGCTCATGAAAAGAATTCAAAAGCAAATATGCTATATTAGCTACTGGTAATAATTATAGAAAACTATGAGTTAAATGAGAAGCAGAGTACTTATGAAAATGAGTAAGTTATTGTGCTACATGTGACTGAATGTTTTTTAGAAACAGAGATGTAATAATAAATGGTTGAGGTAATACAGCACTTACAGAAGCACTATACTTGGCAGAATTATGTAAAAAGGTATATATAGTTCATAGAAGAGATTCTTTTAGAGCAGAAGATATATGGGTAGAACAAGCTAAAAAAAGAGAAAATATAGAATTTATATTAAATGAAGAAGTAGAAGAAATTGTGTGAGATGCTCTATGAATGACAGGGGTAAAACTAAAATCATGAAAAGAAATAAATGCTGATTGAATATTTGTAGCTATATGAAATATACCAAATGTATGATTAGTAGACCATCTAAATCCATTAAAAGATGAAGAATGATGTCTAATAGTGGACAAAAGACAAGAAACATCAATCAAATGATTGTATGCTGCAGGTGATGTAACTACAAATTCAAATAAATTTAGACAAACAATAATGTCAGCAGCTGAATGATGTCTAGCTGCAAATAGTGTACATGAAGACCATTTGAGGTAAAAAAAAAGAACTTATTAATAAGTTCTTTTTTTTATATCTTCACATATGTTAACCAATCACTAAATTCTGCAACATTTCAAGCTATTACTTCATCAAAAGTCTTTTTTAAATCATCAAATATTGGTCTATTTGTAGGTAAAGCATATTGTTCTATCTTTTTTACTGGAGTTATTTTTGCAGCTGTTCAGCTCATAAATACTTCGTCTGCGATAAATAATTCTGTTTTATCTATTGGTCTTTCTACTACTTCATATCATAAATATCTAGCTATTTTTATTACACTATCTCTAGTTATTCATTCTAATATATCTTCTGTAACTCAAGGAGTATAAATAACTCAATCACGAACCATAAATATATTCATAGCACTTCCCTCACTTACTTTTCAAGCATGATTCATAAGTATAGCTTCATCATATCATCTCTCATATGCTTCAGTCTTTGCTAATGCACTTGTGATATAGGCTCAAGATATTTTTCATCTAAGTGGAAATGAAACATCAGCTTGTCTCACATAAGAACTGATTCAACAAGTTATTCAGTCTGGTGATAAATAATCTCATAATTCTAGTCAATAAAGCAAGAAATCTTTCGAAACATTGTGTAATCTAGGTGAAATATCTAAATCAGAAGTATAAACCAAAGGTCTAATATAAATAGGAGTATTTGGTTTATTTTTTACTAAAAATTCTCTCAATTTTTCCTCTATGAATTCTTGAGTATAATCTGCTCATAAATATTTTGCACTTAGAGAAAGTCTCTTTGTATGCTTATCCAAACGAAATAATACGAATTCTTGTGGATTTTTCGGATTTGGAACTGCTCTAAGTCATCAAAATGCTCATATTCAATAATGCAAAGCATGAGTAGCAATAGACATATTAGCATCTTTGAATTTCTTCCACTCTCAATTATGGTAAGCATATTCTAAAAATTTTTTCATAATATTATATTAAATAAATATTTAAATATTCACAGAAAAAATAGTCAAGCATTTGCTAGACTATTTTTAACTTAAAAATCCCAACTTCAGTTCATAGCACTAGATTGAGCATAATTTGTAACTGTAGATTCAAAGAAATTTCATCTATCTCCGTTATTATCTTGTAGTCTATCTAAATGTTTATATGGATTTTTTACCACATTATAAAGTGGTTTTATTCATAACATATTCAATCTTTCATTTGCTAACCATTTAGTATAGTTTTCTATATTTTCATGTCACATTCAGATGATATTTTTTCATAGAATATGTTTAGACCATTTTATTTCTTGGTTTACAGCTGTTTCCATCATATCTATAATAATTTTTTCATTATACATATCTGGAAATTCTTTTTTTATTTCTTTTATTAAATTTGAAAAAATAGTTACATGAGTTAATTCATCTCTTCTAATATAATTAATCATTCTACCAGTTGCTGCCATTTTACCTTGATCAGCAAGTGTATCAAAAAAAGCAAATCAGTTATAGAAATAGATACTTTCTAGTAAGAAGTTTCAGATTATACCTCTAAAAAAATTCTCATCATTTGGTTTATCAATAAAGTCTTGATAAATACCTCATATAAATTCATTTCTTTCTAATAAATGTTTATCTGTTCTCCAAAAATAATATATTTCATTTCTATCTTTTGAATCTACAACTGTTTCTAGAATAGTAGCATAAGATTGAGAATGTATTGCTTCTTGATAAGCTTGTATCGCTAATATCAAATTAACTTCTGGAGCTGTTATATAATCAGAAAAATTTGGTAGATTTACAGTTTGAATAGAATCTAGAAATATCAAAAATGATAATATTCATTTATAAGCTCTTCTCTCATCATTAGTTAGAGCGTTATGAAATTGTGTTCCATCTTCTCATAAACCTGATACTTTTTCAGGTACCCAGAAATTTCATATCATTACTTGATATAGGGATTTAGCCCAGCTATATTTAGTAGCATTTAATTGGAATAATCCAGTAGTATTTCATTTAATAATTGTTCTATAAGCCACATCATCGTGACCATTAGGGTTAAAAATTAAATTTGCTTGCATTTTATGTGTCATCTTTTTTACTTTAAATTATATTTATAGTTATTATACACATTAAGTGTATAATAACTAAATATTCTTTTTTTATCCACTACAACTTTCACAACTTTTTACATCTAGACTCATAGATCTAACATAGTAAACTGTTTTTATTCATTGCTTATGTGCTTTCATATAGTATTCATATAGCTCTCTAGGAGATGTATTTGCAGGATTTATCATCCATTCAAATGATATAGATTGGTCTATCCATTTATAGATAACTGCAACCATATCTATTACATCATTCATATTCATATTTACGTATTCTTTATAGTACCAGAAATTTTCTTGGTCTAGATTTGGTGCTACATTTACACTTGGTGCAATAGCATTTGTTTCTACGAAATATTTTTTATAAATTGGTAATATAGAAGCTGTTGTTCATATAACCAATGCTGTAGAAGTATTTGGTGCTGGAGCTAAATGATAAGCAAATCTTACTCATGATTCTTTAATCTTATCTATTAATTTCAACCATTTACCACTCATATCAGAATTTTTTGTAAACCAATCTGCATCTTTTCATATAAGTATTCATTTTGACCACTCTGATCATTCATATACTTGATAAACTCATCTTTCTTGAGCTAGTTCATTAGAAGCTTTTAAAGTTCTATAAGCATATTTTTCAAATAATATATCTGTTGCATTTCTAGCTTCAAGAGAATCATATGATAATTTATTTACAGCTAAATATTCAGCTAGTCCTAGAAATCATAGTCATACAGATCTATATTTCTTAGCAGTTACTTCAGCTTCTTTTATAGGATAGAAATTTAAATCTATTACATTATCTAGTATCCTCATAGCTATAGGAATTACTTTTTTGATATCTTCATCAGTATTTACCTTTGCTACATTTATAGATGCTAAATTACATACTACACTATCCCCTGGTTCATATTTAATAACAATTTTTCAATCTTCAATAGTTTCTTCTACGAATTTTGAAGCACTTGTATTTTGACATATTTCTACACATAATTGAGTAGAATATACATTTCAAGCATGTTTATTTGGATTTAGTCTATTTACAGTATCTCTGAAAAATGCATATGGCATTCATGTTTCTACTGTTGCTTTAAGATATGTTTTAAACAAATCTTTTGCATTTACTACATCTTTTAATTCTAGATTTTTATTATTTTCGCACTCTACATAAAATTTTTCAAAATCTTCTCAGAAATGATCTTGTAATTTTTTTCCTGTTTTATCAAATATTTCTTTTGGGTCAAATAATGTCCACATCTCATCATTTGCAACTCTTTCCATAAATAAATCTGGAAAAGTTACAGCTGGAAATACATCAAATGCCTTACTTCTAATATCTCAAGTTTCAGTTTGTAAATCCAAGAAACTATATATATCTCTATGAAATACATCTAGAGTTACAGATATAGATCACATTCTAGCTCACAATTGATTAACAGCTATAGCTGTATCATTTATTACTTTAACCCAAGGATTAACTCATCCAGCAACTCATTTGATTCATCTAATATAACCTCATTTTGATCTAATATTTCATAAATATACTCCTATTCATCCACCAAATTTTGAAACTTGGGCCATATTTTCAATACTATGATAAATAGCTCTCAAATCATCATCTACATTGAATTTGAAACAACTAGATAATTGATGAAAATTTGTTCTAGCATTTAATAATGTTGGAGTAGGAAGTGATATTTTTCATGTAGCACAATAATCATATATTTTTTTAGCTATTTTTAATCTATTTTCTTTAGGTTCAGGTTTAGCTAAAAACAATGCAACACTCATATACATTTCTTGTGGCAGTTCTTTTATTACTTTATTTGGATTCAACAAATATCTCTTTTTATACATCAAAATAGTTGTATAATTGTAATCAAAATCATAATCTTTATTTAGATATTCACCAGCTTCAATTATATCTTCTGGTGTATAATAATCATAGAAATCTTTAGAATATAATCAGTTTTTTACATATTCATCAAAAAGTGATTTATAATGTTTTGCTTCATATATTTTTGTGATATCCATTTTTCTATTGTTTGAAGCTTCTTTATACAAGTCAATTAATGCTAGTCTACCAGCTATAAATTGCCAAGAAGTATTCTCAACTGTTATCAAATCTATAGCAGATTTAATAAGCATCTTAGTAATATCAGAAGTCTTCATTCACTCAACAATATACTTTCTCAAACTATCAGCTATTTCTTCAAATCTACATTTACGAGCTAATCAATAACTTACAATTTTATAAGTCTTTTTTACTTTTTCTATATCAAAACTTTCTTTAGTTCAAGTAGATTTGATTATTTTAAATGTTTTTTGCTCTAATTGTTTTTCTACCTTTTCCTTTTCTTTTTCTCTTTGTTTAATTCTCTCATTTCTATAAATGATGAAATTTTTCATCACTTGAAAATGTCCAGCTTGCATTAATTCTCTCTCTACTTGGTCTTGGATATCTTCCACAGTTATAAACTTAGTACCATCAGAATTAGCTACAATTTCATTTAAATTATAGATAACATTATCAGTTACTTCATCTACAAAAGATAAGTCCAATTCTCATACAGATTCAGCTGCTTTTTCGATAACTCTTTCTATTCTAGTTCTATCAAAATTTATTAAATCACCTTCTCTTGTTTTTATTACTTTTAAATTCATATATTTTTTCTAAACTAAATAAAATTGACTGTTAAGAAATGTAATCATTTTTTTGATTTTTGCTAAAAATTTTAGAACAGTCGTGTTAATTTGTTTTTTTACATTGTTAATAAGTGTTTTTTAATGTCTATATATTCAAATATATTATTTTAATAAAATATATAACAATGTAAAAAACTAAAAAATCAATAAAAATAAGTTTTTAACAAAAAATGTTAAAAACTTATTTTTGTAACATCACATAATATTATTTAAAAATAAAAACAACTATAAGCTTTTATAAGCTGTTATTTAAATTTCTGGTTTACTTATTTGTATTATGTTACTACTTTCATTATCAACTTCTCAGGTGATTTTTAGCACATCTTTTTCTATTAAACCAAACTTTTTAGTGGCGGTATTATAATGATTTACTGTAGTAGACAAGCTATTTCCCAATTTAGATAAATATTCTTCATAAGCTCATAAATGCTTTCACAATTTCTCTACTTGTTTCTGAATATCTTTAGCAGATTCTTCGATTTGTAATGCTCTTAATCATTGTAAAACTGTTTGTAAATAAGCATAAAAACTAGTAGGACTTACTATAATTACTTTTTTTTCTTTAAATGCATATTCTATTAGATCTACTGTATTTACTTTGAGAGTTCATACTTTATTCACCAATAAATCATAATATATTCCCTCACTCGGGATAAACATAAAAGCAAAGTCCATAGTTCATTCATCAGGTCTGATATATTTACTAGTTTCATCTATTCTCTTTTTAATATCATTCTTGAAATCTTTTACTAGGGCTTCTTTTATAACCAAGTTTTCTTCTGTAATTATCTTGTTATAGTTCTCTAGAGAAAATTTTGAATCTATTGGAATTATTTTTTCTTTTACAAATATAACTCAATCCACTATTTCTCCATTTTTAAAAACATATTGAAATTCATAATTATTTGGAGGTAGAATATTTTTTAATACGTTCTCCAAAAAATATTCTCATAATATACCTCTTTGTTTAGTATTTTTCAGTATATTTTCTAGTCATTCCAACTGACCTCATATATCTTTTATTTGTTTATTTGTTTCTTCTAAAGAAGCTAATTTTTTTGTGATTTCTTCTATTTTTTTTATTGAATCAAAACTTATTTTTGAATTTATATCGAAGTTTTTTTGTGTATTTCTATTTGATTCTCCTAGTTTATAATCAATATTTTTATTCAATGCTAAAACTTGCTCATGAAGCATTTTAATAGAAGCATCATCAGATTTATTTTCTTTTTTAGTAAGTAAATAAAAAATAATAGCTAAAAGTATAGAAACAATAATAATTAGTGCTATTTCTAGTGTCATAGTTTTTGATAAAAAAATAAATTTGACTTAAATAATAATTTTTATTATAATAGTATTGTCTAAATAGACATTAGAAATGCCTTGCTCACTATAGTTGAAAAATACTACACAGAGGCATTTTATTTTTTGTTTAAATTATTTATGATTATAAAAACTTAATAATTCTAATTTATTATTTTTAATTTCTATAATAACCATTCTAAAAAATTTAGTTTCAATAATAAATCTTCATCAATTATCCTTATTAACATCAAAATTTTTTGTAATATATTTAAAAAATTCTAACTCAATTCTCTAATAACATATGGTATAATCTCACCTGCACTTCACATTCAATCAGGTAAATCTCACAATATTCTGTCTATATCACGAGGATTGTATCACATATTTGTAAGAGTAGATTTGATAGAAGTATGCAAATCTGGAGCGATAGAATTAGCTTTTTTAATCGTATCTCTATCTGTAAATACTATTCAGAAATCTTTATCTTTTAGTTCTAGAATAATCTTTTCAGCCATTTTTTTTCCTATTCATTTTATTCACTCTATTGTTTTATTATCTTCTCATTTAATAGCGAATAATAATCTCTCTATTCATAGAGACAATATCTGCATAGCTACTTTTCATCATACTCATGATATTTTTATTAGCTCAGAAAAAACCTTTTTTTCTTCTGGTTCTATGAATCAAAAAAGTGATTGATAATTTTCTGTAATATGATGATAAATATATATTCCAGTTTCTGATTCTAGTCACAATTTAGAATAAGTAAGCTCATTTATTCATACATCGTATCATACTCAACCATCTGTTAATATAGTTATAGAATTAAAATTTAATTCTATTATTTTTCATTTTAGGTATGCTATCATTTGGGGTACAGTTAGTATTTATTATTTACTTATATTTCTAATATTTTAATACGAATAAACTCATTTTTAATGCTCATTATTTATATTATACTCAAATTATATACATTTATTTTAAATATACAAAATAATTTTTATAAAAACTCTTTTTACAAAAAACAGTTTTTGAATATAATTCCAGCACTTAATTAAAAGAATAATTATAATAAAAAATGATTGAAAAAATAATAAAAAATATTTTTGGTGACCCTAGTGAAAAAAAGGTGAAAGAATTGACTAAATTGGTGGAAAAAATTAAAGAAATTGAAAAATCTCAAGAAAATTTTACTTTAGAAGATATACAAAACAAAACAGCTGAATTTAAAAAATTATTTGAATGATTAGATTTCAAAAATCTAGAAGATTCTAAAAAAATAAAAGAAATTTTAAATAACATTAAACTTGAAGCATTTGCATTAGTAAAAACTGCATGTAAATTGATTAATGGTAAAGAATTTGAATTAGAAAATGCTAAAAAAATTACTTGGAATATGATTCCTTATGATGTACAACTTATTTGAGGTTTAGCTATTCATGAATGAAATATTTCTGAAATGAAAACCTGAGAATGAAAAACTCTAGTTGCTACATTGCCTTCTTATTTAAATGCATTGACTGGAAATACAGTTTTAGTAGTAACTGTTAATGATTACTTAGCAAAAAGAGATAGTAGTGAAATGTCTATTCTATACACTACTCTATGATTAAAAACTGGAGTAGTATATAATGGTCAAAATAGAGAAGAAAAGAAAAATGCTTATTCTTGTGATATAGTATATGCTACTAATAATGAGCTATGATTTGATTACCTTAGAGATAATATGGTAATCAGAAATGAAAGTAAAACTCAATGTAGATTGTTTTTTGCTATTATTGATGAAGTAGATTCTATTCTTATTGATGAAGCGAGAACTCCATTAATCATCTCAATGCCAGATAATGAACCTACAAATAAATATATCAAATTTGCAGCTTTAGCAAAACAATTGAATATAACTGAACATTATAAAGTAGATGAAAAACAAAAAACTACTACTTTAACTGAAGACTGAATCAAAAAAATAGAAGAACTATTACATATTGAAAATATCTATGTATCAGCTCACTACAATGATATTCACCATGTTGAAAATGCTCTTAAAGCTATGGCTTGTTTTACTAGAGATAGAGATTATCTAGTAAATAATGGTGAAGTAATGATTATAGATGAACATACTGGTAGAGTACTAGCAGGTAGAAGATATTCTGACTGATTACACCAAGCTCTAGAAGCAAAAGAAAATGTAGAAATACAACAAGAATCAAAAACTCTTGCAAGTATTACATTCCAAAATTATTTCAGGATGTTCTGGAAACTTGCTTGAATGACTGGTACAGCTCTGACTGAAGCAGAAGAATTTTACAAAGTATATGCACTAGATACACTAGTAATTCCTACGAATAGACCAATTGCTAGAGAAGATAGACCTGATTTACTATTTAAAAATGAGAGAGGTAAATTTGACTATGTAGTTAAATTGATAAAAGAAATGCACCAAACTGGTCAACCTATATTAGTAGGTACTGTATCAGTAGAAAAATCTGAATACTTGAGTAATAGACTTTTAGCAGAATGAATACATCATAATGTATTAAATGCTAAACAACACGAAAGAGAAGCAGAAGTAGTAGCAAATGCAGGTCAAATATGAGCAATAACTATTGCTACAAATATGGCTTGAAGAGGTACAGATATTAAATTATGAGAATGAGTAAAAGAATTAGGATGACTTATAATTTTGGGTACTGAAAAACACGAAACTAGAAGAATAGACAACCAACTTAGATGAAGAGCTGGTAGACAATGAGATCCTTGAGTAACTCAATATTTAATATCACCAAATGATGATATAATGAGAATATTTGGTGGTGATAAATTGTTTGGAGTATTCAATTCTCCTATGTTTGCTTCCCTACCTGATGAAGAACCTTTAGCACAAAGTGGAATGCTTACTAGAAAAGTTACTGGAGTACAAAAACAAGTAGAATGACATAACTTTGATGTGAGAAAGCATATTCTAGAATATGATGATGTAATAAATGCACATAGAACAATTATTTATTGAAAAAGAAATAAAATTCTAGATGCAGAAAATATTGATCAAGATATTAGAAATATGCTTGAATCTCAAACTAGAAAAATAGTTTTAGCAGAAGCTAATAAATCTAAAGAAGACTGAAACAATGTAAAAGAGCTTATATTAAAAATAAATGAATTTATAGAAGTAAATATTATAGATGAAAACGATATAAATAATGAAATTTATGGAATAACAGATATAAATAAATTAGCAGATCATATTGTAAAATTATCACTTGAAGAATTGGATAAATTAAAAGCTAGTATTCCAAATGAAGAAGCTTACAATGAACTAGAAAGAAGAATTGTACTACAATCTATTGATCATCTATGGATGAGACATATAGATGCTATGAGTAGACTGAGAGAAGAAGTAGCATTTGAATGATATGCTCAAAGAAATCCTTTAGTAGTATATAAAGAAAAAGCTTATAATAAATTTAATACTTTGATGGATGAATTGGAATACAAGGTTGTAAAATCTATGTTCTCTATAAATCAAATCCAAGAAGTAGAACAAGTTGAAATACAAGATAACCAAATAGAATTACAAGAAGTTACTGTAGAAGATGCAACTGATATTATAAAAGATGCTGTAGATATACAAAAAGATGAAATACAAAATGGTGAAGATGTAACTGTAAAAATAAGAGTTTAAAAAAAATCTTAGTCTAATTATTAGACTAAGATTTTTTTTATGAAATAATCAATTTCAACATAGCTGGATTAAACAAGAAAAAATATCAAAGTATTAACATTATCACTCAACCTATAAAAAGACAATATCTAGTATATTTAGTAGTTAATCATAGATATGACATAGCATAAATAGCAATACCAAATACTACGAAATCATCAACCATATAAAACAAAGTGTAAAGTAATACATACATTTCTTTTTCTACAAATCATAGACTACTCATTTCGAGTATTTTAGTAAATGCTTGTGGTATTCATATAGAACAAGCAAATTCTACAATATTTACTGAAAATGCAATCAAGATTGTTACGAAAAATACTCAGATTGTCATCGGTTTAGATGCTATGTATTTTATTTTATCTATTGTTTTTTTCTTTTGATTTCATGAAATTACTTTACATTCTCAATCTTTATTAGTAAAAAATTCATATATAAAGTAGGCTCAAGCTCATATAGAAATAAATCATATGATAGGTGTAACTATATTATCCAATTTAACGAAATCCCAAGTTTTGTACCATACATTTAGTATCATAAAGTACATGATAGATTCAGCAATTATAAATACTCCTGCTACTTGAAACATTTTTTTTCTAGAACCAGTTTGAGATAGTATACTTATAAACATTACTAGAACCCACATAGCACAAGGGTTGAATCAGTCTACAAATCACAAGACTGAAGCAAGAAAAAATAATGAATAATCTCTCAGATTTATAATTCATAGAAAAGGTATTTTTACTTCTATTTTTCATTTATCTGGTTTTTTACATGTATCAGATCAATCACAGGCTCAATCATTTGTAGTTTTATTTATTTGTCATTCATAATTTTCGAAATAACTACTCTTTTCTAATTTATTTGCTAGAGTTATAATATTTTTTCATGTAATATCATCTCATCCATATCATTCTATCAATTCATTTCATATCAATATTATTGGTGTAACTTTGGATATAGCATTTTTAGTAGTAAATTCATCGAATAATTTGGCATTTTCAGCTATGTCTATGCTATATTCTTTAGCCTGTACTCCTGAAAATGATGCAGCATTTTTTTCTAAAAATGATTTTAATTCTATACAATGTACACAGTTTTCACGACTAAATACTGAAAATTCAATTTTTTCATCACTAGCAAATACTCAAATAAACTGACTAAAAAATAATAAAACAAATAAAATGAGTTTCTTCATAATAATTAATATGGATTAATAATTTAATACATTTTATAATAATAATTTTATAAAATTAATCAAAATTAAATCAATTAAGATAACAAATAGCTAAAAATAGGTTACTTATTAAAATAATTGATAAAAAATACAATTAAATACTACAAAATATTAGATTTATTTAAAAAAATATGCTAAAATAATATAAATATTTATTAATAAATTATATTTATGTTTGACCCTTCAAAATTGGATCTAGATTTAAATAAGCTAGACAATGAAAATAATACGAACAATTTGGATTCTGAAGCTATTAAAATTGATTTAAACAATTCTAATTCTACGGAAACAAAAACAACTCCAACTACAAACGATATTTTGGATAGTTTAAATATATCTGAAAAATTGAATGTTTCTGATAATTTAAATGTAATAGAAAACTTTTACACAAAAGATATTAATGAATTGGTAGATAATAATCAAACTCTTTGAATAAATGATTTGATGGAAGTATTAGATTTACCAAAAGAAAATATACAAGAAAGTTCTAATACTCAATCAGAAATTAAAACAGATGAACAAATATGAAAAACTGAATATGAAAAAAATATATGAAGTAATACTGTAAATACTGAAGCAAATAATCAAACAAATTCAACAAATACATCTTCTACAGAGGAAAAAATAATATATGATATAAATATTACTACTCTAGAAATATTTCTAGAAATACTATTAGAAAAACAATATGATTTTGCTACTTTTGAACCTAGTGAAAATTATGTAACTATAAATTTCAGAAAAGATAAAATAGTAAAAGAAACTAAATACATAAAATATCCTATATATTCAAATATATTAATAAAAGCTAAAACATTAACAAAATTAACTATAGAAGAAACAGAAAATGAACAAGAATGAGATGGTGAATTGATGATAAAAGATAAAAATTATAAAATAATTACTAAAGTTGTACCATCAGTACATGGATCAAAATTGTTTATCAAAATAAAAGAGGAAGCAAAAAAATTAACAACAAAAGAAGTAAAAAAAGTATCAATTGGTAAGATATTTATGTATTTGTGAGTTATAGCATTTATAGCATTAATAGTATGATGAGCATTTATGGCATTTGTGGTAATGAATGCAAATACAGTTGATGATGTAAAATTTTTTGCAAATTTATGAATAAGTCTAAATGATATAAATAATTTTATATTAAAAGCTGTTACTCTAATATTTTCAATAATTATATTTATTGAAGTATTGTTTCTAATAATGTATTTGGCTAAATTCTTACTTACAAAAAAAGAATTCAAACAAAAAAAGATTAGATATGGTATATTATGAGTATTAATATTATTTTTAGCTTTTGGTTCAGGAAGCGGATGGATGATACTAGATAAAAAAATTAGATCTCTTCCAAATTGGCAAGAAATGGCATATTGAGATATTCAAATATATGACAATTCTAAATTAACTAGCAAATTTTATGATAAATGATCATCATTAATTGCAGACACTTCTAATATTATTTGACCAATGCAAATAAAATACGATGTAAGTTATCTAGCTAAAAATGAGGAAAGAAAATGATTAAAAATAAAAAAATATGTATGGGATTTCTGAGATGGGAAAGAAATAGATTCACCTATTCCTACAATAATACATGATTTCAAGGAAAAATGAAACTATGAAGTTAAATTAAAATTGACAGAAACAAATGTGAATTGAGAAGAAGTTGAGAAACCAGTAGAAAATATTCCATGAATTAATATTGCTTATGTTGTTAAAATAAATGAAAAACAATTAAATAATGGTTGAAAATTGGTAGATTTTGATGCTACTACATTGAAAGAACTAGGTAAACTAGAATGGTATTTTCTAGAAGATTTAGAAAAACCAGTATGGTCATGAGATGTATTTAGAATATGAAAACCTATATTTGAAGATACTTTTGTATGATTATACATTAAAAGAAATGATAAAACATCTACTGATTTAGATAAAATATTTATAGTATCATGAAAAAGTGAAACAAAACTATGATGAGAAATAAAATCCGATAAATCGATAGAAAATGATTTAGAATACGAATTTAGAGTAGAAAATGCAGAAACAGATTTCTGAAACTGAGTAATAGAGGAATATAAATGGATAATATGAGATAAAGAAATGACAAAAATCTGAGATCCTACAAATCAAATAGAAGCAAGTAAAATAAAATTTACATTTGAAAATTATTGAGAACAAACAGTAAAAGTAATATTAAAAGACTCTTCATGAGAAATAAAAGAAATAACTACAAAAGTAGATATACCTAAAATGTTATTATTATCTAATCCATTAAAAGTTCAAGATAATTGAGTAAATGTAGAAAATTTAAAATACGAGAAAAAATTACACGAATATTTTATAGATGAGATTTGAGTTCCTACTGATTTAACAATTGATGCTAGATTTATTAAAGCTAATAATTTATTATATACTGTTAAAAAAGTTAGTTTTGATTACAATTCTGATTGAGATGTAGATGAAGTAACAAAAGTATGAAAATATACAGCAAGTACTGAATGAAATCATACTATAACTGTAATATTTGAATTCGAAAATAGGAAAGACAAAACTGATTTAATTACAATGAAAGAAAAAATCTTTATAGAATGAATTAAAAAAGAAGCAATTCTGAATTTCGAAATAAATAAAAATAGTCCTTATGTACCAGTTACTGTATCATTTGATGCATCTAAAAGTCAGGTAAAAAATGAAAATATTGATAAATTTATCTGGGATTATGGTGATGGTGTTACTGAAGAAAGAGATGGTATAGTAGAATGACATAAATATACTAGCCCATGAGAATATACTATAAAATTAAAAGTTATTACAACTAGTTGAAAAGATTATTCTATATCTAAAAAATTGGTACTCAAACCTAAACCGCAAACAGTAAAAATCACAACTAGTATGTCAAAAGCACCAGTTTGACAAGGAATTGACTTTTTATCTGAAGATTCTGAGTGACAAATAGTATGATATTACTGGGATTTCTGAGATGGTATGTCTTCAACTGAAGCAAATCCTACTCATGCATATAAGAATCCTGGTAAATACAAAGTAATATTAAAATTGGATTTTGCTAATAGAAATATACTAGAAGATACTACTAGTGTTGAAGTTGTTGAGTAAAGCTAATAAACAAATACCATACAAAAAGCTAAAGCATTCTGTTGATAAGACAAAAAAAGAATTAATAGTTAACTATTAATTCTTTTTTTATTCATTTGAATCAAATTGATTCTTGATTGTAATACAATACTTTAGCTAAAGTCATAGATAATATATTCTCATCTTTTACACAGTTTCATAAAAATTTTTCTATTTCTTCCGTAAATTCTGATATATAAATTCATGCTATTACTCACCTATTTATTCATTTAAACATAGCTTTCACTTGTCATGATTCTCTGATAGGTGGATTAAAAAATATTTTGTCTCTTTGAGCTTTGTAATCTGATCATTTCCACATAATATTTTCTATTTTTACTGAAACAGTTACCATAGGTTCTGCGAAATCTGGAGCAAAACAATTAATATCTTCCCTCATATATCATAAACTGGTATAATATTCTTCTAATATTTTTACTTCATCTTCTAAAGTTATTCATACTATATGTATTTTTTTATTATTTTTTATTGCATTATCAAATAATTCATTGAATATTTCTAGTTCATCTTCTGGTGAATAGACATTAGAATACATAGCAGGTTTTTCTTTTACCTTATCAAGTACATCTATATTTTTTCTCTGTTCTAATAAGTCTGACAAATATATTACTTCGACTTCTCTAGTTTCTAGATTAGTTAAATAATCAAATAAAAACCTATTATCAAATAGGTCTGTATTTATTACATTTAATATTTTATTTGCAAAGACTTTTTTCATATATTAGTCCAATATAGATTCTTTAGCTACTCTAGTTTCATCAATAACTCTATTAATTTCTCAATTATTTAATGCTTCTACATGTCATTTTTTTCCATCACTTAATGATTCGAAATCTAGATCAAGATGATCTGTACCTTCAATTCATAGATACTCATGTCATTCTCTATTTGTAAATTCTGGAGATAACTCACTTTTATTTCATAACATAATTTTATTTATTATTATTTAAAATAACTCTACCACCTGGATATGTATCACTATAGATACACCCACAGTAGTTTTGTCTATAAATGTTGTGTTTTTTTGTATAGTCTACACTTCTTTCAAATCATCAATTTTTTCTAAATGCTATTTTTAAAAACTCTAAATTATTTTGAAGTGAATGTTTATCTCATAAACTAAACATTTTTACCAAATCCTTATGAGGTGAAGTGTTTAGAGTAGATGTCCATTCTTTTATTCATAATTCAACTGCAAGTTCTGCTGTTTTTCTAAGCCTCATATCATAGCACTTAGTACATTTGTCTCATTTTTCAGGAGTGTTTTCTAATCCTTTGATTTCATCAAAGAAATTTTTAACATCATATGGTCCCACAATATAATCAATTTTTTCTATATCGCAAACTTTTTTAAAATTGTCTAATCTCTTATCATACTCTTTTTTGGGTTGAATATTTGGATCATACCAAAATCAAATAACTTCATACTTTTCTTTCAAATCTACAATTGGAATAGTAGCGTCAGGTCAACAACATACATGCAATAATAATTTTGGTTTGTATTCTAATACTTTTTTTACTGGTTTATAGGATAGCCTATGAATTCATGTGATTTTTGATTTATCACTTAGATATTCTATATGTTTTTTTGTGCCATATCATTTGTGATTTTCTAGATTCAATTCAGGATACAAACTAGAATAAGTAAGCATCAATTTATCTCTAAATACTTTTGCTATAATTGACGCAGCTCATATTTCTATTATTTTTGCATCTCATCATATGATAAATACTGCTGGTCTTTTTAATTCATCAAATTTATAATTATCATTTCCATCTATTAATACAGAATCTATTTCATCAGTATCTATTTTTCTAAGTAGCTCTACTAATGCCCTTCTCATCGCTTCTCTATTTGCTTTTTTTATATTTATTTCATCAATTATATAGTTGTCTACTACTCAAACACCAAAAAAAACAGAAGGATTTTCTCAAACAGATAATTGTATTAATTTATTATATAATTCTTCTCTCTTTTTTTCTGATATTTTCTTTGAATCATTTATCTCTTTCAAGAATTCTTTATCTGGCTTATTTTCTGGATTAAAACATAAAGCACATGCAACAACACTTCAAAGCCAAGGTCATCTACCAGCTTCATCTACTCATATTTTTATTTTTCACATATTTTGACTTTTAAAATAATTATTTTGTATATAATAATGACAAGTAAAAAATAAACAATAAAAAAATAAAAAAATGGAATATAAAATATTTGGTTGTAAAGTGAATAAATACTACACAGATGAATGGTTGAATTCAGAGTATTTAAAAGATAAAAATGGAATATTTGTAGCTAGTTGTGTAGTTACAGATAATGCAAAAAGAAAATGGTTAAAATTCGTAAAAGATATAGCAAAGTCAGAAACTTTTAACCCACCCCTAACCCCTCCCTTAAATAAATGAGGGGAACAAGCTACAAAAATATATATTAGTGGGTGTTGAGCTTTCAAATCATGAGAAGCACAACAAGATTTTTTTGAAATATATCCAGAATTAGAAAATCTAAAATGAAAAATAGAAATACTATGAGAAAAACCAGAAGAACTAAAAAAAGATATAATTAATTCAAAAGAAACTAAAACTCCCCCTGCTCATACTTCGCTTCCCCCTCAATTGAGGGGGACTGAGGGGGAGTTGAAATTAAAAATTAAATCAATACCTCAAATATATACAAAAAAATTCTTATTAATACAATGATGATGTGATAGTTTTTGTACATTTTGTCTAACAGTGAAAAAAAGATGAAAACACTATTATAGAGACAAAGAAGATATAGTACAAGAAATCATAGATTTTGAAAAAGCTGGATGAAAAGAAGTAGTATTAACTTGAGTAAATCTATCAGCATGGTGACTAGAAAGTACAAATGATATATGAGAATCAAGATTTGCTGAGTTACTTAGATATATATTAGACAATACTACTATTCCTAGAATCAGAATAAGTTCTATGTGACCAGAATTCATAGATGACAGATGTCTAGAAATATTCAAAGAAACTAGAATTTATCCTCATTTTCATTATTCTGTACAATCATGATCTACAAATATTTTGAAATCTATGCATAGGCATTATGATGGACAATATATGAGAGAATTATTGACAAAAACAAAGAACTTAAAAAGAAATGACAATGTAGAAATCAGTATAGGAGCAGATTTGATAGTATGATTTCCAGGTGAGTCAGAAGATGATTTTCTAGATACATACAATCTAGTAAAAGACTGATTGATAACAAAAATCCACGGCTTCCCTTTTTCACCACACACTACCTGAGAAACAGTTCCAGCATGAAGTTATCCAAATCAATTAAGTGATGCAATAAAAAAAGATAGAATGTGGAGACTAGAAGAAATATGAGAACATATAAGAGATGAGTTTATAGAGAGAAATGTATGAAAGCAATTCGAAGTATTAATCGAAGTAGTAAAAACTGAAACAAATTGAAAAACTATTTGGAAATGATGGACACAAAACTACATAGATGTAGACAACACAAACTTTGAAGTCATTTCATGAAATATAAAAAGAAATGATATAATTATATGAAAATTGATAAAATAAAACAACGGAAGTAATACTTCCGTTGCTACAAAAAAATGCATTAGTAGTGATGTACTAAATTGGCGAACAATCGCGAATCAGTAACCAATTCACCACCATCGAGCGAAAAACTTGGTACAATACCAGCTTTGGTAGATTGCTTAACCAGTTTCAATAATTCACCCAAAGTAAGCAAGGAAGCGTCATCAATTACCATAAAAGGCATCGCATCATCATTTCTTGTTTCAATTGCCATAATATTCTCCTTTTTATAAAATTTTAGGCTATGATAATATAATATAAACTAACCATTTGTCAATATGTTTTATATAATTCTAATTTCTTGAATAATTATAGACTTAATAAGTAAGTATATTGCTAATATTTATCTACAAAATAAAATAAATATATTGTGAGATTATATTTATTTAGAATATGTTTTAAATCCTTGAATAGCATTTTGAGTAAAAGTTTATCCATTATTATTAAAAATTGTTACTATTAGTTTGATTATTCTGATTTTTTATTATTATAGACATGAAAAAAAAGAAAAAAATGACAAGCTACTTGATATAAGTTTTTGACTAATATTAGCTTGAGCTATATGAAATGGTATTGAAAGAGTATTTAACTCGGAAGTAATTGATTTCATATGAGTTAAATATTTCTCTATTTTTAATTTGGCTGATTGTTTTATAAGTATTTGAGCTGTTATATATATGTACTTAATTTATAAAAATAATAAATAATAATATGGCATTTTGACCAAAAAAAATCACTATACAAGAAGTAATGATAAATTCATTATGAAGCTTGATAGCTTGAATAATATGAAGTGTGATTATATTGATAATTACATTTGTAATAAGTAATTACATAAACATTCCTGATGCATTTAAATCAAATATAGTAGTAACAGACACTACTTCTATATTCCCTCTTGTATTGTCCATAATTACATTATTATGAACTACTATAACAATGTATTTGATATATGTACTACTAAATGTAACATCATGAGAGAGATATAAAAGAAATATAATTATCTCATGACAAATAGCTTTTTTTGCTTTTATTACATACTTATTTATTGCTCCAATATATGTATATTCTTGACTTATTAAGTATGATTTCATTATGTATGTATTTCTAGCACATGTTCTGATTTCAACATTTGGTACAAACATAATAATAGAAGTAATAAATAATTATAGAAGAATTTTGATATGAATATATTGAAGTTTTGTATGATTATTCGTAAGTATTTTTATTACTATTATAATATTTTCAAATTTTAGTACATGATATGCAAAACTAATATCTCTTGTTATACTTTTGCCTATAATAAGTTTCACTACTACTTTTTTCAAACAAATATTTGAATTTGCATATTATAATTATTATACATATACAAACCAAGATCAACTTTGAAATGTATTTTACCAAATAGAAATAGAAGAAAGAGAAGAAATGAATGTAGAAGAAGAAAAAAATACAATATAATTTTGATTAACCCTATCCTGAATCCTTTCCCTTAAATAATGGAAAGGGGCTACAATATAACCTTTCATATATGATATCAATAGCAAAACAAACAATTGAGTATTTTACAAAATACCAAAAAGCACCTAGAGTAGATGAATTAAAAATAGACAATCCAAGTTTATTAGAATCAAACTGATCTATTTTTGTGACTATTTACCAAAACTGACAAGTGAGATGAAGTAGTGGAAATATAAAAGAAATAAAATTAAATCTAGTAGAAGAGATAATAGAAAACACTATTTGAGCAATATCTAAAGATACTAGATTTAAACCACTTAAATACACAGAAATAAATGACATAAAAGTCAGAATAGATAAAATAGCAAACAGAAGAGTATTGCAAGATAAAGAAATACTGAAAATAGACCCAACTAAATCATGAGTATTAGCAATAAAAAAAGATTATACTACAATGGCTCTTATATTACCAAATATTAATCCAATATTACTTAATTGAGAAGATTTGATTCCAGTACTAGAATCGAAATTTAATATAAAGAAATTTGATGAAAAAGATTATATACTATACGAAATAAAAACTGAAGTAACTGACGATTTCGAGACAACAAAAAACACCGTGTAAACGGTGTTTTTTAGGTTATTATTTTATTTTTGATAAACAGCTGATTTTTTTATTACAATTGGATTTGTAGCAGCTACAGCAACATTTGTACTAAATGCAGTACCTTGTGCTGAAGATGTATCAATTGTATTTTGTCAAACTCATAATTCTATTCTATTAGCATCATTTCAATTATCAGCAGTATTTGTCGCTTTACTAGTAACATTTCAACTATTTTCTAATGCTGTAGAAATTTCATAATTACCATTTGTAATTCAGTTAGAATCATTTGCTACTCTATAAACATAACCACATCTTGAACCAAAACAAGTTTGATCGTGTTTTGGATCTTGTGCTAATGTAGGCATATAAATTTGAACTGTTGTTCATGATCAAATCCAATCATCCAATCCTAATGGATATTCTGATCAATCTTGATAAAATTGTTCTATACCTCATTGTAATGCTTTAACATCTGTTAATCTTGTACTATCTCTTGCTTTTTGTATTTGTGATGTATATATAGAAACAGCTCATGTAGCTAGGATACCGATGATAGTGATAACTACTAGTAACTCTATTAATGTAAAACCTGATTTTATTCTTTGTAATTTCATAGGTGGAAAAATAATAAATAAATTAAACATAGACATTATATAAAAAAAAACTAATTTTGTCAAAATTAGTTTTATAAAAATTGGATTTCAAATCTTAATCTTTGTAATGAATCGCATTAACTGGACAAGCTGCAATTGCATCATCTATTCAGTTAGCATTTGAACTATTCATTCAATCTATTGCAAACGCTTTACCATCATCATTCAAATCAAAAACATCACTACAAATAGCAACACAAGCACTACAACCTATACATGTCTCATTTACATAAGGTGTTTTTACATCATCATTTGACATATTTTTTTATTTTAAGCATATAATATGGCGATATTATATGAAATAATAAAAAAATTCAAAATTTAATTTACAATTTATTATAAATTAAGGTTTGAATTTTTAGTAGTCCATCTACAAGGTCAGTCAAAGTGTTTGTATTCCTTATTAAGGAAATATATAGATAGCCCGTTAAATATCAGAAAGAAAATCTAAAATAATACATATTATTAATAGTTGACCCTCATCAAAATAACTACCAAGAACCATCTAAAGCTTTTGCGGGTGTAAGGAAAATGAGATTGACCTGCCACCTGTGTAATAGACATATACATAATAATAATTATTGATTTTTTTACAAAAAGAAATAAAATATTAATGTTAAAAACTAATAAAATTAAAAAATATGTTTAAGTACGATTTGATTGTTACCCCATGATTTGATGTAAATACTAATACTATTGACTCTATATTTGAAGTGATTTCTAATATGCTTAGTATTACTCAGAAATGAACACTTAATATAGTGTTTTTAGATGATGATAGTATAAAAAATTTGAACAATAATTATAGAAATATAGATAATACTACTGATGTACTAAGTTTTCATTATTTTGATGATTTTAATAATCTAACAGATGAAGATATAGCATGAGAGATAATAATGTCTGAAAATAAAATTAAAGCACAAGCAATAGAATACTGATTGTGAGAAGAAAAGGAATTTTATAAGTTACTTATTCATTCAGTATTACATATATTATGATATGACCATGAATTGGATGATGAGTATAAAATAATGCAAAATTTGGAAGATAAGATTTACAAAGAAGTATTTGAAAAATAATGTAAAAAAAATATAATGTCTAAAATGAAATATTTTTCATAACATGAATAATCTATGCAATACAAAATTCCCGTTCAAATAGAAAATGAAGATCCAATAGTATTATGACTTAGCCTTAGACAACTAGCTATTATTTTAGTTGGTTGATGATTGTGATACTCATTATTTACTTCAATGGCACCAAATACATGAGCAGAAATTGCGGCTATTCCTTCTGTTATTATATTTTTGATATTCTTAATGGTTGCTATTTTTAAATACTCTGAAATGACTTTTATACCTTTTATTCTTGCATTTGTCAGATTTAAGACTAACCTAGAAGAGAGAAAATGGATGAAATGAATAGATAGTTTTCAACCTATTGATATAGGATATTTATCAAATATAGAAAACAAAGTAGACAAAGAAGTGGATTTCACTAATAAAATAGACAAGATAAAAGAACTAGAAGATAAAATAAACAAAATTTAATATATTAAAATAATATAAAAATGGCTGTAAAAAATACAAAAAAAGATCATCCAGATACATCTACTCAGAGATATTTACCATTTTCACAAATAAGAGAAAATATCATTATTATGAAAGATAATAGTGCTAGACTTGTTATGAGATGTAGTACAATAAATTTTTTATTGAAAAATACAGATGAACAAGACTCTATCATAATTAGTTTTCAAAGATTTTTAAATTCACTTGACTTCCCTATTCAAATATTAGTTCGCTCAAAGAAACTAGATATTGATGGTTATTTAAGTAACTTGAATGATAAAGCTATAAAGCAAACTAACCCATTATTGCAAAATCAAACTTACGAATATATAGAATATTTACGTAAATTGATAGAAGTAGCTCAAATAATGAAAAAAGAGTTTTATATTATTCTACCATTTGATGAGACTGAAAACAAAAGCGTAAAAGATGATTCATTAACATGAGTATTCAAAGCATTTTGGTTATCTATAAATGGTTGACAAGATTTATTGACACTTAGATCACAAATCAGAAATTTTACTAAACTAAAAAAATGATTAATAGGTAGATCAAACTCAATAAAAACTTGATTAGAAAATGTATGACTAAAAGCTGAAGCATTGAATAAACAAGAATTAATATGATTTTTGACAGAATATTATAATCCAAGTATAGATAGTCTAGTTAAAATGTGAAAATGAGCATCTGAATATAATCTAATAAACCATTAATATGAATAATCAAAAAATACTTATTAATTTAAAAAATATTTTATATACAATAATATGAGTAATTCTAAATGCAAAATTAGTATTTGCAGATGGATGAGTATTATGAAATTTCAAATGAGATTCTGCTAAAACAGAAACAGCACTTAGAACTTGAGATATTCATACTGAAGATATTCCTAATATAATAAAATGATCTATTGATTTCATGATAACTATAGCTTGAACTGTAGCTATTATATTTATAATTATATGAGCTTATAAAATACTATTTGGTTCTCTAGAATGAAATGGTACTTCTGAATGAAAGAAAACTATAATAATGGCTTTATGATGATTTGCAATTGCATCACTTGCTTGGTTTATTATTAAATTTATTGTTGATAATTTTAGTTAAAAAAAATGTTTGTAAAAACATTTTTTTTTGTATAATTAAAATATATTATTTAATTTTACAAAAAATGTCAGAATATATATATGAATGGGAATTTGATGATACAAAGGAGAGATGAACTTTGTGGTATGTTATAGCTCTTTCTATTGTAATATGACTAAGTATATGGTGATTTTTCACTAAACAATATTGAATGAGTTTTATAGTACTACTAATTGCTTGATTAGTATATTTTGTAGATAATAATTCTGAAGATAATATAGAAGTAAAAATTAATGATTTATGAATAAAAATTTCTGAAACATTTTATAATTATACTAATATAAATTCTTATGCATTTATATACAGATGACAAGATGCAGAATTTTTAAGATTATTTTTGAATAAAAAATGAATAAAAAACATAGACGTAAAAATAAATAATAACAATGTTGATGCAATAAAAAATGCTATAGCTGGTAATATCATTGAGGATGCAAAAATAGAACTTACTTTTATCGAAAAAGTAATACAAATGTTAAAATTATAAATAACAAAACCTATATGAAAATACTTTTTTCCATACTTTTAAATGCTTCTATACTATATTTATTGTATTTTTTTCTAGGACCAAATGCTAGCTGAACAGTTGCAGCTTGAATTACTGTTACTTGATGAGTAAAAACATATTTGATTTGAGGTTTAATACTTTGATTACTAAATGTAGTTATAAAACCAATATTGAAATTGGTTACCCTACCTTTGTTCTTTGTTTTTTTCTTTTTTGTTACATTTTTGGTAAACTGAATAATTTTATGGTTATTTGATCGTATTATAAATACAGTTTTAATTATTCCAGGAGTAGCATATACAATTAATTGATGGATAAATTTTGCAATTGCTGTTGCTATTTTTACAATTTTGAATATGATTTACTCACTATTATTTTCTAAAAAGTAAATTTATGATTGAAATGTTGAAATTCGCCGAATTAATCGTGTGCGTATTACTAATATTCTTTATATTAGTGCAAAATAAAAATGTTAGTTTAAATTTAAGTAGTATGAGTGGATGAATGGGTGAGGTTACTAAAAGATGACCAGAAAAAGTTCTTCATAATGCAACAATAATTTTATGAATTTTATTTATATTAATTTCAGTTGTATTATACGTAAATTAAATATAAAAACATATAAATAATCTATGATATATAATAAAATAATCAAATTAAAAAAATACTTATTCTTAATAAGTATTGTATTTTTTGTGCTTACTTTAACACATCTAGTATATACTTATATATATGATGATTCTAAATTAGTTCCTATAAAAGGAGGAACTGTGTCTGAGGGACTTATCTGATGACTTCCTAGTTTAAATCCTCTTGTTCCTTTAAGTTGAAATAATAAATATATAATAAATTTATTATATAGATCACTTCTAAAATTTGACTTAAAAGAAAATAAAATTGTTTGAGATTTAGCTACTTGTGATATTAGTAATCTACTTTATGTTGAGTGTTTTATTAAAGATAATATCAAATGGTCTAATTGAGAACCAATTACTACGGATGATGTGATAGCAACATATAATGTACTAAAAAACTCTTGAGTAAATAAAGTAGTTGCTTCCCTATTAGCCGAAACAGAAATAACTAAAAATAATAATTCTATAGTATTTAAAAATACTAAAAAGGATATAAACTTTTTAAATATATTTTTTCAACCTATAGTACCAAAAGCAACATTAGATACATTATGACAAGATACATTATTATGAAATTTTCCTACTAGTGGACAAATATATTCGTGAGTTTTTAAAATATCAAATATTACTTCAGATTTAACAATTTGAATTACAAAAATATTCTTGGATTCAAATGAACAAATATATAACTGAAATATATCTAAATTAATACTTAATATATTTCCTAATACAAATAGTCTATTACAAAATAAGGAAACGGTAAATATATTTGAAGATGATGATAATATTATAGGTAATAGTATACCTAGACTAAAAAATAATAAATATACATTACCTCAATTTGTTTCGTTATTTATTAATCAAAATAATGTTTCTGATATAAACTTGAGAAATTATATACTAGAAAAAATAAATACTGAAAACTTAATAAAAGTACTTTGAGAAGGAAAATATAAAACAGTAAATAATCCATATCTTACAGAAAAGAGTATAGATAATGAAATAAAGGATAAAAATTTCGAAAAAATAATGTGAAATCTATGATATATTAAAAAATCAAAAATCATAGAAAAAAAATTACCAGAAACTACATCTAAAGTAGATGAAAAAGTAAATACAGGTACTACTAATACAATAGTTACTCAAGAAGTTGCAAAAGTAGATCTAAATACTACTAATCTAACTATAGATAAATTCCAAAAAGATTCTAGTTATATTAGTTCTCCAGCTTATGTAGATAAATATAATTTTATTACAAAAGATGATATATTATTAGAATGAAATGCTTGAGCAAATGTAACAGAAGTATATGTAAATGACTATAAATTAGCTAATTATAAAAGTTGAAGTGATAAATTTTATTACAGATTAGCTGAAAAATATTGAACAATTAAATGAGGAGTAAACAGTTATAAAATATACTTTGTAGAAAATTGAAATAAAAATCTAAAAGAAGAATTAACATTTATATTCTATAGAGATAAATCTGTATTAGATACTGAAACATCAAAATTCATTAGAAGTTTGCATGAAGCAGAACAAAAAGTAGTAAATCCAGAAGTAAAAAAAGCAGAAGAAGCAAAAAATGCTCAAGAAGCAAAAAAAATAGCTGACGCTAAAAAATTGGAAGATGCTAAAAAAGTACAAGAAACAAAAAAAGAGCTAGAATCATTAAATAATTTAAATGAGAAATATTTCTACAATGATAAATTAGAAAAGTTTACTCTAGATTTATATTATTTATCAACAGAAAAAGAACTTGAAACTACAGCACAATTTATAAAAGATTCATTATTAGAAATCTGAATAGATGTTCAATTATTACCTATATCAATTACTGATTTAAGAGAAACATTATCTGAAAAAGATAGTTATGATATGGTACTTACTTGAGTAAATCTTTGATACTTTGATTATAATATTTTTCCATATTTCCATTCTAGTCAAGTAAAAAGCTGATATAATTTCAGTAATATTAAAAAAACTAGTTTAGACATATTATTAGAAGACTTGAAATCAGGAATTAAATCTCCTGAAGAAATGAATAAAATAAAAGAAAAAGTTTTAGATATATTAAAAGCTGAACAAATAGTTAAAACATTATATACTCCTGAAATTAATTTATTAATAGATAAGAATATAAAAAATGTTGTTGTACCAGGCAAATTAGCAAATAATTCTGCTAGAAAAGAAATATTTAATACTATGTATATTAAAGAAGAAAAAATAATTAATTTTAAAAATAAATGAATAGTAGATTTCTTTAATTTTTTATTAAAAAAATTAAATGGCTAATAAATTATTGAAAAAAAAGGTAATAATACCAGCATGGAATATAATAAAAAATGATATTCAAGTAAAAAAGTTTTATTTAATACCATGATTATTATCTACAATATTTTTAACTGTATTATTAGTATATCAAACAATTTATACATATGTTATATTGTTTAATAAAAAAGAAGAAGCTTTAGTAGTAATACTAAACTTCTTTCATTCTGATTACTTATTTGAAATAATTGTATTTTGAGTTATATTCATTATTGTATATATAATATTAACACCTATTTTTGAATGATGATTAATAAAATATATACAAGCAAAAAATGAAAATATTGAAATGAGTTCAAGTGAGGCATTATGAGAATGATTATACAATTTTTTACCTCTTTTTGAATATAATAACTTATTCTCAGAATTCAAAGTAATAAGTATACTTAACTCATATTTATTCACAATTAGGTTTATATGATTGGAATATATTAATGTTATTAATTACTTATTTGTTATATTATTATTTGTTTGAATATTCTTAAATATACTGTTTTCATATTCTAAATATGCAATTATTCTAGATAATAAAAAAGTATTTGAATCAATTTGAGTATCTTCAAGAATAACAATATTAAATATTAAAAGAACTGTTAAATTATATTTTTTTATACTATTTTTAAATTTAAGAGTTATATTCAATTTTGTAATATTCTTAAGTTTTCCAATAATAATAGTAATTACTCTATGACTAATTACTTCAAAAATATTCTTGATGGTAGCTATAACTATACTTAGTATACTATTTATAAGTTTTATACTAATTCTATCATATCTTACTGCGGTTTTAGAGGTATTTAAAACATCAATCTGGTATTATGCATATATCGAATGAAAAACTAAATTAGAGGGCAAATAAAAAGAAATAGATTAATTAAATCTATTTCTTTTTTTATTATTTATAATTTAAAAAATGTTTTTTATAATATCATATAACATATTCCATATTTTGAATTACTTTTTCTTCAGTTCATACTCACAATTCAGATGGTTTAACCTTAATTGTAATAAATCAGTTATATCCTGCTGCTTTAAGTTTCATTAAAAAACTTTCTAAAGGTAAAAATGATATTCATCCACTTGCTCATCCAGGTAATAATCATGTTCTAATTCATTGTTTATCACTTAGAAAAACATTTTTAATTGTTCATCACAATACTTTTTGAGCCATTAATATATCCATACCAGATGATGTTTCTATACTTCATAAATCAAGAGTAGCATCTCATGTAATTTTTTTAATTTCATTTAATGTAGCATTTTTAAACTCAGGAATAATGAAATAAATCAATTTAGATTCTACATTTTGAACAGCAATAGTTAAATGAGTTTCTCTCTTTATTTTTGGTAAATATTTAGTAAACCAACTATTATCCTTATCAGAATGATGTGGAGGTGAAAAAGTAATAATTTGCGTTCACAATTTTAAAGCAATTTGAACAATTTTATCTACTCTTTTTTGATTCATTCACACAGATGGAGCAGTAATAGACAATACTGGGATTTTGAAACTATCACTAAGATCTTTTACATAATCTTCATCCCAATAATCGAAATTTATTTTATTTAAAGCCAAATCTAAACCATCAAATCATGCTTTATGAGCAAATTTGAATATTCTATGTAATCAGTATCAGTTTAATGATGATGTTGAAAGTAAAATCACGTGTATAAAATTAATTACTAAACTAGTAAAATAATAACACAAAAATAATTCAAAAGCAAATATTTATAAGTTTAACTCATATTTAACTTTATTATAAATTTTTGTATGACCAGTTGTATTAGGATGTAATCAATCAAACAAATCAGTATAATCCAATAAATCAAACATTTCTATATATTTAAATCAATTACTCAATACATTATTTTTAATAACATTGTTAAATAATTTTATTCTAGAATTATTATAAGAAATACCTCTTTTTGAATTTAATAAAGGAGAAACTAAATCCTGATTAACTTTAGTAATTCACATAAAAAATACATTATCAGTCAATTTTTTTGATACATTGATTAATTTTTTTAAATTATCCTCAAAATCATTTATAGTATAAAGTTCATTTGATAATCACATAATAGCAGTATCATTTATTCATACTTGAAAAATAATACATAAATCATCATTATACTTATTAGTATATGTATTTACAGTAAATTCAATTCTTTTCAATATATCATTAACATCATCTCATGAAATTCACAAATTAGCAACTTCATAATAATAATCTAATGTCATAAGTTCAACTTTTAACATATTAGCCCATCATCACATAAGCATATCAAAATATCATTCAGTTATACTATCTCAAAAAATTAAAATTCTCATAATTTTAAATTAAAAATAACACTAATATTATAAAAAAATATAAAAAATAAACAAATAAGTTTAAACATCAAAAAAAGTCTAGATATTAATCTAAACTTTAATTTGTTTTCAAATGGTGGGTAATATTGGATTCGAACCAATGACCCCCTGCTTGTAAGGCAGATGCTCTCGCCAACTGAGCTAATCACCCATTTTTCAATATATTTTTATG
>CALREY010000002.1 GCA_943356435.1 Candidatus Altimarinota bacterium
TATATATTGATTTTATTAATTTTTGAAACATCTTACTGGGTATCAATGAGCACGAGAATTATCATACATATATGTTCAAGTATTTCACCATTCTATGTAATATGCAGACCAATTTCATGCCCATGGAGTAGATGTCCAATATTTTCATATGAAATTTTCATATTCGATATTTCAACTATCATAGTTTCTTCTTCACATCTTTGGCATTTTCAAAATTGTCATAAATTGATTTCCTGCTCAAGTGAATAATCAACTATTTCTAACTGTATTCCATTCTGCATAAGTAGGTACATGGTATCAAGTATCACATGGTCACTTTCTAGCAATATTAGTTCAAGTAGAGTTTCACCATAAATTATCATTTTGTGGACTTGACCAATCATATGGTGAGCTAGCTTGTCATCTTACGAATTTTGTAGAATCGATGTATGTACTATCATTATAACCTGTGGTATCTATTGTAGATGCATGTGGAGTCATGTTTACATATGGTGTTCATCAACTATTTCACCATTGAAACAATTGTCAATATGATGAAGGTCCTGTTCATGAAATACTTGTTCATACGTTACATCAAGCTATTACATATCATGTTCAAACTCATGTACATACGATTTTATCTGTTGTATCACATCATCCAAATGAACTTGTAGCTTCATACCATTGAGTTGTTCATGTACATTGATAAAATACATTTACACAATTTCATGCTATATTTGTAATATCAGAAGTCAATGATCATGGTCAGTTTACAGTTGTACTACATGTATATCCAGATCTAGTTGCTGTTATGTTGTTACATGTTGTTCAATGATTTATATTAGCTGTAAAATTTCAACTTGAGTTTGCTGTTACGTTTGTCCCACATACATTAACTGAGGCTCAATTTCATCATGCTCAAAAAGTTCAACTAACTGTGTAAGTATTTAATATACAGTTTCATCATTGCTCTGTATATCAACTATCACATTTTTTTCATGCATCATTTACAATTATATTTCATGCAAAATTGTTATTCACATAATTTCATGCATAGCTCAATAAAAAAGTACTTGGATTATTTGTATCAATATTTAATGCTAAAATATTTTTTATTTCTCAGTCGTTTTTTAGTGTTGTTCATGAATATGCTTCTTGTAGTCATTTTAGCAGTAAAACTCTAGCACTTGCATCTGATTTGTTTGTAATATCATTACAACTTCATGTATCTGTGTATGCTAATAGTTTGTTTGGATGAAACTCAAATCATCAGTCATATTTGAATTTGCTTGTTTTGAATGTCGATGGTAGATTTTTGTGTCAGTTTTTTACTAGTCTGTTGTTATTTACTATTTCTACTAGGTCAGTACTTGTTTGAGTATCGTTTGTGATAATTGTCGGGATTGCTAGTATATTACATGTTGTTCAGATAAGGGTTTTACTCATCTGTCAGTTGTAGTTTCATGTAACTATGGCACTTGCTTCTATATTTCAAGCTGTATGTGTTTGGTTTGTATTTAGATTTAGTGTTGTTTCGTTTCATTCTAGTACTCATCCTAGTTCGTATTGGTTTTTAGATTGGGTAGTAGAGTAAGTATATACTTTATCTGAAAGTGGGTCTGTGGGTATTTTATCAAGTTTATCTGTATTTGAATATACTGTTTCTCAGAATGATCATTGGGTCCATACTGTTCATCAGCTATATGTGATATCTACTCCATCTGTTGGGATTGGGTATTTCCCTGCATCTAGTTGAAATAATTCAAGACTTGATTTCATAGATGATAAATCTGAGATTCTTGTTGAGTCTCTGGCGTCTTTTGAGTATCATTGTAAGCTAATAAATGCTATTGTTCACAGAATTGCTAATATTGTTATTACTACTATTAGTTCGACTAGGGTGAATCCATTATTAGTTATTCTTTTGTAGCCTCCTTCCTTTTTAAAAGGAAGGAATTTAGGATGGATTATTTCTTGTTTATGCATAGTTTTTTATTATATTTTATATCCGATTTATTATACAAAAAAAATAGAAATATAAAATAATATTTTATATTTCTATTTGACTATTTTTTTTATTATTTACTAATAATTCTGAAATTTTTCTTACCTTTTCATAATAATAGTACTTTATCATTTATGAAATCATTAGAGAAATCATAATTGAAATCAGATATCTTTTGTTCATTTATAGTGATAGCTCATGATTGTACTGATTGTCTAGCTTCAGTATTTGATTTTGCTAATCATGATTTAACTATAATTTCAAAGAAATTCTCACTAGCATATTTGAATCCTCACATAGCATTTTGAAATGTATCTATTTCATTATCTTTTAATCATTTCAATACTTCTACTTTTGAGTCAGAACCAAACATGAAATCTGATATTTTCAATGCTAAATCAGCTTCTTTTGTACCGTGAATTATTTCTACTACTTTATATGCTAATAATTTTTGTCATTCTCTAGCCTCTGGATTTTGTTCATGATTTGCTACTAATTTGTCTATTTCTTCAGTTTCTATTAAAGTAAGCATTTTCAAATATCTAGATATATCTGTGTCAGCTGTATTCATGAAATATTGATATATTTCGTATGGAGAAGTTTTATTTTTATCCAACCATATAGCATTTCATTCTGATTTACCGAATTTTTTACCTGATGAATCTGTAATAAGTGGCCAAGTCAAAGCATATGTTTCAGCATCGTATTTTTTTCTGATTATTTCTGTACCTGTTACTAGATTACCCCATTGGTCTTGTCAACCAATTTGCAATTTTAATCATTCATCAATAAATAGTTTAGAATAATCATATCATTGTAATAACATATATGAAAACTCCGTATATGATATAGATTGATTTGGATCTTGTATTCTCTTTTTTACTGTATCTTTTGACATCATAACATTTACTGTGATATATTTTCAGACTTCTCTCAAAAAATCTAGATATCACATATCTTTATAAAAATCTTTGTTGTTTACGAAATCATAATTGAAATGTTGTCCTGTAAATTCTGATAGATTATTTACTATATTTGTTATTTGTTTACTTATTGCTAATTGATTTAGCTCTAAATCAGTTTCACTTAAAAATGTTCTCTCACTATCTTTTCATCCTGGATCTCATATCATACCAGTTGCTCAACCTGTCAATGCAGTAAATTTATTCCCTCTTCTCATAATATGAACTGCAACCATAAATCATATGAAGTTTCATAAATGTAGAGAATCAGCAGTTGGGTCAAAACCACAGTAAAATAATTCTCATCATTTGTCATATAATTCAAACAATTTTTCATTTGAACTTTGGTATAATAATCATCTATCAGCTAATTCCTGTCTCAAACTTTTCATTTTTTATTTATTATAAAAGTAAATCTACAAAACAATATAATTAATAATAAACTTAAATCAATAAAATTATTTGATTTTTAACATATATTTAGTAAATTTATATAGATATATTTAACAAATTTATAAATATAATAAAAAATGCAGATACATGATAGAAACATCTGGGACGAAATGACTAGATGAAAAGACAGTATATGAAAAGAAAACTGTCCTTTTTGTACCGATAATGGAGCAATAAAAATATGGAAATGAAAATATTTATATATAATACATAATAAATATCCTTACAACTGATTAATAGGCCACTTATTATTGATTCCATATAGACATATAGAACATACAAAAGAATTGAATGATGAAGAATTGTTAGAAATAAGAATTGCTGAACAATTTTTAAGTGATTATTATAAAGAAAAAGATTATTTTTCACTTATAAGACAAACAAATGCTTGAAAAAGCGTAAAACATATACATTACCATTACATACCTTGAAAACTATATTCAAGTGACTTAGAAAAAATACTTAAAAACAACTAAAAAAATGAAAGATTTAGATATATCAAAAATATTCTGATCAAAATGTAGGACAAAACTACTAGAGAAACTCTTCCTTGAATATGAATCTGGAAACAATGAATGATTTCATATGAGAGGATTATCTAGGGATTTAGAAGAACAAATAAATTCAATAAAAAGAGAATTAGACAATTTAACAGAACTTTGAATATTGAAACACAAAACAGAATTGAAAAAGAAAATATTTTATATAAACAACAAATTTTATTTATTAGATGAATTTATAAATATATTTTTAAAGAGTTATAATCCTTTTGATAGAATAAAAGATTTCTTTAAAACACAAAATGATTTAGAATTAGTTATTGTAAATGAAGCATTGAAAACTAAATTAATCTCAAATGGTAAAAATATGCTGGATATATTTTTAATATGAGATATAGATAAAGATAGTTTGAGTGAATTTATTACTTCTACTTTTTATGGTAGAAAAGTAAAATATGCAATTATTACTACTGATGATTTCTTCAAGAGATTGGAATTCTGAGATAAACTTATAAAAAATATATTAACTGAAAAGTGAAATATTTACCTAAAAGATAATCTGAAAATAAAAGAAAAACTAGATGAAAACAGCATCTAGTTTTTTTTACATTTTTACGACTCATATTTTTTCCTCGTATTTGTTGTACTTAATTTTATAATATGTATTTATTCATACCATTGCAGCATTATCCATACAATACAGATTTTTACTTGGATATATGAAATGAATTTTATCCTTCATTGCCAATTGTTCTATGGATTTTTTCAACTTTATATTAGCACTTACTCATCATGCTAACATAACTGTTTTAACATTGTATTGTTTAGCTGCTTCTATGAGTTTCCAAGCCATTACTTCTGTAACAGCATTTTCAAATTCATATGATATTTCTCTTTTATCTTCTATTGTTAATTCTCATTTTTCACTTATTCTCTTATCTACTTCTCTTTTCACACTACTTTTCAATCCAGAAAAGCTAAAATTGAATTCTCTTTTTATTAACCATACACGAGGGAATAATTCTGATTTAAGTGCAGGGCAGACACATAGGTCTGCCCCTACAGTAGGGGGGAACCTATGTGTTCCCCCTGAACTTTCCTCATATTCTCCTGCCAATTTACTAATTATTGGTCATCCAGGATATCATAATCACATCATCTTAGCGGCTTTGTCAAACGCTTCTCATCCAGCATCATCTCATGAACTACCTATTTTTTCCATTTCCCACATAGATTTCATATAATAGATATCATTATGTCATCATGAAACAGTTAAACATACTAGAGGAAATTGTATTTCATTTTCATCCCTATCTAAAAAATTGGAAAATATATGTGCTTCTATATGATTTATTGGAATAATTTTTTTATTTAATACTGTAGAAATAGTACCTGCTACTGTAGTTCCAGTCAAAAGTGAAGGTAGTAATCCAGGATTGGTAGTAACTCATATGAAATCAATATCATCTAGAGTTAATTTAGCTTGATTTAATACATTAGTAAGTACTTTGAATATATTATTTGCATGTTCACGAGCTGCAACTTCTGGTACAACTCATCCAGTTATATTATGTATACTTATCTGACTATCTGTATCCATAGCTACCAATTTATTATCTTCAAATATTGCTATTGAAGTATCATCACAACTCGTTTCAAATGCTAGTATTTTCACTTAAATTTATATTATTAATTAGAATATTATTCTATAATCCTACACAAAACTCTGACAAAATCAACTCGGTTTCAAATAAATTGACTTTTTATCATAAATTATTATAAATAAACAACTATTTTTTGATAGTGAAAAAATAAAAACAAACTAAGTAAAAACAAATACCAAAACAAAATGGAGAATGAAATATGTCTATTCAAATAAGCAAACCTTTTGATGCTCACCTACACTTGAGAAGAGGTAAAATGGCTGAATTGGTAACACCTATGAGTGCTGCTCAATTTGCAGATGTAATCGTCATGCCAAACTTAAATCCACCGATATTGACAGTTGCTGAAGCAAATTCATACAGAAATTATCTGTTAGAAATAGCCAAGTGTAATTATCATATGGCAGTGTATTTAACAGAAAATACAAGTATAGAAGAAATAGATGCTGCTGCAAAAGATGATAACATCATCGGCTTCAAACTGTATCCACTAAATGCTACGACCGGTTCTCAAAACGGAATAAGTGATATAAAAAATATATATCCAATTCTCAAAAGAATGGAAATACAAAAAGTTCCACTATTGATACACGGTGAAGTAACTAGGCCGGATGTAGATATTTTTGATAGAGAGAAAGTCTTTATCGAAGAAGTCTTGACTCAAATCGTAACTGATTTTCCTAAACTGAGAATTACTCTAGAACATATCACATCGGCAGACGCAGTTGAGTTTGTAATGAGTTGTAGTGAAAATGTAGTTGCAACTATTACTGCACATCATTTACTCATGAATCGTAATGCAATATTTACCGTAAATGAAAAAACAGCTTTAAATCCGCACAATTTTTGTTTACCTGTTGCTAAAACTGAAAGAGATAGAAATGTCTTGCTCAGAGCAGCTGTTTCTGGTAATAGCAAATTTTTCGCAGGTAGTGATAGTGCACCTCATCCATTGAATTGCAAAGAATCTAGTTGTGGTTGTGCTGGTTGTTTTACAGGATTACATGCTGTAGAATTGTACGCAAAAGCTTTTGCAGAACTTGAAAGATTAGGGAATTTAGAAGAATTTTTATCTATCAATGGACGTATTCATTATGGTATTTCTATACCAAGTGAATTTATAAACATTTACGATACAACTTTTTTAATCCCTGACTCAATAGGAGAAGAAAAACTTACTCCATTCATGGCAGGACAAAATTTAAACTGGAAAGTTTTGGAGGAATAATGAGTAAAAATGGTATTACCCTATCAAATGGTTTTAGGATAAAACCTGTAGTTCTAGATTGTTGCTTAGGTGTAGATGGATTTGGTCCACCTGGATTATTTTTTGATACTTTTAATGATTTCATAGATAGAAAAAATTCTACAACTATCTGCAAATCAATTACTAGACATCCAAAAGTAGGAAATTTTGGTTCATCTATTTTTTCCAAATCTGGCTGGGCAATGACCGACTACGGTTTCCCATTACCTAAGAAACTTTGTTATTTACCTATTGGAGGTAATTCTACAGTCAATTCATTTGGTCTTACTAACGATGGATTTGATGATTTTTTAGATTTAGATTTTGCTAATGACTATGTTTTTCCATCTATCTTTCTAGAATTTGGGAAAGGTGAAAAAGAAGACATAGCTCGTGCAAAGCAAGATGCCCAATATATGGGAGAAAAGCTTAAGGAAAAATTCAAGAAAAGAAAAGATGTAAAACTTGTAGCAGTAGTATTAAATATTTCTTGTCCTAATAGTGGACATGGGGTATGTCTAATCAGTAATGAAATAGTGGAAGTAGTAAAAATCTTCAAAGAAGCTATTGGAAATATTCCTGTTGGTATCAAGTATAGTTTTCTGCAAGATATCTCCCTAGCTAAAATGCTACATGAAAATGTGGAAATAGAATTTCACCAAGCTATTAACACTATTCCGTTCAAATTGATTTTTGGTGATGATAAATTTTCACCTCTATCACATATTGGACATGGTGGAGTATCAGGACCAGCTATCAAAAACAAGGCATTGAATTATGCTATGAAACTCAGATCAGCACTTGGACCAGAAGCAAAAATAATCGGTGGTGGTGGAATATCAAACCTGATAAGTGCTCAAGAAAGAGTATTGTGTTGTGATTCTATCGCGATGGGTATTCTAGTAAATAGAAATACCATTGAAGCTAATAAAATCATTGCTCATTTTGCAAACTAAAAAAGGAGAAAACAAAAAAAAGCCCATTCGTAAACGAATAGGGCTTTTTTTACTTCCTTTTCCAAAAATAACATTTTTCTCAACCATTATATAGTTTTCTCTTCTTGTAATCATCTGCTTTTATCAGATTATCAAACTCCATAAAGCTAGATATAACTCATCATCATAAATTTGAATTTGTTCTGAATATCTTGTCTATACTATTATACATTGATTTTAGATTTTCATCTTTTAATCTTTCTCAATATGGAGGATTTGAAACAAGAGTTCAACTAATCTCTTTTCATATATATTCTTTGAAATCTTTTACTTCGAAATTTATTTGTCCTGCTATTCATGCTCTTGCAGCATTTTCTTTTGCTAATTCTACCATTTCTGGGTCTATATCACTAGCATATATTCTATATTCACCATCATAGGTTTTAGTTCTAGCCATTTTTCTCTCTATTTCTGCTGTCTCCCAATCTATCAATCATAGTTTTTCATATGCAAATGCTCTTTTTATTCAAGGAGCAATATTTTTTGCTATCATAAGTGCTTCAATAGCAATTGTTCCTGAACCACAAAATGGATCATAAAATGATTCTTTGAATCTCCAGTCAGATAATAAAACAAGTGCTGCAGCTAGAGATTCTTTTATAGGTGCTTCTCATGCTTGAGTCCTATATCATCTCATATGTAGAGCATTTCCAGAAGTATTAAGAAGTATTCTGACTTTGTTATCTATTATCAGTATAAGTATCTCCATTTTTTCTAGATTTTCATCTTCTTTTGCTATTTTATTTTCTCATACTAGAGATTTAACTATTGCTTTTTTTCAGATACTTTGAATAGTTCTAGCTGAAAAAAGCTCACTTCTAGTAGATGATGTATTTACTATTATAGGATAATCTTTTTTGAAATATTTTTTCCAATTAATAGTAGAAATTAAATCAAATAATGAATCAAAATCCATTACTTTTTCTTTTTCTGCTAATAATAAATACAGTTTATTCCCTACTCTAGACCATAGATTTACTCTAGGCATCAATTCTATTCATCCAGAAAAAGTAATTAGTCTATCTACTACTTCTTCAATTACTCATCATTGTCTCTCTATTTCTTTTTTAGCAATTGATTCTACTCATGCTATTGTTGATAATACAAATTTCATTATTGTTTTTGGTTAATTATTATTTTTCTATCTCTTCAAATATAGCTTCTTCTCATTTAAAATCAAAAAGTTTTATAGGATTTTTTAGTGTTTTGTATATTTTTATTAAATCACTAGTTTTAATTCTAATTGTTTTTGTTGCATCACCAGGATTGAACATAAAATACTCGTGATCAAATATTTCTTGGTCTATAAAAATTGTTATAAGCTCATTTTTGAATCCAAATGGTGGAATAGAACCTATGACTCAATCTATTTCTCTAGTTATTTCCTCTTGATTTGCAAATCTGATATCCTTTGTACCAAACTCATGCTTGAATTTCCTAGCTTTTAATTCTTTATCTCAAATAGTCGTGACTAAATAATATTTTCACTTAGCATGAAATACGATATTTTTACTACCTATTCAGTCGTATCAAGCTTGTTGTCTAAATAACTTAGAATCATCACATGACTTTGAAACAGCATGTTCTAGTTCATTATACTCTATGTTTAATTCATTTAATTTATTAATTATATCTATGTACATAACTATTTTTTCTTGCATATAAAATACACTCTCTCACTTTTTGCAGTGACTTCACCATAATGATAATCTACCATTTCAAGTATTTTGAATCACTTATCTTTTAGTTCTTTTTTTATTTTACTTATAGGAAAACTATTCTCTCTTACGACTTCTTGTATTAATTCATATTTTCAATCTTCTGATTTCTTGAATATCTTTACTATCCACTCATAAATACCTTCATTTTTTATCATTTCTAAACATACTGTATCTTCTCAAAAATTGTAAAATTGAGCAAATTCACGAGTAATATTTTCAAACTCATAAACAGTATTTATATCAAATACAAATAAACCATCTTTGTCTAAATGCTTATAGGCCATATCAAAAAATGCTTGCCATTGCTCCCATTTCAATAAATGACAGATAGAATTATAATTGCATAAAATAGTATCAAAAGTAGTCGCTAAATCGAAATCCGTCATATCTGCTAATACCAAGTCTGATGCTCAGATATTTTTTTTGGCTCTTTCTAGCATTTTTTCACTAATATCTAATCATATCACTTTGTATCATGATTTTCTCAACTCTTTTGCAACAACTCATGTACCACAAGCAGTTTCTAAGATAGTTTTCGTTTCTGGTTTATATTGCTTGATACAATCTTCAACCAAAAATTCTACCTCGTCTTCTATCGGATTATTTATACTTCTTACTATTTGGTCATAATAGTCCAAAAATACATCATATGTTTTCATAATTTGTTTGTTATTTTTACTCCCCCCTCCTTAGTAAGGAGGGGGGTTGGGGGGTGGTCTGTAGACTTAATTGGCTAGTCACCCTACCTCCCTAAATGTATATCTATTCATTTTTCATTGAAACTATCTAACACATTTTTTAACATATAATCAACACTCGTAGTTCAAAACATGTTTACTTTCTTTTTTACATTTCTATATATTTCTTCAAATGCTTCTGATCAAAAATTGCTTTCTACCTTTGCTTCGAATAAAGCACTAAGTATATCAGCATATTTTGCTTGATGTCAGATTTGTCATTCAAATGGATATAGCATATATCATGAAACTTCTGCTTTATAATTTTCATCTACATAAGAAAATATGTAATCATCCATCATCTGTATCTCCACTTGTTCTAATACTTGTTCGAATCATTCTACAGCTTTTTTTGTCGGTGTGATTATATCACCAGTAATTGCTTCAGGAATATCGTGATAAATAGTTCTCAATATCAGGTCTTGTATATCATAGTTTCATCCATTATTATTTTCTATCATTCATATTATATATGAAATAAAAGTAATAACAACTAAATGACTCATAACAGATATAGGATAAATTCTGTTTTGTTGATTCCATCTCATTGAGTGACTCAGTCTCCTAATATGTGTTAAATATTTTTTATAATTTTCATTATTCCACAATAAATCTAGACTTTTCAGAGTCTTTCTTTTTTCTTCTAAATCATGTCTGATTTGATTTAATGGTACATCATACATATCTGAAAATACTTTTGAATTCACACTACACTCCATAAATCATGCATATTTTTTCGATGCATCGATGATAGATAATTCTAGTGTTTTAGTATTATCAAAAATAGTCTTTCTTATGTCTATTTTTAAATATTCTGGTCAATCAAATCATAGAATATAATCAAAAGCTTTTTTCTCCAATTTATCAAAAATACTATCATCTACTTTCAAGATATAATCTCTTGTTCCACTATTTATATCTGATAAAATAAGTCTAGAAAATGAATTGAAAATAATTCTTTTTACCAAGAATTCTCTATCTATTTTATTACCTGATTTTTCTTCTAAATAAGCCAAAAACAATGCAACATGAACAACAAATCATACATTATCCAAATGACTCACATCTTCTATACGAGGAAAATTGTTCCATCTCTTCATAGTAAGCCCTCTAGTAAGCATCAATCTAAGTATATTTCAAACCATATTTATATATTAAATATTAATTACACATATTATATATCTTTTTGCAAGAGTGCAAATAAAAAAGAGAGGTTTCACACACCTCTCTTTTTATTTATGCTATCTTACTACCAAATTATTTATGGAAGTTATATACATTATATAAAATTTTACTATATTTGTCAAAAATTTTATTTTTTTCCAATTACTTTCCTATATAAACTCATCATGTAATACATTTATAGCTTGTTTCAATTTAGATCCTTGAATACCAAATATCATTGCTCTTTCCATGATTCATTGTGATACCATTTCTATATTTATACCTGCATTTGATAATGATCCTGCTGCTCTTCAAAGTGATCATAGATTGTTAGATAGATTTTGCCCTACACAAAAAACTAATGCTTTATATGGCTCGTATTTCACGAAATCCTCGTATCAATTTTGTTTGATTCACAATTTACCTCTGATTTTTTGTGATATTTCTTCCAGTTTTGATTGCTCTAATCCTGAATCAATAGTAAAACTTATTTCTGTTTCAGATGTAGAAATAATATCTACAGAACAGTATTTTTTAACTATTGAAAATACATCTGCTATCACTCATTTAGACGACATTTTACCTGAACTAACTGAGAAAAATGTCACATTGTCTCTACCTCAGATAAATTCTACACCACTTGAATTTTCATCTTTTTCTCTACTTATTATCGTTCATTTATTATTTTTAAAAGGGTCAAACAAACGAACTGCTATTCATGCTTCTTGTAATTCTCTTCTGAGTACTTGATTGTGTAATAATTTAGCTTGTGCTCATCTAATACCTGTTATTTCTTTTGCTGTTAAATAATCTATTTTTTGTATCAATTTTGCTTTTCAATTTTCTAGCATTCCAGGATCTACACTCAGCATTCATTTAACTGATTTTTGTATTTCCAAAGTAACATCAAATATTGTAGACAATCATACTGCTGTCATAGATGCAGTTGCATCGCTATATCATCTACCTATAGCATTTTCTATTCAGTTTTCAAATCATGGTATATATCATGGAATAACTGGTATTTTATTTTTATCTAGTATATCCTTTACTCTAAGAGATATTTCAGATGATAACTGGCTAAATATTACATCTTCTCATCAGTTTAAATCAATATTTTTTGTTATTCATTTGAAATCTAATGTTTTAGCTTTCATATCTGATAATCAAATATTATTTAAAGAATTATTTGATGATATTCATGATGAAGAATAATTTTTTTCTGCTGCTCATATATTATTTAACAACGTAGTATGTATATCTGCTGACAATATTTCTCCAAATCATATTATAGATATATCTTTTGATTTTGTATTTATTAAATAATCATTTTCTTTTGAAGGTATTATTCTCTCATCTTTGTCTATTTCTAAATACTCTAAAATATTATTTAATAATTCTTCGAAATTATATCTAATCAAATTTTTCACCTTTAATCTATCTCATTGTATTTTATCATTTACTACATCTAGGTGAAAATCTCTAATTTCATTTAATTTTGTCTTTATTTTTTCTATATCTATTTTATCTTTTGATAATAGTTTTCAGATACTTATAAGTTTATCCGTAGTATTAAATTCTGGTCATCTAATAGCCGAAACTACTATTGCTTGTTTAATACTATTACTATAATCACTCACTACATTATTAGGACTTTGTTCCAATTCTGCTGCATTTTCTCCTCACCATTTCTTTACTTTAAATACTTCTTTCATTTAAATTAAATTTATAAAATAATAATTAAATATATAATACATAAAAGAAAAATTAGTCAATATTTTTAAAATAGCTACATATTGACAAAATCACAAATCATAATATTATTAGCCCCTATTTATAAATTATTAATAATATGAAAACACATATATTTATAACTGATAGTGACTTTTCAAATACAGATAAAACATTTGAATACTTGTTATGATTTCAACCTACTTTTTGATGAATTGTATTGAGTGAAAACACTATTTCTATACTTTTGGACTCTAGATATATCTGAAACAAAGACAAAGTAGAGCTAAAAAATATTTCAAACAAAACTTGAATAAAAAATATTGAATTTATAGAATTTTCTAAATGATGGGAATGATTATTAGAAAAGATTACTAAACTGACTCTAAACAGTGATTTAATATACTTAGAAAACAATATAGCATCAAAATATTACAAATATTTGAAGGATAATACCGGGAGAATAATAGAATTAAACGATAGTTATTTCTGAAAACAAAGGCTTATCAAACAAGAAAACGAGATAGAAAATATAAAAAAAGCTATAGACATAATAGATAAAGTATTCATATATTTAGAATATGTTGCAAACACCGGAATACTTATCTGAAAAACTGAAAATCAAGTCAGAAGTATCATAATAAACAAGATATTTGAAAACGGATGAGATGGAGAAAGCTTTGATTCTATAGTTGCATTTGGTAAAAATTCAGCTATACCACATCATAAAACATCAAATGACTTAATATGACATGGTCCACTAATGATAGATATTTGAGCGAAATTTAAGTGATATTGTAGTGATTTCACTAGAACAATTCGGGTATGAGATAGAAGTGAAGAATACGCAGATTTCAAAAAAATATATGAAATAGTCAGAGATGCACATAATGAAGCAATAAATAATTTCAAAATATGAATGACATGACAAGATTTAGACAAACTTGCTCGTGAATATATAAATAAAAAATGATATGCAGAAAATTTTTCTCATTCATTATGACACTGAATAGGACTAGATATACATGAAAATCCTAGAATAAGTGCTAATTCAACTGACAAAATAGAAAATGGTATGGTATTCACTATTGAGCCATGAATCTATCTGGATTGAAAATTTTGAATTAGATTGGAAGATATAGTTTTTGTAGAAAACTGAGAAATAAAAAAGCATACTAAAGTAAGTATTTAGTATGCTTTTTTTATTTTTGTTCCAATTCCAAACTATATCCTCAATCCAATGCTCCGTTTGCTCATGATACTCAGATAATCACTTCTGTAGGTGCAGTATTCCCTTTCATATCTATTGTTTTTGTTTCATTTGTAGAAAAGTCTTTTAGACACTCGTATACATATTCTACTTTTGGTGGTAATTCGTTATTTAACTGAGTTTTATATACATACATACTTAGATTTGATGCTGGATTTTCCTTCACCATTTTTACTGATATGTTTTTATTTTTTAGTAACCATATTTTATGTAATACTACTTTTCAGTTAAAATTAACTGATTCATCTTTTGTAAAACATTTCACATATGGTAATTGTGCCCATGATAAGTCAGTCATTTCTTCTCATGCTGATATATTTCATTTGTATGTAGATTTATTTTTTGAATCAAATTTCAGATCTACCAATCATCATTTTACTTCTGTTTGTTCTGTAGATCAGCTACTTACCAAAATACTACCATTTATTCATACTTTTTCAAATAATTCTACTTTTGTATCATTTGGTACAAAATAATAAAAAACTCATACGATAAAAATCAAAACTAGTATAAATGTTTTCATAATGCTTGTATATTATTAATATATTATGACTTTATTTTGTTTATAAAATCTGTTAAATCTTGTTTTATATTTGCAGTTAATTCCATTTTTTTATTTCTAGTATAATGAAAAAACTCTATTTTCCATGAATGTAATGCTTGTCTAGATATTCCATAATTATTAGAAAAATATGCATTCAATTTCTTGTCTCAATATGTCTTGTCTCACAATATAGGATTACCTAAACTCGCTAAGTGGACTCTGATTTGGTGCATTCTACCTGTTTCTATATTTACTTCCAATTCTGTTAATATCAATACTCATTGTTCTGTTTGTATTATATGTTCTTTTATAGATTTGTAGTGTGTTATTGCTGTTTGTCAGTTTTCTGATACTTGTACTTTGTTTTCATTTTTTGCTCATTCTATTCTCAGTAGATTTTTCTTTATTGTTCACTTGTTTCTAGATAGTTTTCATATTACTATTGTATAATATGTCTTTTTTATTTTTTCATGTGTTTTTAAATCTGATACCAGTCTAGTAAGCATATCTTTCTTTTTTGCTATCATTAGAATACCAGATGTATCTCTATCTATTCTATGAATAAGACTAGGCTTAAATGTTAGACTATTCAACTTGTCTCATAAATAATCCTGTACTTGTGCTATCAGATTTGACTCTGTTGTTTTATGGTCACCTGGATGCACATTTATACCAGCATTTTTATTTACTACAAACAAATCTGCATCTTCATAAACTATGTCTTTTTTATCAAATTTTTGCTTTTGGTCAATTTCTTTTTCTGATAATACTGTTTCCTCTTTTTCAGAAAGTGCTTTGAAATCATCATCACTTAAAAATATTTTTACTTCATCTCAGATTTGAAGCTTGTATTCATTGTCTTCTTTTCTGAATTTTGTGTCTTCTCAGACTTGTTTTATTTTTATTTTGTCTTTTCTATTAAATTTATAAATCAAACTCCTAGTTGCAAGAGGAAATAGCTTTTTTAAAAACTTATCCAATCTCTGATTTGCATCATTTTCTTCTATTTTATATAATCTCATTTTTTAATGGTTAATTTTATTTAACCCTATCCTGAATCCTTTCCCTTAGATAAGGGCAAGGGGCTACAAGTGTACTAAATATAGCCTCTTTCCCCTGCTAAGGGGAGAGAATTCAAGAGAGAGGTTTTCTATGTAATTGTATGGTCTACTGAAACACAGTGAAATCAAATGCTTCATTTACTGACGGCGCTGGTATCTTTATACTTATATCTTTTTTAAATCCATATGATTTACCTGATGAACTAAGTTTAGTATGACTTAGAGGTATTTGATTATTTATAGTATTATTTAGTGTAAGCTTCCGTTCTAAGAATGGTAATACTTTAGCATCAGTTATATCATCAGTTTCTAACTTATTAACAATAGATAATTTAAGTACACATCCAGAACTAGTTCATGTACAATTATTAGTATAAAAATTTCAAAATTGCTCATTAGTTGTCTCATTTCACTCTAAATCAACTCATTGTTTGTTATCTAAATCTATAGAGTTTCCATTTATTTCATCAGAAGTTATTATTGATCAACTTGAATTCAATGTATTATTTATAGTTGATAATTGCCAGTTAACTACTCATAAAGTTGTTCATCAACTAAGTGTTTCAAGTGGTCATCAATCGATATTTGGTACTTTGAAATCTATATTAATAATATTTTCATCTCATATATAATTATTTCAAATTGATAATTGAATAGGGTTTCAAGCAGAAATTGTGTTCCAGCTTTTAGTGCTATCAAATTCACTATTTCATTCTCATACTGGAGGAAGTGTACTTCACGATGAATTTGTTGTATAATTATAAGTAATTATTCATGCAAATGATTTATTAAATTCATTTTTATCATCAATTGCTCATGAATAATTTCTCTCATATACTTTGTATAATCATTCTTCTATTCAACTATTTGCTTGATAATATGCCTTTGAACTATTCTCTATTCATTTTATATCTTTAGAAAATGGAATAATATATTCCAATATAGTAAATGCTAAAAGTGATATAACTATTACCAATCACATAGCTATTACTAGACTAAATCATTTAATATTTTTTTTCATTGTATATTTAGTTACTATAAATATCTGATAGATTAATGGTCATTGAGAAATCTAATTCTTCTCAATCTCATCATATTTTTCTCTTTGTTATCCAGCTTGGTTTTAGTTTGATTTTTATAATTGTATATGGTGATACATTTATAGATTTATCTGCACTTTTCCATGCTAGGGTCAAATCTTTGTTTGGTACACTATATATTTTGAATTCTGATACACTTATAGCATCTGAAAATAATGGTACCCAACTGACAGTACCACTTCATGCTACTGTAGGACTTGCAACAGATACTCAATTAATCTCTGGATCTATGACCCAAGTATCAACTAATCAATCATTTTGAGTATTATCATTACTTCACATATCGTGATCTACTCAATAATCTTTTCATAATAATCTGATATATTCAACTGTTCATAAACATCCAGAACCAGTTGCTGTAACTGTATTACAAGTAGCTCAACTACCAGCATTTGGGTCTTGTTTCACTGACCATCTGAAATATGTCCTAGTTTTTCTATCACCACTTATTAAGTATAGCTCTGGCATATATGTACCTGATGCAAATACTTCAGGTCAATCTCATAAAAATTCATCATCATCATCTCAGATTATATCACCATCACCATCTTCATCTCATCAATCTGTATCATTATTAGAATTGTAATCAATAAATTGTAATGCATATTCTCAATATCTTTGATCTTCTGTAGTATAATCAGTACTTCCAGAATTGTATTTTGTTACACATCATGTTCATGTCATTGAATCAGCTGATTCACTTACACAAGCATAAGTATTTTCTCAAAAAGTATTTGTTCATACAGTTCAATTTTTTCAAAAATTTCAATAACCAGATGCTATTGCAAAATGTCATGATGAATAAGTAGTATTACCTATTACACTTCTGTTAAAATATTCTTCATAATCTAGTGTTCATCATTGTTTTACCATTTCAAAAAGTTTTTCAGTGAAGTAAAAACTTTCCTTTTGTATATCTACTTTTTGAATTAACTTAGCTTTTCAAATAGTAATTGCACTCAATGCTTGAAATCATCATATAATAACTATGGAAACTATAAGTATTCAAACCATTATTTCTACAAGTGTGAATGCTTTGTTTATTTTTTTCATAAATATATTTATTTATTTTTTAAATACTGAGTTTAAAATATCTCAAAAAAATGAGCTAAGTTTGTACAATGTAGGTTTTTTCCAAAAATATCTAGTCCATTTTCTAAATAAAAAATCAAGAAAATTAAAAAATTTATTTTTAGCTATTACACTATTTTTTCATCAAAAAATAAATGATTTAATAGCTCTATAAAAAGAAAAAACAAAGCTCAAACTAAATGCTAACAAGTCAAAAAAATTATTGTCTATTACTTTATTATTTTTCATAATTTATAATTTTGTATCATTTTTTTAAAAAATATATAAAATATTATAAAGTATTTGCAAAAATATCAAAATTTATTAAAGTTTTTAAATATAATTTTTAATTTTTTAAAATGCATAAAAGAAATAGACATACAAAAAATAAATTAATATCCACGTTTACAAATTTTTTAAATAACTTAAATTTCAAAACAATAAATCTAACAGTATCAAAAAAAATAACGATACTATGATGTATAATCTGATATATAAGTTTATTTATGCCATGGATTCTAGACAATAATGCTGAGCTAAAAACTTGGAATTCGTTTAATACTCTTAGTTGAAATATATGATACTTATTAATTATAATATTATCATTACCTATATTTGTAATATTTTCGACAAATTATAAAGAAAAAATAAAACTTTATTCAGATTTATCTGTAAAAAACCATTTTATTGTAATCACTTCTGGGTTCTTTGTATTATGTTTTAGTATAGTTATTTTGAGTTTTGCAAATTGACTTCAGACATTTTTTGAAAAAACTACTTATTGAAATTGAGTAATTCTTTCGATGACATGATGAATGATAATTTTGATAGGTTGATTTATGATTAGAAATGAATATCATAATAATAGCTCTGAGATTATATTAAACAAGCTAAATCAAGACAGAGAAGAGGCAAAAGAAAAGGATAATATGAAGCTTCCATTTTAAAAAACAAAATTAGTTTGACTTTTAATGTAAAATAATTATATATTAGTACAAATATCTATTTAAATTTATATAAATGACTACTCAAGTATTAAGCAATAAAAATATAGTAAAATCATTTAGTGATATACTAGATTCTCTTTCAATGAAAGAAAAAAACGTAATTGAAAGAAGAGTATGACTTTTTTCTGAGAAGGAAACTCTACAAAATATTGGTAACTCTTTTAAACCAAAAATTACAAGAGAAAGAGTTAGACAAATAGAAGAATCTTGAATTAAAAAGATTTGAAGAATTATCAAGTCTACGATTTTGAAAGACGTACAAGATGTTGCAAACAAATATCTTGAGCTTAACTGATGAATAATTTCAAGAGACAAAGTTATAAGTATAATCATTAAAGAACTAGATTTAGAAAAGAATGTTAATTCAGGAATTCTTGAAGCAATTATTCAATCTGACTATGATATAAAGAAATCTAAACAAAGATTAGGTTCAAAAATCTATTTTTCTATGCCTTACATAGATAAAAAAGTAATAGACCTAGTTCATAAAGAAGCTATAAAAATATTAAAAAAGAAAAAAGATGTAATGAAAAAAATCTCACTATATGAGACAATTTCAGAAAGTCTGAAAACAAAAGAAAAATTATCTATATCATTTATCAATTCTGTATTAGATTTATTTGAAGATATAGTTTTCTGAGAAGAAGAATTAATAGGGTTAACTAAATGGAAAATCCTAAATCCTAAAACTCTAAAAGACAAAGCAATCTATATAATGAAAAGAGAAAAAGTGCCTATGCATTTTATAGACTTATCAAACAAGATTACTGACTTATTAGGAAAAACAGTAAAAGTAAACACTATTCATAACGAGTTGATTAGAAATTCTGAATTCGTATTAATCGGTAGATGAATCTATGCATTAAAAGAATGGGGATTTATACCAGGTACAGTACTAGATGTAATAGCTAACATTTTAGAAAAAAAATGAGAACCTATGAGTACTGAAGATTTAACAAAAGAAGTTTTAAAAACTAGAAATGTTAAACCTACTACTATTTATATGAATCTACAAAACAAAAACTTGATAGAAAGAGTTTGAAGAAATTATTACCAATTCAAAAAACCAAAAACTTCATAATACATGAAGTTTTTTTATTTTTTCTTTACAAAGGATTATATTTTTTTAGAATAAGTCACAATAATCCATCCTTGAATAGGCATAATAACAGACCACCCCCTACCCCCTCCTTACTAAGGAGGGGGAATGAAAAAATTAATTGATAACTAAATAAAAGTGAAAATATTTGTATACGATACAGAAACTACATGATTTATAAATAAAAAAGAATCAGATCTAAACCTACAACCAAAAATAGTTCAATTTGCATGAATACTATGAGAAATAAAAAACTGAGAATTTACAGAAGAAAAAAGAATAAATATACTTATAAATCCTAAAATATCTATACCATTTGGAGCTTCTCAAGTGCATCATATATATGACATAGATGTAAAAGATGCACCATATATAGAAGATGTGATAGATGAAATAATGACTTATATAAATAATCCTGATATGACTATATGACACAATATAGAATATGATGAAGATATGATCAAACTAGAACTAAAAAGACTAGAAAAAGATTTCCTATATAGACCAAAACAAGTAATGTGTACAATGAAAACTACTGTTGATTTCTGTGCATTACAATGAAATGGTGCTAGGTTTAAATATCCTAAACTATGAGAATTACACAAGAAATTGTTCTGAGAATACTTCATATGAGCACATGATGCCCTAACAGATGTTGAAGCTACTCTTAGATGTTTCATAGAATTGGTAAAAAAATGAGTAATAAAAATAGAAGAAAAAAAAGAAGAAGTAATGAGCTTATTTTAAAACATAGACCACCCCCTACCCCCTCCTTAGTAAGGAGGGGGAAAAATATTGTTAACCATTTAAATTATGTCGAATTTTTCAGATTTAATAAACATAGATGAAATAGATAAGAGAGATAACTTTTCACCTGATAGATGAGAAGTATCTTTTTATTGCAAGGATTGCAAAAAACTAGTAGAAGCAGAGAGACCTGATGCTAGGTGATATGTATTTATATGTCCAGTATGTAAATGAGATAGAGTTGTAATATGAACATATGAAGGATTGAAAGCTAATTACAAGATAAAATAATCCCTCCCCTTCCACTGCGTTCCAGGTACTCCCTTTTAAAAAGGGAGAAATTTATAGATAAATCTATATTATAAAAAATAAAAAAAGTTTTGACAAAGTGTGTATAATTAATATACTCTTTATATATACATTTAAGTATATTATTTTAATAATTAATTCTATTATTTATGAACAAACAAGAAGCTCTAAACAATGCATTAGCAATGATAGAAAAACAATTCGGGAAATGATCTATAATGAAACTATGAGATGAAGGTGCTAGACAAAAAATCGAAACATTCTCTTCATGATCATTATGATTGGATATAGCTCTATGAGGATGATATGCTAAATGAAGAATAGTTGAAATATATGGTCCAGAATCTTCTGGTAAAACTACTCTTACTCTACACGCAATAGCTGAATGTCAAAAAGCTTGATGAATAGCTGCATTTATAGATGCTGAACATGCTCTAGATCCAGAATATGCTAGAAAAATCTGAGTAGATATAGATAATCTACTTATATCTCAACCAGATTATGGTGAACAAGCATTAGAAATAGTTGATGCTCTTATCAGATCATGAGCTGTTGATTTAATAATTGTTGACTCTGTTGCTGCCCTAACTCCAAAAGCAGAAATAGAATGAGATATGTGAGATAGTCATATGTGACTACAAGCTAGACTTATGAGTCAAGCACTGAGAAAAATAACGTGAGTAATAAGTAAAAGTAATTCTACTGTTATATTTATCAACCAAATCAGAATGAAAATCTGAGTAATGTTTGGTAGTCCTGAAACTACTACATGAGGTAATGCACTTAAATTTTATGCTTCTCAAAGATTGGATATCAGAAGAAAAGCAAAAATAGAATCATGAGCTGCTTTAGATAAAGAAGTAACATGAAGTACTACTACAGTAAAAGTAATAAAAAATAAAATTGCTCCTCCTTTTAGAGAAGCTACATTTGATGTAATGTACAACGAAGGTATATCTAAAACTGGTGAAATACTTGATATATGAGCTGATACAGGAGTTATTAAAAAAGCATGAGCATTCTACTCTTACTGAGATACTAGATTGGGTCAAGGTAGAGAAAATTCTAAAGCATTCTTAGCTGAACACAAAGATTTAGCTAAAGAAATTGAGGATGTAATTAAAAATAGTTTGTAAAAATTAAAGCCTACTTGAAAAAGTGGGCTTTAATATAATATATAATTAAAAAGTTGAAAAAAATTGATTTTTATAATAATATATATATACTTGTACAAGTTGTACTAATATTACATAATAATAAAAATTATGAAAACTATTCCTATTTCAGAACTTAGATCAAATTTATCTTCATACTTAGATGAAGTAAAAATTAACAGAAAACCTTTAGTATTTTGATCTAGGCATAAAAAAGAGTATTTAATAATACCATTCCCTAACTTAGATTCTCAACAAAACTTATTTGAAATTTATGAAAATCTAGAAGATAAAATGATTCAATTAGAATATTATAAATGAATTGAAAATAGTATGAAAGATTGGTTAGATGAGAGTAACGATAATTTATTTGAATAATTTAACATATGAGCTACATACAATGAGATATAGTACTAATAAAATTTCCATTTACTGATTTATCAAACTATAAGCTAAGACCAGCATTGATTATATCAAATTCAGAATTTAATAAATTTAATAATATTATGCTTATTTGAATTTACTGAAATGAATGAAATAAAGCATATTCTTTACCTATAAAACAAGATGATTTATTAAATTGAAAATTTTTAAAACAATCATATTTCAGATTTCAAAACATATTTTCTTTAGAAAAATCACTTATAGAAAGAAAAGTAGCTAATTTAAAAACTGAAAGTCTAAAAAAAGTAAATAAAAAAATTGAAAAATTTATAGAAGTTAATTAAAAAAGAACTAACAATATATTGTTAGTTCTTTTTTCTCCCCTTTTTCTTGCCTTTTCCCTATTTTTAAATATATTTCACTAAATAATGAAAAATAAATATTATTAATAAAAAGTTTTGAGCACTTACTATGTACAGAATATAAGGGATTGCGAAAAATTTTGTTTAAATATATTTATTAAAATATAAACTAAAACAATTAAAAATGAAAATTTCGTACAAAGTAATAAAAAATTATATAGCAGATATTAAAACAGCTGAAGAAGTAGCAAAAGACTTAGTTATGCATACTGCTGAAGTAGAAGATATAATTATAGAGTGATCAAATCTAGAACATGTATACATATGAGAAGTAATAACTTGCGAAAAACACCCTGATTCAGATAAATTGAATTGTACTACTGTAAAAGTAAATAATTGAATATTTCCTATTGTATGTGGAGCTCCAAATGTAAGAGCAGGACTCAGAGTACCTATTGCAGTTTGTGGTGCTAAATTGGCTCCCGATTTCATAATCAAAAAAACTAAAATCAGATGAGAAACTTCAGAGTGAATGATATGTAGTGAAGATGAGCTAGGATTAATAAAAGAAAGACAAGATTGAATATTAGAATTACCAACAGATGCTCCTCTAGATGTTTCTATGAGAGATTATTTAGGTAAAAATGATGCAGTATTAGAAATAGATAACAAGGCTATAAATCATAGACCTGACTTATTTTCTCATATCTGAGTTATCAGAGAAATATATGCTATTAACTGAAATAAATTTGATTTCGAATATGAGAACAGAGATTTCTCAAAACTAGCAGATTTATGAATAAAAAATAATATACAAGAACAAGTAAAAAGATATATAGGTCTAAAAATAGAAAATGTAGCAAATATAGCTACTCCTGAATATATAACTCAAGTACTAAATAGTGCTGAAATAACTAGTAAATGACTACTTATTGATATTTCAAACTATTCTCTATATCTATATGGGCAACCTACACACTGTTTTGATGCAGATAAAATAAAATGAAAAATAACTATTAGATTTGCTAAGCACTGAGAAAAATTCTTAGCATTAAATGATAATACTTATGAACTATCAAGTGAAGATATAGTTATAGCAGATGATGAAAAAGTATTAGCATTATGATGAATTATCTGAGGAAAAGAATCAAGTGTAACAAATGAAACAAAAAATATAATAGTAGAATGAGCACACTTCGACCAAGCTATTATTAGAAAAACTGGTAAAAGATTGTGAGTAAGAACTGATTCTCTAAATGTGTTTGAAAAAGATATTCTTCCAGATATGGCTATGAGAGGTGTTAGTCTTATAGCTTCAGAATTGGATAAAAATCTAGATTGAATAAAACTTACAGCATATAGTGATGTGTATTCTGATAAACAAAAAACTATAGAGATTGATTTCGATTTAGAATATATAAATAATTTAATTGGTAAAAAATATTCTAAAGATGAAGCTATTAATATATTAAATAATCTATGAATAGTAGAAAAAAATAATATATTAACTATTCCATTTTGGAGAAAAGATTTGAATTTCAAATCTGATATAGCAGAAGAAATAGCTAGAATAGATGGATATGATAATATAGAAGCAACAGTTCCTAGAATAAACTTGTGAGCAGTAGTACAAACAAATACTTACAAAATCAAAAATGATTCTAGAAATTATTTCACAAATAAATGATATTTTGATATGTATACATATTCATTTGTAAATGAAGAATTGATGTCAAAAACATTATGAAATACAGATGACTTGGTACCGATGAAAAATCCACTATCTGAGGAACTTACACATTTGAGATGAAGTCTGATTCCAAATCTATTATTATCACTTGAAAAAAATATAAGAGAATATAGTAATCTGAAATTATTTGAATTAGAAAAAATATTTAAAAGAAATGGAAGTGAGATAAACGAATATTATTCACTAGCATGAGTAGAAGTATCAAACAAAGATCTAGTATATTATGATATTCAAAATACTATTGCTGATTTATTCAAAACAATCTGAGTAGATAAATACATATTTGATAATATAAGTGTTGTTCCTAGTTTTGCTCATTCTGGAAGAACTGCTTCAATTATTATTAGAGGTGAAGAAGTATGAACAATCTGAGAAATACATCCAAAAGTAGCAAATAATTTCGATGTTAAATCTAGAATATGATATTTCGAAATAAATATAGCAAAACTAGAAAAATCTCTTTATTCTATAACTAAAGCAAAAGAATTATCTAATTATCAAGAAAATAATTTTGATTTAAGTTTCGTAGTAGATAAAGATACAAAAGCAAAGATAATAAAACTAACAATAGAAAAATCAAACACTGATTTGATTACAAAAGTAGATATGACAGATATTTATGAAGATGAAGCTAAATTACCAGGTAAAAGAAGCTTGAGTTTCAAGGTATTTATCCAATCTATGGAATGAACTCTAGATGATAAAATAAAAAATGAACTGATAAATGAAATAGTAAAAAATATATGAAAAAAGGGTTGAGTTTTGAGATAATATAATTTTTTACAATTTATTTGACTATTGTCTTAAACTTCATATAATCGTCGCACGAAGAAGACTGATTTATATAATCCTATCCTCAAACATGATTATAAAATCGACAAATTATTTTTATATTTAAACAATTTTTTTTATGCCATTAATAAGATCAGCAAAAAAACAATTAAAACAAAGTCAAAAGAAAAAATCTAGAAACGACCATTTCAGAGCTTTATATAGAGAAGCAAGAGTTGCTTTCGAAAACGCTATTAAAGCAAAAGATGCTAGTACTGCTAAAGAAATTTTAGTAAACAAAAAAGATAAAGACGGGAAAACAATAAAAGCTTGACTACAATCTATTATTGATAAATTAGTAAAAAAGAATATAATTCATTCTAATAACGGTTCTAGAAAAAAAGCTAAATTCGTTAAAATGGTTAAAGAATTATCTTAATCTATAAAGTACATAAATTGAAAGAAAAGAAAAGAGCATTAAATAATGAGATAAGAGCTAATAAAGTTCAACTTATTACTGACCATGGAGAAAATCTTGGTGAGATGTCTTTGAGTGACGCAAAAGTAATTGCAGCAGAACAATGACTTGATTTGATGGAAATATGAAAAACACCAGAACTAAGTATTATCAAAATACTTGATTATGGTAAACACTTATATAGATTAAAAAAACAAGAACAAAAACAAAAGCAAAAATGAAAAGCTCCAGATTTAAAAACTATTAGAATAACTTTTAAAATTTGAGAGCACGATTTAGAAATAAGAAGAAAACAAGCAGAAAAATTTTGAGAAGCTCATCATCCATTAAAAGTTACTTTAATGTTGAAATGAAGAGAAAATCAATATGCTGAAATAGCAAGCGAAAAAATGCATAGGTTTGTAAATAGTTTGGTTGAACTATATAAAGTAGAATGACAAATTAAGAAAAACTGAAATACATTTATAGCTATGTTAAAACCTATTAAATAATTTATAATTATAATTTGAGACTATGACTTTAAAAACTAGAAGTTGAGTGAAAAAAAGAGTTAAAGTTACTGGAACAGGTAAATTTAAAGTAGATAAAGCTTGTAAAAGACACTTATTAAGTGATAAAACTAAAAAAGCTAAAGGAAGAAATAAATATGGTTTAGTTGTTTCTGGAAGTGAAGTTAAAAAAATAAGAGAACAATTACCACATTTATAATAAATAGTGAATAATGAATAGTAAATAAAATTTAAAAACTATTTATAAATTCAATAACATATTAATTATTATTAAAAAAGAAAAATGGTTAGAGTAAAAAGAGGTCTGATGACTAGAAAAAGACATAAAAATATTCTAAAAGCTACAAAAGGTTATAGAATGTTAAATTCAAGAGTTTTCTCTAGAGCAAAAAATGCTTGGATGAAAGCTGGTACTAATGCTTTCATTGGTAGAAAAAGAAAGAAAAGAGATTTCAGAAAACTTTGGACAGTTAGAATTAATATTGCTGCTAGAGAAAATGGAACTACTTATTCTAGATTAATTAATGCTTTATACAGTAAAAAAGTTATGTTAAATAGAAAAGTATTATCTAATCTAGCGATTTCTAATCCATGAGTATTCTCAAACGTTGTTAAATTCGTAAAATAAGAATTAGATTTTTTCTAGTTCTTATTTTTTTTTAAATTATTTTTTAATTTTTTATATATATGAGTATAAATAATAACATAATAAATGTTGGAGCAAATATTGATTCTATGTGAAATATTACGGCTATAAGTTATGAAAATTATGAGGAAAAATGAAAAGTAGATATTATATTATGATTATCTGAAGATGAGATAAAAAAATTAAAAAATCAGAATACAGATTATTTAGAAATATTTACAGAATTATCAAATAAATATAAATCAGAAATTTTAAGTAAATTAAAAAAAAATAATTATGAAGAAAAAGAATGAGAAATTAATGAACAAGTCTCAAATTTTCTTGATAAGATTCGTAAAATTTTATCAAAAAACATTATCACCAGATCACTCACTACTAGCGAAAGCTAGAAATTCACCTCCCTATTGCAGACATATACCTACATGTAGTGAATATATGATAGAAGCAATAGAAAAAAAATGAGCTATTCTTTGAACTCTAAAATGAACTTGAAGAATTCTTAGGTGTATGCCTTGGAATAAATGATGATATGATCCAGTAGAGAAACAAAGAAAAGATTAAATAAAATTTATATAAAAACTTTACATATAAGATTTTTTATATATAATTCTGCCACCTGAAAAGGAAGCCCATTCTACGCTGAAGCTACGAAGGGCGCTAATACCTTTATTTTTTTAAAATTATATTATGTACAAAAGAGGTAAAAAATATAATAAAGCTATGGAATTAATTAATTCTACTATGGCTTACTCTGTGAAAGATGCTGTTGAATTGTTAGAAAAAACAAATACAGTTAAATTTGATCCTACTGTTGAAGTTCACTTTAACTTAAATTTGAACCCAAAATATGCTGATCAAATAATCAGAACTACAATTACTTTACCAAATGGTTCTGGTAAAACTTCTAAAATATGTGCATTTACTGAAGGTAATGCTGATGAATTAATTAAATCTGGAGCTGCTATGGCAGGTTGAGATGAATTAATTGATAACATATTGAAAGGTAATGTTACTATAGATTTTGATGTTTGTGTTGCTACTCCTAACATGATGAGAAACTTAGGTAAAATCGCTAGAGTTTTAGGACCTAAAGGTTTAATGCCAAATCCAAAAGCTGGTACTGTTTCTCCAGATTTAGTATCTGCAATTAAAGAAATTGCTGCTGGTAAATTCGAATTCAAAACTGATAAACAAGGTAATGTTCACTCAATTTTTGGTAAATTATCATTCGGTTCTGATAAATTAGAAGCAAACTTAAAACACTTCTTAAAAATTATCAACGAAGTAAAACCTACATGATCAAAAGGAAAATATATCAATACTGTATATGTATGTAATGCTATGGGACCTTCTATTAAATTAGATATGTCTGGTGAAGCTTAATAATAAAAAAAAATAATAAATCATTAGATTTATTATTTTTTTTGTATTATTTTGTCTAATGTCTGAAGTTTTAATATTCAATTAAAACTCTTCTGAAGATTTGTAAATAAATTCGTAGTACTACAATTATCAATGTTTTCACAAAATAATCATTTAGTACAATCAGTTATTCACAACTCTTCTCAAACAGAATTAAGTATATCAAAAATTGATATACTATTTAATTTTTTTCATAATTTTACTCATCCTATTCTACCCTTTATAGTTGTTACTATTCCTGATTTTTCGAGTTCAGAAATCAATCTTCTAAGAAGTGATTCAGATATATCTAAATCTTTTGATAAATCAGAAATTTTTAATAATTTATCTTGATTTTCAGCTATATATAGAATAGCTTTTAGAGCATATCATCATTTTTTAGATATTTTTAGCATATTAGATTGTTATTTTCTATACAGTGGATTATGATATTATATCATCAAAATCATCTACTTTTCAATCATTCAAATATTTATGAATAGCATTTCTAGTAGTAAGTAATCATAATACAGACGCTTTTTTTCTCCTATCACTCACTTCACTTTCTATTAATTCTACTATATAATTATAATCACATTTCAATATATCACTAATATTCATTCAGATAATACTTTCTCAAAATACTGAAGTACAAGCTGTAGTTATGATAGCAGTATCTCAAGTAAAACTCCAATTTTCTACTATATTATTATTTATTATTAGATAAACTGTTAAATCGTCTCCACATAAATCATTTGATTCAAAATGACTTACACTAGGATTTTGTATTTCAAACTTATTAAATGGATTTTTTGAATAGTATGTTATAGTTTCATTGTACATTTTTTTATTTTTTCTTATTTTCTATATATTTTTTCCGCACTTCTGTTCCTGATAATGTAGCAATAGTAATAATAATAGCACTACATAATAAGCAAAGTGGACAAAAAGCACCAATTTTGAACGTTTCTTGATATATAAAGTATCAATTAAACATTACTCATCCTATTCACATAGCTAGTAATATTTTAAATGTTTTTTTAATTTTTTTAAAATACCCTAATAGTGATATTAATATAATAATAGGATATACAAATAATGCAATAACAGGAAATGGTACTCAATATATTTGTGACAGTGGATTAGAAAGTACTGAAGAACAAGATAAAGTCTGATTTATATCACAAAAACTAGATCATCATGATATGTCACTAGTAGGCAGAAAATACATACTAGTACTTTGTTCTACAGAAAAAATCCAATCATATCATAAATAAAATGCATCACAAAATGCAATCAAAGAAATGATAATAATTATTTTTAATTTTGTTTTTCTATGCATAATTTTTTTAATTTATATATTAGTAATGATAAATATAATAATTTTTGAATAATATTCAATCTTATAACATATTATCAATTATCTCAAAAAACTTATCTATTTCTTCCCTAGTATTATATATGTATATGCTCATTCTAGATGTTTGAGATACATTAATTTTATTTAGAAATGGATGTGCACAATGCATACCAGATCTGATACATATATTATTTTCTGCCATTATATCAGCTATATCGTGAGAATGAATTCAGTCTATAACAAAACTAAATACTCATACTCTATTTTTTGATTTACTACTTCAAATCAGTTTAATTCTATTTCTTTTGTTGAAATTTTCTAAAACATATTTCACTAAATCATTTTCTATTTCTTCTATTTTTTCATATCATCAGATAGTTTCTATATATTCCATTGCTTTTAACAAACTCAGTGCTCAAGTCAGATTTGGAGTTCCTGGTTCAAACTTATTTGGTAGTTTAGAATATGTAAAACTACATTCATCTACTTTTCAAATAGCTCATCCTCATGAAAAAATAGGATTCATATTTTCTAATAACTCTGTTTTTCACCATAATACTCCTATACCAGAATCAGCTAATAGTTTATGTCATGTGAAAAACATAAAGTCAGCATTCAATTTAACTACATCTACTTTGAAATGAGGGATACTTTGTGAAGCATCAATTACAAACAATGTATCCTCTCTTTTAAGATTTCATATTCTCTCTAAATCAAATACTTGCCCAGTTACATTTGAAACATGAGTCATAGAAATAACTTTTACTTTTTCATCATATTTTTTATTAAAATCATCGAAATCTAAATCATAGTTTTCATCTACATCGACATATTCTATCTCTATACCTATTTCATCTTTTAATATCAACCAAGGCACAATATTAGCATGATGCTCAACTATACTCAGTAATACTTTATCTCATTTTTTTAACATATCACTCTTTTTAAGAGATTGTGTTAATATATTTGATGCATATGTAGAATTGTAAGTGTAAATTACTTCTTTGTAACTACTTGCTCCTATCAAATCTGCTACTTTTTGTTTTGAATCAGTATACATTTTTTCTGATTTTGTAGCTATATCGTACATTCATCTGTGTATGTTTGAATAACAATTATCTAAATAATACTTTATTCATTCTATAACCATTCTAGGCTTTTGAGTTGAAGAAGTTGAGTCAAAAAATATCAGTCATTTATTATTCTCAAATATCGGAAAATCATTTTTAATATTCACTTTTTATCTCTGTTGTAAATAAATTATAATCCTTCAGTCCTTCGGACAGTTCCCCCCTCCTTAATAAGGAGGGGGTTAGGGGGTGGTCCACCTATTTTATCTTTTTTATTATATTATCAAATATTTCTTTATAAAATGTATCATCAATCATTGACAAACAAATAAACATATTAGATATATAACTGTCAATCATTATAAATAATGCATTATCTCTACCTATTCATCTTGATCTAAGATAAAATAATTTTTCATCACTTAATTTTTCTATTCTACAAGCATGACTAGCTTTTACATCATTACTTCTAACGAGTAATGTAGGTATTCATTTTACTTTTCATCCATCTCATAAAAATATATTTTCCTCTAACAAATTTGCATTTACTTTTTCTATACCATGATTTATCTGTATTATTCAGTCCAAATCTACTAATCAATCTTTTCATACAATTGATATAATATGAATATCAGATTTTGTATTACTAGCTCCTATTTCAGAATAAAATTTTGACTTTATTTTTTCTAGATTTTTTGATAAAATAATATATCTCACTTTCAACTCACTATATTGTTTATCTTGTAATATTTTGATATTTGAATCTAGTTCTTTTCAATTCAACACTCAATAAAATTCTAGCTTACTATTTTTTCATAATTCTATTTCTATATTGCTTGAGTAATTTACTGATTCAAGTAAAGAATTAGTTAAGAATAAATCATCAAAAAATATGGCAAATACATTGTCATCTATGTTTATTTTACAATTAGCATTTTCATACTTAATTATTTCTGATAATTTATAAAATCCATTTTTTGTTATTCTCATTTTTTGAACTTATTTTTTAAATCTTTTAATTTATTTATATCTATTTTTGGTTTTTTCTTATCTCAAAAACTAAAACTACTACCACATCCACATCTGTCTTTTACTTGTTCATTTGAAAATATATAACGAATTTTTTCTTTTCAAGTATGGTCAGCTGTAACTGTTTTAGTTATTACTGCTCAGATAAATTTATCTGCATCTATTTTTTCTACATAAACATCAAATGGACTACTTTTTAGTTCCAACTTATTTAAATCAGCAGTTATTTCAAAATCTTCTTTTATATTTACTTTAGTACCACTACATCAAGCATCATAAAAATATACAAGTATCTTTTCTACTTTTCTATTCATTAAATCCAAAACAGTACTTTTATCTAATTTCATAATTTATTTAATACAATATTAAAATCCACCTTCAAATTCCATTGCTATTAATACATTCATCTCACTTGCATATTCTAGTGGTAATTCTTTCATTATAGGTGACAAAAATCCATTTACTATCATAGCTGTTGCTTCTTCTTCTTTTATTCATCTAGACATCAAATAAAACAGTTCTTCTTCACTTATTTTCCCTGCTGAAGCTTCATGTCAAACAATAGAATCACTATTTGCCACATTTATGGTAGGAATAGTGTCAGATATAGACAAGTTGTCTAATAATAATGCATCACATTCTATTTTTGACACTGCTCATATAGCAGTAGACTTAATGTCTATTAGTCATCTATATGTCGATATTCATCATCATTTAGACAATGATTTAGACAATATATTACTAGAAGTGTTTTTTCATATGTGAATTACTTTTGAACCTATATCTTGATTTTGATTTGCATTTGCAAATGCTAGTCACAACATATCTGTTTTCGAGTTGTCTCATAATAATACACTACACGGATATAACATAGTGACTCATGATCACATATTTCATCATACCCATTCCATATATCAATTTTCCTCTACGATTGCTCTTTTTGTATTTAGGTTATAAGTATCAAGACTCCAGTTTTCAACAGAGCTATACCTCATTTTTGCCCCTTTTCAGACATATATTTCTACTCATCATGCGTGAAGTGAATTCTCATCGTATTTTGGTGCACTACATCATTCTATATAATGTGCTTCTGAGTCTTCTTCTAAAATAATAATAGTGTGTTCGAATTGTCATCCTGATTTTTTGTTCATTCTGAAATATGATTGCAAAGGCTCAGTTATTTTTACTCATGCAGGTACATACAAAAATGTTCCACCTGACCAAACTGCATAGTGAAGAGCTGCAAACTTATGATCACTTATTGGAATAGATTTAGAAAAATATTTCTTTATCAATTCTGGATATTTATGAATAGCTATAGAAGTATCATCAAATATTACTCAAGCATCAACCAATTCTTGTTTGAGACTATGATAAACTACTTCGCTATCATATTGAGCTCATACTCATGCTAGAGATTTTTTTTCTGCTTCTGGAATTCAAAGTCTATCAAATGTATTTTTTATATTTTCAGGTACATCATCCCAGCTCTTATTAGCTCATGCTCACTCTGGCTTAGCAAAATAATAAATCTCGTCTAAGTCCAACTTAGACAAGTCTGGTCACCATGTAGGCATTGATTTATCTTGAAATATTTTTAATGCTTTTAGTCTAAGTTCTAGCATCCAATCAGGTTCTTTGTTTGACAAACTTATTTGTCTAACAACTTCCTCATTTATTCATTTCAATATTACATTTGAATATATTACATTATCATCTTGGAAATTCCAAGTATCTGATACTGTAATATTTTTTGGATTATTTGACATTTGTAGTTTTTATCTTATATTAAAATAGTTTTTATTGCAATCTGGAGAACAATATGCAAGCAAATATGTATTTACTAAAAGTCACTTACTGTATAGGTAATAAAAGGGACAATTCTGATGCAAAAAGCATAAAATTACGAATAACGGATGGATTGAGAGATGTAGATCTCAAAATTTTAATAAAGCAAGAAATAAATACTGAAAGAAAAATAACTATTATTGCAAAAAGAAAAGTTTCTAAATAAATATTTAAAATTATATTTGACTTTATTTCTGAATTTATTAGAATCCAAATTCCATTAAAAAAAAGGAGGATCACATGAAATATTACTTATACTCAAGAGCATATTATTTTGCTGTCTTTGGTATCTTGTTATTAGCAGCGTTTGCTGTATAAATTTTTATGGAGTATGAAGGTGTCAGAAATGACACCTTTATTATTTATATCAATTCAATTTAATATTTTCTATCAATTCTTTTCATCACTCTTTATCAACAAGTCAATTATTCAAAACATATACAGTGTCTACATCTATATAATCAAGAATACTAAAATAATGAGTTATTATTATAAATGTATTGTTTTCATTACTTAACTGTTTTAACATCTCAGCAATTGTTCTAAATGCATCCAAATCAAGTCAACTATCTATTTCATCCAAAATTATATATTTTGGTCAGATTAATTTCATTTGCAATATCTCTATTTTTCTCTTTTCTCATCACGAAAATCACACATTTAATTCTCTGTCTAAAAATCTCTCATCTATATGCAATTCTTCTAAATGTTTCTTTATAAATCTTTTGAATATAAATGGACTCAATTCTTTAACTTCAGAATTAGTATTTTTTAAAGATATATTGTAAATAGTTCTTAAATACTCACTCAATTTAATTCACTTTATTTCAGGTACATTTTGAAAAGACAAAAAAATTCATGCTCTACTTCTCTCTTCAGGTGATAAATCTAGTAAATTATTTCACTCGATAAATACCTCTCCACTTATATATTCATATTTAGGATGTCACATCAAAAAAGATGATAATGTAGACTTACCACTTCCATTCATTCATAGTAGACAATAATTTTTTCACAATTCAAAATTTAGACTTATTCATTTCAATATTTCTTTGTCTAGAACCCCTACTTTTAACTTTTTTATTTCAATCATTCAAAATTTATAATAATTAAACTATTACTAATTTAGTAATCTTTTAAAAAAAATCAAGTTTTTTTATTATATACTCTTTTTATACACATTGTTTTAAAATAAGCAAGTGTTAACAAAATGTTAAAAACTCATTTTTAATGTCTATATATAGCACAACTTATTTTTGTTATTTTGTCTAGTTAAATGTATATACTTGTTTTGACAAGTGAGAAAAAAAGAATAAAACTATATTGTAGTTTTGCTATAAATAAACAACAAAAAACAACAATTAACATTTTTTTAACATTTAAGATTGATGGAAACTGATTTAAAAGATATTGAAAATAGACATATTTCTGTCCTTTTAGATGAATTAGTTGATTCTATTGATATAAATAAAGATAAAAAAAATATAATTGTAGACATGACTTTATGAATGTGAGGCCATGCAAGCAAGATTATTGAAAAAATGAAAAAATGAGATATATTTATTTGATTTGATGCTGATATAAAAAATTTGGATTTAGCCAAAATCAGATTAAATGAAATAAATAAAAAAAAGAATGTAGAGATAATTTTGGTTAATTCTAATTTTGTTAATTTAAAAAAAGAATTAAAAAAGTTAAAAATAGACAAGATTACTTGAATATACTATGATTTATGACTTTCATCCCTACACTTGGATGAAGCAGATAGATGATTTAGTTTTATGCTAGATTGACCTCTTGATATGAGACTTGATAAAAGTAAGTGAAAAACAGCCGCAGATATAGTAAATGGTTATACTGCTAGTGAATTAAGAGAAATATTTTTAAAATATTGAGAAGAACCAGGATCAAACAAAATATCAGCAAGGATTGTAGAAGCAAGAAAATCTAAGAGATTTAAGACTACAAAAGAATTAAGCGATGTAATATGATGAATACCAAAAACTAAATCTAGAATATTTCAAGCAATAAGGATAGAAGTGAACCAAGAATTAGGAAACTTGGAAACAAGCTTATCTGATGCTATAAATCTACTAGATAAGTGATGAAAAATATTCGTGATAAGTTTTCATTCACTAGAAGATAGAATAACAAAAAATATATTTAAAAATGAAACAAGAGATTGTATCTGTGATGATATAATATGTAGTTGTAAACATAAAAAAACACTAAAAATTTTAACAAAAAAACCTATAATACCTACAGACAAGGAAATAAAAGTAAATCCTAGAAGTAGAAGTGCTAAAGCCAGATGTGCTGAAAAAATAAATAAATAAATACCTCTCCCCCATAAATATTCCCTAATTTCTTAGAAAACGTGAACTCAAAAATAATCAACAAAAACATAAAAAGATCGTTTCTATCTAGAAGAAAAAAAGCAAAAGAACAAATAGACTACTGAGTTAATTCAACTTATATTGCTCTTGTATCATTGATTTGTTTATTACTTTTATATTATGTTTGGATATTAAATGTAAATGCTACAAAATGATATAATATAAGAGAACTAGAAATAGAAAAAAAGACTCTATTAATGCAAAAAGAATTACTAGATGTAAAGATTGCAGAGCTAGAAAGTTTGTCTACAATACTAAAAGATGATGATTTACAAAATATGGACAAAATAGATAATCCAGAGTATTTAGTAATAAAAGATGATGTACAATACGTATATAACAATTAAAAGACTTTTAAAGTCTTTTTTTTTGTATTTATCACATTTTTGGTTAAACTAAAACAGTTATATATAATCAATAATATTATGCACATACAAAAAATTAACCCCTCTCAATTCTCCCCTTATCAAGGGAGAGGTAGTACAGCTTTTACACTAGTAGAATTAATAGTTACTATAACTATTTTAGCTATTCTTTGAACAATAGCTTTTATTTCACTCCAATGATATTCTCAAGACTCTAGAGATTCTGTAAGAATTTCTGACTTGTCTAGAATGAGAACTTCTTTGGAGCTTTTTAATATAGAGGCTTGAAAATTTCCTGAACCAACTAATTTCGTTTCTATAACTTATTCTGGTTGAACAATATGGAAACAAGGTACTTTCTGAGAAAGTGTTTTTAATAATGTAGTCAAATTGGACAAAATACCTACTGACCCTTTAGTTAATTCACAATATGCTTATTCTATATCAAAAAGTAAATTAGAATTTGAATTATGATGAATAACAGAATGAGGTAGTTTTTCTAAAATTAATCTAATGAATAATACTTATGCTTGAAATACTTTAGTTGATTCTTATACAATTTGAAATTATAACTGAAAAATTATTAAATCTCTGACTGGTACTTTATGTAATATACTTTCTGTACCTACAATAATTGCTTCTGATATAGAAACTTCAAGTGATTTGCTTGATATCATATCACAAAAAAAATTAGCATACAAATGATTCAATAACCTACCTGCTTCATTCAAAAGTTCTAAATTCAAATACGATTGAGGTTTTGATTTCTCTCCTAATAATCTTGTAGTTTATTCGGATAATTCTAGTTGTGTTCCATTAAGTGAAGATATAAATCTAAGAGTAGCAATGTATGATAATATGATTAATTCTTATTCTTGAACTGTAATAAATAAATTAGTTAGTCAAGATGCAAACTCTAATATTTCTAATAAAATCAATGACTCAAAAGCAATAGTAGAAACGTCATTTTGATTTGTGGTGAATGATCAGCCTGCATTGGTTCAAAATTTAATCAATACATATACTGGAAGTACTTCTAGCTCTTCATCTAGTAGCTCTAGTTCTACATCATCTTCTAGTAGTACAAGTTCATCTACATCAAGTACTAGCTCTTCATCATCAACTAGCTCATCTACATCAAGTAGTTCTAGCTCTTCTAGTACAGGATGACCAGACATTACTGATCCATTAATTTTAACATCATGACCTACTTGAACAACATATAGTTCATGAGCTACACTTGTTGCTACAACAGATGAAAATGCTACATGTAAATATGATACTTCTGACTTAGCTTATGCTTCTATGACAAATACATTTTCATCTACTTGAACTACTAGTCATTCTACTGCTTATACAGCATCTAATTGAGTAAATAGCTTGTATGTAAAATGTAGTGATACTGCTGGAAATATTTCTTTAGTAAATAATATTGTATTTACTTATACTTATTTAGCTCCAGTGAATATTACATTAAGTCCTGTATCAGGATGAAGTTATTCTTGTAATTTATGTGACTAATAATTTTAATTTAATAATAAATAAATATGAAAAAAATAATTATTTTAATAATAGCTAGTTTGATTTTAATAAGTTGTTGAAGTAAAGAAAATAATAATAGTAATGAAAAAAATGTAAATCAAAATAATTCTAATGATATAAATTTGGATAATAAACCAAGAATACAAGAGACTAAAGTAGAAACAAAAGTAAAAAATTGAGAACTAACAATATGAGAAAAAGTATTGATTAAAAAATGAAAAGCCGCTGATTTCCCTGCTGACTTCCCTATAATAGAATGATGAGAAATATATCAAAATTCTAATATGCAATGATATGCTTTTATCATAAAAAAAGATAAAACAATAAATGAAATATATACTTATTATAAAAAAGAATTAGTAAATAAATGATATAGTGATAAAAGTGTATTTCCAAAAAATAAAAAAATGGAAGATATGAAATCACTTAATTTAGAATTTACAAAATGAAATGAAAAAATAATTGTAAATATCAATAATGAAGTTCCAAAAGTATTAGTTGAAAATTTATGATTAAAATGAAATTTTATAGAAATATATATTACTAAATAACATATGCTTGCATATTATAATATTAAAATAAAACAATGAAAAACATCTTACAAAAAATTTTAAAAATATTAATAATATTTACTATATATTTTTGAACAAATCAAGCATTAGCTTATATTTCAGCACCTTGAACTATTAATTCAAATACTGTTTGGACAACATGAAATACTTATTATGTAACCTCAACAGTAACTATAACATCAGGATATACACTGACTATTCAAGAATGAGTAGTTATCAAATTTTCTGGTAGTTCAGCATGAATTATGGTTAATGGTACATTACTTGTTAATTGAACTGATTCAAGTAAAGTAACATTTACATCTATGAATGATAATACTATTTGAGAAACTATTTCTTGAAGTAATTGAAGCCCTACTGCTTGATCTTGGAGAGATATATATTTCGACTGAGCTTGAGCTAATGCTAGTGTTATTGATTATGCTCAAATCAAATATGCTTGACATGCTTCTTATGAATCTACTAATGTTTATATATCTTCTTCTAATCCTACTATTAGAAATTCTATAATTTCTAATGGTTCTACTTATTGAGTATATATTTTCTCTTGAAGTCCTACTATTCAAAATAATACTATTTCTAATAATTCTTCTTATTGATTGTACATTTACTGATGAAGTCCTAGTATTCAATCCAATTCTATAAATAATAATTCAACTTATTGATTATATAATTATTGATGATCCGCTACTTTCCTAAATAATTCTTTCTCTTGAAATACTAATATTGCTTACACTTATAGTATTGACCCTTTTCTTGTTTCTTCTAATTCTTCTTTTGGGACTAACACTTCTAACAAAATTGTTCTTACTAATATTGGAAATATGTTAGCTTCTTCTTGAACTCTAAAAGGTTATTCTAATGCTGATTATTTAATTAGTTCTACTAATACTATTGCTTCTTGAAAAACTATTAATATTTGATCTTGAGCTGTTGTTAAATTTTCTGGTTCTTCTGCTTGAATTATGGTTAACTGAGTATTAAATACTCTTGGAACTAATTCTAATAATGTTGTTTTTACTTCTGTTAATGATAATTCTGTTTGACAAGCTCTTGGTACTTGAACTCCTTCTGCTTGATCTTGGAGAAATATTTATTTCGACTGAGCCTGAGCTAATTCTAGCATCATTGATTATGCTCAAATAAAATATGCTTGAAATGCTACTTATGAATCTACTAATGTTTATATATCTTCTTCTAATCCTACTATTAGAAACTCTTTAATTTCTTATAGTCCTACTTATTGACTATATATTTTCTCTTGAAGTCCGTCTATTCAATCTAATTCCATAACTAATAATGCCTCTTATTGATTATATAATTATTGATGAAATGCTTCCTTCCTTAATAATTATTATGCTTGAAATGCTTTAATTATTTATTCTTACAATATTGATCCTTTTTTCATCTCTACTAATAATTCTTTTTGAACTAATACTTCTAACAAAATTAATATTAACAGTTTAGGGACTATGACTGCTTCTACTTGAACTATTCAAGGGTATTCTAATGTTGATTATGTTATTTCTTCTACTCATACTATTGCTTCTTGAAAAACTATTAATATCTGACCAGGTGCTATTATTAAATTTTCTGGTTCTTCTGCTTGAATTATGGTTAACTGAGTATTAAACACTCTTGGTAATACTTCTAATAATGTAATTTTTACTTCTATTAATGATAATTCTGTTTGACAAGTCTTAGGTAGCTGAAGCCCTACTGCTTGATCTTGGAGAGATATTTATTTCGACTGATCTTGAGCTAATGCTAGTGTTATTGATTATACTCAAATCAAATATGCTTGAAATGCTACTTATGAATCTACTAATGTTTATATATCTTCTTCTAATCCTACTATTAGAAACTCTATTATTTCTAATGGTTCTACTTATTGAGTATATATTTTCTCTTGAAGTCCTACTATTCAAAATAGTATATTTTATAACAATGCTAATTATTGATTATACAAATATGGATGAACACCTAGTTATACTTACAATCTGTTCTATAATAGTTCTAGTACAACTCTAAACTCAAATGTAAGTATAGATACAAATCCAGCAGCATGATGAAATATAATAAATACAAATCCATTATTTGTAAGTCCAAGTACTTGAAATTTTAGATTACAAAATTCTTCTCCAGCAATAAATAAATGAAATCCTAGTCTGTGAAATCATATATTTTCAGGAGATAGATATGATATAGGTACATATGAATATGCATGATATGCTAATCTTCCATTCTCTGCAAATATTACTGGAGTATCAGCTAGAAATCTAACATATACTTGGTCAATAATACAAGATCCTACTAATGGAAGTAATCCTCCAAGTATTACAGGTCCTAGTTGAAGTATAAGTGCTGATTGAAGTGTTGCTTGTAGTTTTCAAGTTACAAAACTAGGTAGTTATAGCTTGAAACTAGAAATAAAAGAATGAGCAAATGTGATATGAACTAGTACAAATACTTTTACAGTAACTGGTCCATAAATAAAAAATCCTGAATATTCAGGATTTTTTATTTATTGTAATTGAATAATTATTTATTTTTATTATAATACATCAATAATGGAAAACCTCTCTCTTGAATTCTCTCTCCTTATCAGGAGAAAGAGACTCAAAAAAGGTAAAAATTATCTTATACTAATATACATTAATATAAATGCCTGAAGCACTAAAAGAATTGATAAACTCGATAAGTTACCTACCGTGAATATGAGAAAAATCTGCTACAAAATTGGCTTTTTTCTTATTAAATGCAAATAAAAACTTTACTGAAAATTTGAGTAATAACATACTTAATATAAAAAATAAAGTGCATTATTGTAAGTCGTGTCATGCATTAACTGATATGTCGAGAGAAATATGTAACATATGTGAATCAACTACTAGAAACAAATCTACAATTGCAGTAGTAGAAGAATATTTAGATATGATTACTCTAGAAGAATCAGGATGATACAATTGAACATATCATATTCTAGGATGAGCTATATCCCCTATCAATTGAGTATTTATATGAGATTTAAATTTCGAACAATTATTTAGAAAAATATCTGACTTTGACTGAAAACTAGAGCTAATATTAGCTACAAATCCAAATATAGAATGAGAAGCTACAAGCTCATATATAACAGAAGAAATAGAAAAAAGATGAATGAAATACAAAACAAAAATAACTAGATTATCTAGATGATTATCTAGCGGATACATAGAATATGCTGACAATATAACTATTGTAAATGCATTAAAAGAAAGAAAGGAAATATAGTATTTAGCTTTTAAAATAATTTAGCGTTATCTTTACTTTTGTGACCAAAAAGTAAACAAAAGTCTTTAAGGGGAACAAACATTGCTAATTAGTTGATTTGTTATTGTACAGCCAAGCTATGGCAATGATTTTCCCCTTAAAAATCCCAAACTTCTGAAAATTATTGTTAAATAAAAATTTATTTATAATAATTAAATTATTATTCATTAAATATTGTAATATGTGAGAATTTGCACCAGCATGATCAAATGCAAAAATGACACCAGCTCAAGTTAGAAAATATATAGCAGATATGAAAAAAGCTCAAGAAATAGCAAAAAAGAAGCTAGAAAATGCTAAGAAAAATTGAGAAATAGATAATGACATAAATGAACTAGAAGAAATAGAAAAACAGTTAGACAATTTATAAATTGTCTAACTGTTTTTATTTTATCCATCACTCAACCATATCTTCTATGACTTTTGCAATCTTTTCAGGATTATGTCTAACATAATCTTGTTCATTTAATAAATCTCTCTCTATTATCTTGTAATGTTTGTCTTTGAAATCTTTTATATCTTTTACTTTAACTGGTGTTTTTGATTCTTCCTTATTATATTTTTCTATCATTTCATCACTTATATGTCAGTTATTTACTACTACATAATCAAGTACTCATTTTCATAAATATTTTTCTATTACATCTACGAAATCCTCTACTTCAAATCTATCAGTTTCACCATTTTTTGTCATGATATTACAAAAGTATACTACTTTTGCATCAGCATTTTTTATAGCTTTTTTTACTCATTTTACAAGTAGATTTGGTACTATAGAAGTATACAAATCTCCAGGTCAAATAATAATGATATCACTATTTTCTAGTACTTCTCTTGCTTTGGGATTTACTTTTACTTCTGGTGATAAATAAGCCTCTTTTATACATAATTCAGTATTATGTGCAGGACAATCTATATTTGTCTCACCAAATATTTCTTGTCAATTATCTAGAACTACAACCAAATCTGATTTTTCCAAAGTAACAGGAACTACTTTTCATTTAACTCTAAACATTTTAGATATTTCTACTATTCATTTTTCGAAATCACCTGTTATATCAGCCATTGCAGTTATAAGCAGATTTCAAACAGTATGACCAGAAACTGAGCTAGATTTATCAAATCTGTACTCGAATAATTTTCTAAGTAATATGTCTTCTTGACTCAGTGCCAATATAGCTCTTCTCAAATCTCATGGAGGTAAAATACCAAATTCATCTCTCAATTTACCCGTACTTCATCAGCTATCACTCATAGTTACAACTGATGCTAAGTTGAAATGTAAATTTCTTTTCAAACCAGATAATACGTTATAAGAACCTGTTCCTCCTCAAATTGTAGTTATATTAATTTTGTTATTTCCTTCCATAGATTATTTAATATTTATATATTCAAATGATTATATGCAAAATGTAAATAAAAGCCAATTATTTTTTGCTAATTATTTATATTTAATTTCTAAATTCCAACTGATTCACTAAATAATTAATTTCCTCTTCTCATCCATAATTGAAATGCAACTCTATCCATTTATCATACAAATGATATCATGTATTCTCTCACATAGCATTCAGATTATGAATCCTAGAATTATCAATACATTTTTTATCATTAAAGTCAGAATTAATATCCATAAATGAATCAGATACATCAATATTATTTCAAAAATAATCTAATATGTTTTCTACTATTTTTTTAGTTCTATTTTTTGTATAATCAAAAGGTCATACATCTAGTCACCATCTCTCTAATATAATTGTAAACATATCATTTCAAGCAAATAGCTCATGACTTATCTCTAGATGTGAATCTAATTTATCAGCTAAATCAACTATTTGAAATTCTATTCATTGTTTATTTTCTACTTTTAAAAGTAATTCTTTATAATCATATTTTTCTGATAAATTATTATAATTTTCATATAATATTTCTATAGCATTTTCACAATCATTTTCATATTGCTTCAATTTTTCTTCTGAGAATTTTTCTTTATCCATGGCCAAATAATCTCCTGTAATTATTTCTGCATCATCATGAAATCTAGCCATTTCTCTGACTAAATCTATATCTACATATTTACCAGTTTTTTCAGCCAAAAAATTAGCTATTTCCATAGCTAACCACTCTACTCTTTTACTATGAATAAGTAAATTTGGTCTATAAAACATTGGAGTACAAGGACTTCATTTATAACGGAACACTTTACTTAGCTCTTCATCTCTGGATAATAGATTCATCGGATATAATTTAATTTTTAATACCTTTCTTTCATATTTTCTTGCACAATTGAAACTAATTCATTATGAATTTTCCCATTAGATGCTATATATCATTTTATTTCTCAGTCATATCTTTGTTCATTTCAATAAACATCTGTCATTTTTCATCATGCTTCTTGTAGCAGTAACTTGAGACTTGCTCAATCATGAGATGTAGTATGAGGAAATATAACTCCGTCAGTTTCTCATGCACAAAGCATAATACCACCATACAATACACTACAAAATTGAAAATATTTTATTCATCTTGAACTAAGTTCTTTTATAACATCAGAAAAATCATACTTGGAAGTACTAAAAAATTCTCCAGAAATAATAGTATTTCAATCTATTTTTGCATTATTATTTACTGATACTTTTTCTCCATTTAAATATGTTCATTTTCATTTTTCTCATATAAGTAATCTATCCATATATGGATCATAAATCACTCATGCTATTGGTTCTCATTTATAAACTAATGCAAGTGAAAATGTAGAAATCGGAAATCAACTTGAGAAAGGAATTGTTCCATCAATAGGATCACATACCCATAAATAATCAGTTTGATTTTCCATATTACTTTCCTCCTCTCATTTCAGATTATGAGATGGAAAATATTTTTTTAATTCTTCAATGACTAATGTATTTATCTTAGTATCTGTAATTGTAACTGGTGAAAAGTCAGCTTTCATATGTTTTTTCATTCATAGCTTGAACTCTGACTTGATTATTTCTCAACTTTTTCTGGCTATATATTCTAGGAATTGTAAGTATGTCATGATAATGATTGTTATTATTCCCCCTCCTTACTAGGGAGGGGATTAGGGGGTGGGGTGACTAATACATAATTCTAGTTAAATTGGTGGGACTACTTCACTAATACTGCCTTAATTCTTCTTACTCATCTACTACTACTTTCTTCTTTTTGTATTACAAATCTTCACATATTTTGAGAGTTTTCTACGTGTGGTCATCCACATAATTCTTTACTATAAACTGTTCAATTTGCTCATACCATACTATAAACTTTTACTGTATCTGGGTATTTTTCCCAAAAACTTCATTCTACTCCTGATGCTTTTGCTTCTTCTTTTGGCACATTTGTAACAGATACTTGAAGTCATGATGCTATTGCTTCATTTACATATGCTTCTACTTTGTCTAGTACATCTTTTTCTATTTTGTCATCATTATTGAAGTCAAATCTCAGTCTTTCTGCTGTAATATTTGAACCTTTTTGATGAACATGTGGTCATACATATTTTCTAAGTCCAGCTAACAATAAATGTGTAGCTGAATGCAAAGCTGTAGTTTCTTCACCTGTATCAGCTAAACCTCATTTAAATTTTTGCTCAGCTCAAGCTCTAGATAATTCTTGATGTTTAGTTTGTGCTATATTAAATCATTCTATATCTACTTTTAATCATTTTTCTTCTGCCAATTCTACTGTCATTTCTAGTGGAAAACCATAAGTATCATACAATTTGAATGCTTTATCACCTGAAATAGTATCTACTTTGTTCCCTGTTCTTTCAAATGCTATTTGGAAACCAGAAATCAGTTTATCAAATTCTTTCAATCCTTTTTCTAGTGTTTCACCAAATTGTTTTTCTTCTCTTAATACTTCGTTTACTATTTCTTCTTCTTTTTCTATCATATGAGGATAAGCTTGTCATAGTTTTTCTACTACTACTATAGCTACATTGTGCAAAAATTCTCATTTATATCACAGTTTGTATGCTTGTCTGATAGCTCTTCTAATAAGTCTTCTCAGTACATATCATTGATCTACATTTGATGGTAATACTCAGTCACTTATCATAACTGTTGCAGCCCTTGCATGATCTGCTATAATTCTGATAGAATTTCTTGCTTCGCTTGATCTTTCTATTCATAATAATTCCACTATTTTATTTGTTATATCAACAAATAAGTCAGTATGATAAACTGATATTTCTCAATTCAATACTGTAGTGATTCTTTCAAGTCACATCCCTGTATCTACATTTTTGTTTGGTAGTTTTTCTAAAGTACCATCTGATAATCTATTAAATTCCATAAAAACATTATTCCAGATTTCCATCCAGTTTTTTTCATCATTTCACACATTTGATCATTCAGGAGGAAATTCACTAGATCATACCCAATAAAATATTTCTGTATCTGGTCCACAAGGTCCAGTTGGTCCTGCTGCCCACCAATTCTCTGACTTTGGTAAATATGATATTCTATCAAGTGGAATTCCTTGCTCTGCCCAAATACCAGCTGATTCTTCATCTCTAGGTGCATCTTCATCTCACTCAAATACTGTAACTGCTATTTTTTTAGGATTAATAGCTAACCAATCTTGATTTGTCAAGAATTCATATGACCAAGAAATAGATTCTTTTTTGAAATAATCTCCTAGTGACCAATTTCAAAGCATTTCGAAAAAAGTTAAGTGAGAGTTATCTCACACCTCATCTATATCACCAGTTCTAATACACTTTTGAGAATTCGCTAATCTCTCACCTGAAGGATGTTTTTCTCACAACAAATATGGTACTAGAGGTTGCATTCATGCAGTATTAAAAAGCACTGTTGGGTCATTTTCTGGTACAACAGATGCACTAGGCACAACTACATGTCATTTAGAAGCAAAAAACTCTAAATATTTTTTTCTTAACTCAGCGCTATTATATTTCATATTTTTAATTTTAATTGTTAAAGAAATTGGCTTTATTCTAGCTAAAATGTACAAAAAAACAAATTAATTTCTATATAAATACATAAGTAGTGATTTTTTTGTTTTTAGAGAAAAATTATGATAAAATATTATTAATATATTTTTATACAAAATAATGCCAGAATTTAGCGACAATTCAAGCTATAATCTAGATGATAAAGTAACCATAAATCAATATGATGATTATGGTTCTTTAATCGATAAAATTTCTCAAAATAAAGAAGAATCAAGTATAAAAAATGAAACATTACAATTATTATGAGATGCAAAATGAATAATTGAACTAAATGCTAATAAATCTAAAGAAAAATGAAAAAAAGTAGCTAGAGAATATGAAGACTTGAGAATGATGACCATATTAGCATTAAAAGAAAATAATGATATTACAAAAAACGAACTAAGTAATCTAAAAAATCAAGTAGAAAAAAAACATCAAGATATGGCTAAATTTTATCTAGATAATCCTGATATGTTAAATCTAGAAACAAATAAAGATATAGTAATAAAGACATTGAAGTTAATGGTATTAAAAAAACAAGAAAATCAATCTGATCCATTATTGGCAACTGTAGATTTTTCAAATATAAATAAAAGTTTATTGAATGATATAAATGTAATTAAAGCTACTAGACCTGAATGATTGTCAGTATTTTCAATAGATATTTTAAGCATTGATGATAAGAATTTAAAAGATGAAAAATTTGTAGAAAATCTGTTAAGCTTATGTGATAAAAAAGCTAAAGCAACTTTGATAATGAAAACATCTTTAGTAATGGATGCTGATAAATTAATAGCACTTATTTGAAAAATAAACTCGTGAAGTGTAGAAGCATTAAAAATAGAAAATAAAGATATTCCAATAGATATATTAAAAAAAGATGAAAAAAATGTAATGTGATTGAACGAAGAATGGAAAAAATTGCACTTAAATAAAACAGAAGAAATAACTAAAGATTCTATAGATAAATTACTTAGTTCAAAATTAGATGCTGAAGATTTAGCTTACGAAATAGAATATTTTTTGAATAGTGAATTTGATATTACTGATATAAGTGATGAAAATATTACTAAAATACTTGTTGCCTTGAATGATTCAAATTGCTTAGAAAATGCTCCTAAACTATTATTACAATTAAATAAAAAAATAAATGTAGTAAATAATTTTTTACAAAATGAAGACTCTTTACTAATTAGATATTTAACTACTGAACTAAGAAAAAATCAGGAAATTCAAAAAACATATATAAATATTTTAGCACAAACTGCTTCATCTGAAAAATCAAAAAACAGTTTGGATTATATGTTAACATTAATTGATATAGATGATATTGAAATAGCAAAATATTTTTATGACACTATTAATTCATTATGAGAAAATACTGCAAATAAAGTATTCTCAAATTTTCATATTAGAGAAAATATAAGAAGAATAACAGATAATGCAGAATTCAAAAAAGATGAAAATAATACAAAAATGCTAGAACATTTATCTAGTTTTGATTGATGATGAGAAAATCTTTTAAATGCAGCAACAAAAAATAAAGAAACTCTAAAAAAAATAGAAAAAGACGAAAAAGAAAAAATAAATATGATTAATGATTTAAAAGGAATTTTAGTAGAAAAAGTAAGTAATGAAGAAATCAATTCATTAATATCTAGAATTTCTAATCTAGAATATAATAAACTATGAGAATCTGAATCATTAAGCATATGTAATGAATTATTAAAATTATGTTGAAATAATGAGAAAAAAGTAGAAGAATTTATCAAAAAAGTAAAAGATTATGAAATAAAAAAATCAGTAGAAAAAACTGATGGAATAATCAAAGAATTAAATGATAAAAAATTTGATAAATTTGCTGTAAAACTAGAAGATATTCAAAATAATTTTGAAGATTTCTTGTGAACTAAAATAGCAGAATTCAAAGAAAAAAATAAAGATAAACCATTAAATATAGATGCTATTTCAAAACAAGCAATAGAAGAATATTTAAAAACAAATAAAAAAGAATGAATAACTCCTGAAGAAGAAGCAAAAATAAGAGAAATACTTAATACATTTGTAGCGAGAAGAAGGTTAAAAAGCGAAAGAGATAACATAGAAGAATATAGAAAAACTATGTCTTGAGAGATGAAAAAAGAGGATTTCGATAAAGTGATGCAAAAGAGTTTGGAACAAAAATATGATTTCAAAGATGAAAAAGCAATAGTAGAAAAAGTGAGTAAAATAGAACAAAACTTATTCATCCCAAATGAAGACAACTATGTAAAAAATGGTAATACTTATACTCTAGAATGAGCAAACTGAGAAAAAATAGAGTGAATTACAGAGCAAGAAAAAAATATGACTCTTGGAAATCCTGAAGCAACTCAAAATCTGATAAATTTTCATGATTTTTTCAAGAAATTAAACCTAGAATGAGTATGGAAATATAGATGAGAATTGATGAATGCTATTTGAGACATATATATAGACCCAAATGATGCTGATTCTATAAAAACTGAGGAACTTAGAAAATTCTGAAACAAAATATTAACATTTATAGCAAATGCTTGAAAAGATACAAAAGACTGAGAAAAAGAAACTATTAATTTATCTAGTATTCAATCTGTAAATATGGAATTACAAAAATTTTCTATGTCTGCTTCTCCACTAAATGATAAAGCAACATTTAACAGATATTGAGAAGATAGATTTACTGCATTTTTAAGACAACAATGAATTATATGATGAGCATATTTCAAATTAAATTGATTTAAAAATTATTTATAACAAACAAAAAAAAACAGGATATCCTGTTTTTTTGTTATAATGCTATATCTTCTTCTTCTTCTCATTCTCTCACTATAGAAGCTCTTACTATCATATCTCAGTCTTGTTTCAATTTAGTCAATATTACTCATTGAGTAACTCTTGATGTTTTTCTGATTCATCTTAAACTCATTCTAATTGTTTGCCCTCATTTAGATATCAGTATTATATCAGATGTTTTTCTATCTTCTTCTGATAACATATTAGCAGATACTAATTTACCTGTTTTTTCTGTTACAGCCATAGCTTTTACTCATGAACCTCATCTTTTTTGATTTCTATATTCTTCTATTAGAGTAAGTTTTCACATACCATTTTCAGTAACTATAAATACGTATTCTTGGTCTTTGTTTACAACAGTTACTTCTACTACTCTATCAGTACCTTTCAATTTTATTCATCTTACTCATGATGCAGTTCTACCCATAGGTCTAACATCTTCTTCAGAGAATTGAATTGCTTTACCTTCATTTGTAGCAATGAAAATACTATCATCTCAACTAGTTGTTTTTACCCAACTTAGTTCATCATCTTCTTTTACTCACAATACTTTTAATCAGTTTGCTCTTATGCTTTTTACTTCACTCATTTCTAGTTTTTTAACTGTACCATTAGTAGTTACGAAAAACAAGAATTTATTATCTTCTTTTGATGCATCCATGATAGCAGATATTTCTTCACCTTTTTGTAATCAAACGAAATTGATTACAGGTTGTCATTTTGCTATTCTGTTTGTTTCTGGTATTTCATATGCTGGAAGAGTAAATACTCTACCTTTTGAAGTGAAATATAGTAAATCAGAATGGTTTTGTGTAGGAATAATCAATTTGATTTCATCATCTTCTTTTGATCATGTTGCTACTCATTTCCCTCATCTTCTTTGTGTTCTAAAACTATCATCTTTCAATCTCTTGATATATGAATTTTTTGTTAATACTATAAACACATCTTCATTTGGAATTGTATCTTTTGGATTGAATTCTCAGATTTTTGAAGGATTTACTTGTGTTTTTCTAGCATCTCCGAATTTTTCTTTTACATCATCTAGTTCTTCTATTATAATTGAAACTATTCTTTCTGGTTTAGCCAATATATCTTTTAAATCAGCTATTAATACCAATTTTTCATTCAATTCATCTTCTATTTTTTGTCTTTCTAATCAAGCTAATCTATTAAGTCTCATTTCTAATATTGCATCAGCTTGAATTTCAGTGAATTCAAAATTAGCCATCAAAGCAATTTTTGCATCTTCTTTTGTATTTGCTGCTCTAATTGTTTTGATTATTTCATCTATATGATCTAATGCTCTTTTCAATCATTCTAATATATGAGCTCTAGCTTCAGCTATTTTTAATTCATATATAGTTCTTCTTTCTACTACTTCTTTTCTATGTTCGATAAATGCTTCCAAGAAATCTTTTAGATTGTACAATCTAGGTTGCATACCTCTCTCTCATAAACCTATCATATTATAACCAAAACTAGTTTGTAATGGCGTCAATTTGTATAATAAATTTAATACTTTTTTAGGAAATGCATCTTTTTTTAGCTCGATAATAATTCTAACTCATTCTTTATTTGACTCATCTCTTATATCAGATATTCATACTATTTTTTTATCTCTTACTAAATCAGCTATTTTTTCTATAAATGTTGATTTGTTAGTTTGAAATGGTACTTCTGATATATGTATAATATTTCTTCATTTTTTGTTTTCTTCTATACTTGCTACTCATCTCATTTTTACTGATCATCTACCAGTAGAATAAGCAGTTAACAATGCTTCTTTATCATACACGATTCATCCTGTTGGAAAATCAGGTCATTTTACAAATTGCATCAATTCTTCAACAGTTACTTCTTCAGGATTAGGTACTTTTAATAAATACTCAATCGCTTCTATTAACTCTGTTAAGTTATGTGGTGGAATATTAGTCGCCATACCTACTGCGATACCCATTACTCAGTTCATAAGTAAGTTTGGTATTCTAGTCGGCATAACTGATGGCTCTTGTTTAGTTGTATCAAAGTTATCTCTGAAATCAACTGTTTCTTTTTCTATATCAGCTAACATATATTCAGCCAATTTAGTCATTTTTGCTTCCGTATATCTGTAGGCAGCTGCACTATCTCAATCCATTGATCAAAAGTTACCTTGACCATGAACAAGAGGATATCTCAAAGAAAAATCTTGCGCCATTCTAACCATAGCTTCATATACAGAACTATCACCATGTGGATGATAATTTCAAAGTACATGTCAGACTACAGTAGCTGATTTTCTAAACTTAGCTGCTGATCTCAATCATTGTTCGTGCATAGAAAACATGATTCTTCTATGTACAGGTTTGAATCAATCTCTAATATCTGGTAATGCTCTAGATACAATTACACTCATGGCATAATCCAAATAACACACCTCCATTTCATCTCTAATATTTCTATGAGTATCTCATGTATAAACAATTCAAGTAGGTATATCTAATCCAGTTTGTTCTTCGTTATTATCATTTTCTATATTTTCTTCCATTTCATTATTTAGGTTTTCGTTCTCTGACATTTTTTACAGTTAAGAATTAAAAATTATTTGTGTTTTTGAATATTGAAACAATTATTATTAACTGTTTTTCTTCTTCTATTTTATAAATAATTCTATATTTATATTTAGTTTCTACAAACTCTCTATAACTTCAAGTCTTTTTTCACATATAAGGAAATATAACTATATTCTTTATAGTTTTAGCTATATTATTAATAACTTTTACAGCAAAAAAATTATTATCTTCCAAAATATATTCAAATATTTCATCTAATTCTATAGATGCTTTAGCAGAATATTTTATATTAAACATTTTCTTTCATCTTAGAATTTATTTTATCATAAACATTTTTCCAAAATTGTTCTTCAGAGATTAATTCTCACCTATCAATAGCATCCACTGAATTTGAAATACTTTGTATTTGTTCAAAAGTATATCAATTTTTTTTAAATTCTTCTATATCAACCTTTGATAACATAATTTTTTATATTAAAAATTAATTATTTATAATATAATGATTTTCTCTTATTAATCAAGAAAAAAAGCTAAAATCTATGTAAAAAAATTTCACAATAAAAAAGACGAAAAAAACTAAAAAATATTAAATAATTTATAATAATATACATATAAATTTTCTTTAATCTTTACAAAAACTACAAAAAAAATAAACTAAACAAAATTATTATTAATAAAATATTTATGAAAGCAATTATTCTAGCAGCCGGAGAATGAAGTCGCCTAAGACCACTTACTAATACAATACCTAAACCTCTAATAAAAATATTTGGTAAATCTATTTTGGAACACAATTTAGAATATATATGCGAACACGTAGATGAAATAGTAATAGTAGTAAAATACCAAAAAGAAAAGATAATTGAAGCACTATGAGATAATTATATGTGAGTAAAAATCACGTATATAGAACAATCTGATGAAAAATGAACAGGAGCAGCTATCAGATGAATAGAAACTGATTCAGATGTACTTATAATGAACTGAGATAGTATATTTGATAGAGACGACTTGGAAAAATTATGCAAATTTAGTGGATATTGAGTATTAGTTAAAAAAGTAAAAGACCCAGAAAAATACTGAATATTTCATTTATGAAATGATGGTAATATAAAACAAATAGTAGAAAAGCCAAAAGAATTCATAGGGGATTTAGCAAATCTATGAGTGTATAAATTTGATTGAAAAATAATAGAATTAGCAGAGCAAATACAACTTTCTAGTAGATGAGAATATGAAATAACAGATGCAATAAATGAGTTTGCAAAACTATTCCCTTTCAAAGCATTTGAAATACAATGAGAATTCATAGATGTATGATATCCTTGGGATGTATTATCATCTAATGCACATTTTTTAAACAAGTTATCAAAATCTGAGATAAATTGAACAGTAGAAGAATGAGTAACAATTAAATGAAATATAGTATTAGAGCAATGAGCAGTGTTAAAAACATGAACTTACATAGAATGAAATGTATTTATATGAAAAAACTCAATAATTTGACCTAATACATACTTGAGATGAAATACTGTTATATGACAAGACTGCAAGATATGAAATGCTGTAGAAGTGAAAAATTCTAGTATATGAGACCATACTAACATTCCTCATCTGAGTTATATATGAGATTCAGTTATATGAAACAATGTAAATATATGAGGTGGATATATCACTGCAAACTTGAGACATGATAGTGGAAACATAAAAATCCCTATCAAATGAGAGCTAGTAGACAGTGGATTACACAAATTTGGTGTAATTATATGAGATAATACTAAAACTGGTATCAAATGTTATAGTATGCCTGGTAGAGTAGTAGAAAATAATAGTATGATAAATCCTGGAACGATGATAAAATAAATTCTTTTTACGTTTTCCCCTTAAAAATCCCAAACTTCTGAAAAGTTAAGTTAATTAAAATTTTTAATAAAAAAAATACAAGTTATAAATAACTTGTATTTTTTTTGTATTATGCAACAGATACATAAGTATCTTTGAATCTTCTACCATCAAATCTTACTCTTTTCTTTACAGTAAAATTAACAGTTCCTTCAGCAGTAGCGAAAAGAGTGAAATCTTTTCCTTGTGAAACACCTTCAGCAGGCCAGAATTTATTACCTTTTTGTCTAAGGATAATATTACCAGCAACAGCTTTTTGTCCACCAAATATTTTCACACCAAGTCTCTTGGCATTACTATCTCTACCATTACTAGTAGATCATTGAGCTTTCTTGTGAGCCATTGTTTAAAAATTATTAACTAAAAAATATTTTATATATTCCTAAGATCCATTATAAAATGGTTAGGTTAAAAGTTTACGATCTTTTATTTGCAAATCTAGCGAAAGCTTTATTAGCTTCAGCCATTTTATAAACTTCTAATTTTTTCTTGTAAGCAGTACCTGTTTCATTTGCAGCTTCGATTAATTCGATAGCTAAAAATTTAGAGAAAGCAGCACCTTTTTTAGATCTAGCAGCATCAATTAACCATTTAGCAGCTAAAAATAATTGTCTTTTAGGTTTTACTTCTTGAGGAACTTGGTAAATAGAACCTCATACTCTTTTTGGTCTAACTTCGATTTTTGGAACAATATTTTCGATTGCTTTATCAAAAATAGCTTGAGGATTTTTTTGTCCTTTTGCTTTAATTTCTTCAAAAGTATCTACCATTATTTTTTTAGCTAGACTTTTTTTACCATCTAACATCACATAATTAACGAATTTGTCCATCATAGACATTTTTTCATTCATTTTCATTTTTTGGGAACAATTATTAAATATATTATTTTGCGGTATTTTCAGTAATTGTAAAACTTACTCCGCTTTTAAAATATTTTCATAACTCTATCCTGAATCCTTTCTCTTACTTAAGAGAAAGGGGCTACAATTGTTCCTCCCTCTCTAATTAAGAGAGGGAATTCAAGGGTGAGTTATTGAAAACAAAATTTAGTTAGACTACTTTTTAGGTCTTTTAGCACCATATAAAGATCTTCCTTGATTTCTCTTTTTAACACCTTCACAGTCTAATACTCATCTAACAATATGGTATCTTACTCATGGTAAGTCTTTTACTCTTCCTCCTCTTATAGCAACTACAGAGTGTTCTTGTAAATTATGACCTTCACCACCGATGTAAGCGTTTACTTCCATACCGTTAGTTAATCTTACTCTTGCTACCTTTCTTAGGGCAGAGTTTGGTTTTTTTGGTGTCATTGTTGTTACTTTAACACACACACCTCTTTTTTGAGGACATCCACCAGGCATTACTGATTGAGTTTTCTTAATAGAATTCTTGATCATTTGTAATGCTGGAGATTTACTTTTAACAGAAGGAGTTTTTCTCTTTCTTTTAATTAATTGATTAATAGTAGGCATTTTTCAATTATAGTTAGTAAATTACTTTAAGTATTCCACGAAATACATAAGGTAAAAAATGTAAATATTCAAAAATTATCTTTTTGACCATTGAGATCATTTTCTCGCTTTATGTTTACCTGGTTTCTTTCTTTCAACTTTTCTAGCATCTCTAGTTAATAAACCAGCAGCTTTTAAAACTTTTTTGAACCCTTCATCGCTTGAAGCTAAACTTCTAGCTAATCCGTGTCTAATTGCTTCAGCTTGAGCAGAAATTCCTCAACCTGAAATTTTTACTTCAAAGTAAAAGTTTTCTTTTACTTTACAAAGTTTTAATGGTGAATAAATAGTATCAAATAAATCTGATCTTGTTACATATTCAGTTATTTTTTTACTATTTACCATATTTTCACCCTTCCCTTCAAATAATTTTACTTGAGCAGAAGCAGTTTTTCTTTTTCAAATAGTATAATTATATTTATTTGCCATATCAAGTTATTATTTAATAAGTTCTGGTTTTTGAGCAACATATATATGTTCAGCTCAAGTAAATAATTTTAATCTAGATAACATTCATTTTCTTAATTTATTTTTTGGTAACATACCATTTACAGCAATTTCTAATGCTTTAATTGGTTTTTTTGCTAATAAATCTTCTAAAGAAATTTCTTTAAGACCACCTAAGTAACCAGTATGACTGTAGTAAGTTTTATCAGTTAACTTTTTTCAAGTTACTTTAAATTTATCACAGTTAGTTACTATTACGTAGTCTCCGTTATCTAAGTGAGGAACAAATGAAACTTTGTTTTTTCCTTTTAGGATAACAGCAATTTTTACTGCTAATTTACCTAAAGTTTCTCACTCTGCATCAATTATATACCATTTTCTTTCATCACCTTTTAATTGTGTAGGAGTAATAGTTTTCATGTATATTTATTAAAAACGTAATTAAATTAAACCAATTCTAATTTTACTAATTTAGCATTATCACCATCTCTAAATTTGATAGCAGTAGCTCTAGTAAAACCAGATGTTTTGTTTCCTTTATATTTTGGAGCAACATTTTTGAATAATTCAAGTGAAGCTTCCTTTGTAAATAGATATTTCATTACATATCTAATTGCATTCATTTCATCTTTTGTATTTACTACATTGATCAATTTATCAACCATTGGTACAATTAATTGTACTTTTTTTTCTGTTGTTTGGATTGATTTATGTAAGAAAAAAGATGTTAATAAGTTTCTTTGCATAGCATCTCTATGAGAAAAACTTTTATCATTAAACTTCAAGTTTTTTCTAACTCTATGTCTCATTATTATATAATTAAATAATTAATGTGGATAATGAATAATGAGTCTTTTGAATAATAAAAATATTATTCATTATGATTTATTCATTTTTCATTGTATTTATTAGTCGTCTCCTAATAGTTTTAATCCTCTTTCAGCAAGAGATGATCTTATCTCTGTCATTGCTTTCTTACCAAATCATTTGATAGAAGAAAGTTTTGTTTCAGTACATTTAGTTAATTTTTCGATTGAAAGGATATCTCAATTGATTAATGCATTCAATGTTCTAGGTGATAATCACATTATTTCTATTGGAGTGTATGTTTCTTTGTCTAATTCTTCTTGAACTTCTTCTTTTTCTTTATTAATTAGGTCTTTTACATTTGAAATGAATTGTCATTCAACTTGTAACGAATCTTCATTAAATATAGAATAATATGAAGTCAACATATCTCAAGAAAATTTTATTGCATCAGATGGAGAGATTGAACCATTTGTAGTAATCACCATTTCTAATGAATCCAAATTTGTCATATCTCAAAATCTAGTTTGTTCAATGTTATATTTTACATTTGATACTGGAGAAAAGTTTGCATCTATTAATAAAACTTCTACATCTTCTTCTCTAGCTTTCAATTCTTCTAAAGTCAAATATCAAACTCATTTTTCTACTCTGATATCAATATTTAATTCTAAACCATCTTGGTCTATTTCAGTTATGTATAAATCTTTATTCAAGATTTCTACTCATGCAGGAGCTTTAATATCAGCTGCTGTAACTTTTCATGATTTAGATTTAGTTAGTTTTAACCATTCAATTCATGTTTCACTTTTACTTATTACTAAACCTTTTAGATTTAGGATAATATCTATAATACTATCTTTTACTCAAGGTAAAGTTGAGTATTCATGTGTAACTCATACTACTTTTATCCCTGTAACTCTAGAACCTGGAATTGAAGAAAGAAGTATTCTTCTAAGAGAATTTCCTAATGTAACTCAATATCCTTTTGGTAATGGTCAAACAATAAATGAAGACGAATTAGTATCAACATCATTTTGTGTAATTTTTGGAACCCCAATTGTATTATGTATAATATGCATATTGTAAATAGATTACAAAAATAATTAAACTATTTTGAATAAAACTCTACTATTTTTTGAATATCAATTATTTGTTCAAAATCTTCTTTTGTAGGCAACGCAATTATTGTAATTGTTAATTTTTTAGAATCAACTTCGATCCATTTACACCCAGACACTTTACCTTTATTTTGTTTAGAAAATTCTTCTAATTCTTCTAATAAAGATTTGTATAAAGGACTTTCTTTTAATTTATCTCTTAAAGAAATTACATCTCATACTTTTACAGAAATAGATGGAACATCTACTTTTACTCAATTTACTGTAAAGTGTGCATGACTTACAAATTGTCTAGATTGTATTCTAGTTCTTGCAAAGTTTGCTCTATAAACAACATTATCTAATCTTAATTCGATTAGTTTTAACATTTTTTCTCATGTAGTTCATTCAACAGTAGATTTTTGAGCTTTTTTAAAGTAAGATACGAATTGTTTTTCAGATAATCAAAACATTCTTTTTGCTAATTGTTTTTTTCTTAATTGAGTACCGAATTCTGATGCTTTTCTAGATTTAAGAGGAGCTCTTTTTGAACTAGTTAAGTCATATTTTTCAGTACCAAACAAATTAACACCTTCCCTTCTACAAAGTTTTTTCTTTGGTCAAGTATACCTCATAGTTAAATTTAAAATTTAAAATTTAAAGTTTTTTGTTTGTTTGTACGAAAATATGTATATTATTACAATTTTCTTACTTTCTTTTTTCTACACCCATTGTGTGGAATAGGAGTAATATCATAGATTGCTTTTAATTCAACACCAGCTGATATTATACCTCTAATTGCTTGTTCTCTACCAATACCAATTCATTTTACATAAACATCTACCGTTTCAATAGAATGAAGTGTTTTAGCTCTTTCAATAGCTTGTTCAGCTGTTACTTGAGCAGCATATGGAGTAGCTTCTCTTGCACCTTTAAACCCAGCAGATCAACCTGTAGCCCAAGTTAATACATTACCTTTTTCATCAGTAATACTAACAATAGTATTATTAAATGATGCTAATATATGAGCTTGTCCGTGTGGTATAATTTGTCTAGTTTTTTTACTTTTCTTTACAGTCGCTTTTGCCATAATTTAAAATAAATATTTTTATAAAGTAGTAAAACCCCTCTGTCCTTTCGGACATCTCCCCTTAATCAAGGGGCGAATTAGATGAAGTTTCTATTATTTCTTTTTACCAGCTACTGCTACAGACTTACCTTTTCTAGTCTTAGCATTAGTCTTAGTACTTTGTCCTCTAACAGGAAGTCTCTTTCTATGTCTTTGACCTCTATAACAATTAATTTCTTGTAATCTTTTAATATTACCAGCAATTAATCTTCTAAGATCTCATTCTACAACATAACTTTCTTTTATTTCATCTCTGATTTTATCCAAATCAACTTCAGAAATAGTTTCTATTTTTGTTGTTTTATCTATTCACACTTTTGCTAAAATTTCATTAGCAACAACTCTACCTATACCATATATATAAGTTAATGCAATTTCTGCATGTTTCCCATTTGGTAAATTAACTCAAGCAATTCTTGCCATAATATAAAATTAATATTTATAAATAATAATTAATTATTAATGTTTAACAATAATGATTTATTTTCAATAAATTACTCACTATTCATTATTCATTATTCATTTCATTAACCTTGTTTTTGTTTATGTTTTGCTGTTTCACATATAACCCTAACAACACCTTTTCTTTTTATAACCTTACATTTATCACATATAGGTTTTACAGAAGCTCTTACTTTCATAAGTAATTAATAAATTAATTAAATTAAAACACTCTATACAGAATGTAAGCATCTTATTTTTGCCTGAAGACTATCCTTCACTTAGTTAAATCATATGGTGATAATTCTACCAAAACTTTGTCTCATTCGATTAGTTTTATAAAGTTATTTCTCATCTTTCAACTCAAGTATCCTTGGATAATTCATCATCAAAACTCTTCTGGTAATTGAATATCAAAAACCAGTCCAGGTAGAGCCTTAGTAATAGTTCACTCTACCTCTATTTTATCTTGTTTATTTGACATAAATAAAGTCGATTAAAATTATGAAGTGCCGAGATTATATATAAAAAAAGACTAAATGCAAATCTTTTTTCAAAGTTTTTTGCTTAGTCTTCTTTTTAATAAGTTGATTGACTATTGTAGATATAATATTGTAAATAAATATATAATATTTTTAATATAATTCTTTATTTATTTTTTTACTTCCCTTTTATTGCAAATTAATTGTTATTTTTTTTATTCTGGTAAAAAAGAAGCAAATACAATTAACATAAACATAATAATTCAAATAATAATCAGTATTATTTGCCACCAAGAGAATTTTTTAGGTGATAAATTTTGTTCTTGGCTAATCCAATATGTATTCATTGATTTTACTAGTGGTATCATAGAGATAAAAGTTAAATATGATAACAATGAATATGGATCAGGTAATTTCCATAGAATTCTAAAAACAAAATAACTAGCTCATATTAAGATTGGAGAATAATTGAATGCGATATTTTTTTCATTTAAGAATTTTTTTAGATATGAAGCAAAACTTCATGCAAAAATAGTAGAAAATATAGTACGTAATAAAGGAGTAATTTTTAAATTTTGTTCATTTTTTAAAATTTTCCAGTTTCTATAAAACCAAACTAGTTCATATATTCCAAATGTAATAACTGAAAGTAAGATAAATTTCCATAGTGGAATTACTTTTGAAAAATTTTCTTTTTTAGAATCTTGTGGATTTTCTTGTGTCATATTTATATTTATTAATAAGGTAAAATCTATTTATTTGATAATTATTTTACTAATTAAAACTTACTATCAAAAAAATAAGTGTTGATATAGTAAAAGCAACTATCATCCTATTCTTTCTATTTTCTTTTCATTTTATTAATCTATATATTCAATAGTGAATAAAGAATTTTAATACTGAAAAAGTTAAAAAATAAGCAATTACATATCATTTAGAGTATAATCCATCTCAAAAATTATTTACAATAATATTTGATTTAATAATTCATATCAGTAAAGAGTAAGTCAGAATTATAGCAATGAATATTTTGTTTAATTTTTCCATTATTTTTATGATTAATAGTTAGGTTAAATAATCTGAATAATATTTCAAAAATAATTCTTTTAAATTTTTTGGCATCATTTTAACAATATCTGGAAGTATTTTTTTGTAATTATCAAATACTTCTAAACATCATGCTAATAATAAATCTATAATATCAGAATTAATTAATTTTGACATATCATTTAAAAAAATAAGTATTGTTTCAATTTCATCAATTTTATCCTTAATATAACAATCATTAACATAACTAGGAATCATTCAAAATATGAAATATGTCCATGGGTAGTTTTCTTGTAAATTATTTAACTCCAAATATTCTTTAAAATCAGGACAATAATTTAAAATGTTAATTACTTGTAATAATCTTACTTCCTGACCTTCATCATATTCTCATTTATAAAATCCATCTTGTTTTGATTGAATAATTAGCTCCTCTAGAGTAGGTATATTATATTTATTAGTTTCCATTTAATGCATTGGTTAAATCATTTAAAATCTTTGAGGCTATATTTTTATCTGATTCTCATATTATTCACCATTTATTATCTGATTATAAAATTCAATTATTGATTTATGAAATTCATCTTTTAATACATAATTAGATGAGTATATATCTATTTGAAATTCATCTAAATCATTATATTTATCTAGAAAATCATCTTTAAATTTTTCACAAAGAATATAAAAATCCTCATTAAATAGACTTTTATCTATTTTTATTATATCATGGATTATAAGTTCTAATATATAATGTAATTCATCTATTGATAAAATTTTATCATTAAGATATATTTCTATAATTTTTAATAACAAATCTTTTCTTTCATTTTTATTTCAAATAAGTAAAAATGTCATAATTTTTTATTTAATAATTAATTGATCCAAAAATGTTTTGGTTGGATCAGTAACAACTGTTACTATTTTTCAACTTCAATTAGGATCCAAAGCTAAATATTTACTGTCTTTTAAAATTATATATTGACTATCTCTAGGATTCCAATATTTTTTTCAATTTTTATAAATATCTATAAGCGAATTAAAATCTATTCTTCATATTGTATTTCTAGCTGCATGATCTGATAATATTATTCATAGTTTTTCAGCATCTGACTGAATTTTTTTATATAAGATTACAAAATCATTAGAATAATTTTTTAACCTACTTGTAAACCTACCAAACTTCTTTATCTTTCCCAATATATTTAACTCTTGTCATACAGCTACTAAATCATTATTTAATTGTGCTTTTGCTACTGCTGTTAGATATTTATCATCTGTTATGTATCATGTCCAGTATGCAATTAGGGCTCACCATGATTTTCATATTGTTTGTAACCCACTTATTTCAAGTCAAAATTCTATTTAAGCTATATCTTTATAACATAATAAATAAAGACAAAAACTGAAAAAATAAAGAAATATAGTTATTTTAAAAAAAGAGCTAAACAAATTAAGTAAAAATTTACTTAATTTGTTTAGCTCTAGATAATCCAAAACTCGAGTAATGTAGTCAAAATATTCACATACAAAACAGTTAGAAAATAACTGTTATATATTTATATGTAAACTATACATATAATCAATATTTATAATATATTATATGTAAATAATTTGTTAAAAAGTCAATGTTATTATTTATATTTTTAAATAAATAATAAAAAAGCTAAAGTATTCTGATGAAATATCGAAATTATATTTTGTCAACAGAGGGCTTCAGCCCTTTGTTTTGGTTTTGTAGATAAAACTTGAACAATTTATCTCTTTTAGAAATGATGGGGGTTTTAGGGGGGGATGATTGAGGTGAGTACTTATTGAAATATCTTTACTTCGACAGCTGGAACTCATCCCCCCTAAGACTTTTGTCTTACTTTTGGTCTCAAAAGTAAGGGAGCAAAATTATTGCTCGTATTTTGGGCAAAAAAAAATGAATTTACATTCATTTTTTTTAATTCAATTTTTGTTTATTTACTATACTCCTATCATTTATTATCAATTTAATTTTATCCATCAAGTCAGGATGTTTTTGTGTCAATTCTTTGATAGAAAATCATAATACTACTACTAATACACAGTCTTCTATTGCTGTTGCAGTAGCCATTCTCTTGTTTGCATCTCAAAATAATGCCATCTCTCACAATATCTCTTCTGCTTGCACTTCTCAGAGTAGTATTTTTTCTCCATTATGCATTCTAGAAATCTCTATTTTTCATTCTTTTAATAGATACATAGCTGAAGCCTCATCTTGTTCAAAAAACAAAACCTCTCAAGCTTTTAAATGTTTTTCTTGACAGAATAAAGACAGATTATTTTTTTCTGATTCTGATAAGTCAGCAAGTAGTTTGATTCAGTCTACTAAAGCCATAATATTTTATTAAATATTAAATATATATATTTATATTATATAATATCATTTATATTAATATTTAGCAAATTTATTTAAAAATATTTTTCTAATCCCCCCCTCCTTACTAAGGAGGGGGTTAGGGGGTGGTCTGTGGACAAGGATGGATTATTTAAAAATAAAAAGTTAAAGACATTACATCTTTAACTTTTCCTATTTTTGTATTTCTATTTTGTAAATCTCTAAATCATCTCACATCTCTACTACAACATTTGTATTCAATTTTATTCAACATTCTACTGGTCCTTCTAATTCTTTTACTTCTATTGTTCAAGCTTTTAATGAATCGATTTTTCAGTTTCAAATCATTTTTTTCTTTCTGATTATTCTTACTAATGTTTTATTTTCTATTTTGCTTTCTGGTGGTACTTTTAGACCAAGAATCATAAATCATTTAGCAGTAAAGAATATTCATCATACTTTTGCTTTACATAGAGCTATTTCTACCTCTTTTGGATCAAGCATTCATGTAATAATTCTCTCTATTTTTTCAGTGATATGATAGATAATATCACTAGATATATATTCTACTCATGCTGTTTCTAGAGTAGATTTAGCAGTTGGTAATACCTCTACATTAAATCATACTAGAATAGCTTCACTTCATTTTCACATAAGTATATCTGTCTCAGTGATAGACCCTACTCATGCATGAATTATTTGTACTGTTGTTTCTGGAGTAGATAATTTCAAAAGTGATCATTTGATAGCTTCTAGAGAACCATTTGTATCAGCTTTTAATATTATTTTTAATTGTTTTAGACTACCTGCTTTTATTTTTGACATAAGTAGTGCTAATCATGTAGTACCTACTATTTTTTGTCTATGTAATATAGCTCTATATTCTTCTGCTTTTTGTTTAGCCAATTCTACACTATTTACTACTTGTAATATATCACCTCAATCTACTACTTTATCCAATCATACAATAAGTACTGGTTCTCATGGTACAGCGTATTTCACAGTATGGTTTGTATAGTCTTTTAATACTTTGATTTTACCATAAGTATCTTGACATACTATATTGTCCCCCATTTTTACTGTTCAAGTATTTACTAGTACAGTAGCAACAGGTCACAATTTGTGATCTAGATGTGATTCTATAACAGTAGCTATTCATGCTCTGTCTGGATTTGCTTTCAATTCTTGCATTTCAGCTACTAATAATATGATTTCTAATAAATCATCTATTCAGAAACCTGAATGTGCTGAAATAGGCACCATAGGAGTATCACCTCCCCAATCTTCTGGTGTTAATCCATTTTCTACTAATTGACCTTTTACATGCTCTGGATTAGCTCATTCTTTATCCATCTTGTTGATAGCAACTATGATAGGTATTCCTGCTTCTTTTGCATGGTTTATTGATTCTATTGTTTGTGGTTTTACTCATTCATCTGCAGCTACTAATAATACTGCGATATCTGTAGATTTAGCTCATCTTGCTCTCATGACAGTAAAAGCTTCATGTCCAGGAGTATCCAAAAATGTGATAGTACCATTATCTAGTTCTACTTGGTATGCTCATATACTTTGAGTGATTCAACCAGCTTCTCCAGATGCAACTTTTGCTTTTCTGATGTAGTCTAATAATGAAGTTTTACCATGATCTACGTGACCCATGATAGAAACAACTGGAGTTCTAGGAGTCAATTTTGATTGATCATCTTCTCTAAGTAAATCAGCTATATTTCATGATAATACATCTTCTACTGATGCTCATGCTGATATATCTCTCTCTAGTTTAATATCAAATACTTCAGCAACTATAGAAGCTGAATCAAAATCTATTTTTGAGTTAATATTTACCATCATTCAGTTTTTCATGAATTCTGCCATAAGTCTAGGTAATACTACTCAGATTTTTTCTGATAATTCTTTTAGTGATAATACTTCATGAACTACTACAGTTTCTCATTTTTTTTCTACTAAGTTTTGTTTGATATCTTCTATATTTTTTTCTAGTTTTTTATTTACTTTATTTGATCTAGTAAATGTTACTTCTTTATCTTCATCATATTTCAATCTACCTCTAGTCTTTTTATCTCAAAAGAATAATTTTGATTTTTTTCATTCTGAATCATTATCAAAATCAGATCATTTATGACCTTTTTTATTATTGCTATGATTTGAGTGACTTGTATTAGTAACTGGGAATTTTTTATGTGCGTCTTTATTGTTTTGAGTATTACTAGAAGAAGTATTTGTTTTATTGTCTTTATTTATAGTAAATTTGTTATTACCAGTATTTGAGTTTGGTTTATTATGAGTTGATCTTTGAGTACTATCCATATCAGCTCTTTTTATAACAATTGTTTTTTTAGGTGTATCATCTCTTTTTGGTTGTTCTGCCCTCTTTACTACTTCTATTTTTTGTACTATTCACTTTTTTCTTAGTTTCACTTTTACCTCTTCTTTTTTTTGTTCGTTTGGTTTTTTATCCGCTCAAGAAATAGCTCAATCATTTTTTTGAACTACTGTTGGTTTTTTTATAATTATCTTTTTCTTTTGAACTACTACTGGTTTTTTTTGAGAATTATCCTTGTTTCAATCCTTTTCTGAAGAATTAATTTGAGAATAATAATCGTCTACTATATTTTTGTCTGCCATTATTAAAATTACTGAATAAATAAAGAAAATATTTGGATAGTAGAATAAGTAATTTTTTAAAAAAGTCAAAAAATTATACAAAAACTTGTAAAAACAGGTTTTTTTATTAATCTCTAGGTAATTTAAAATTAAGTAGAAATATATGATAAATGAAATAAAATCATTAACAGAGGAATTTTTTAATAAATTAAGTATTAATATAGAATCTCTTGAAGTTACAAATGAGGAAAATTCAAATATATATAATATTATAATTAATAGTAATGAATCTGGTATATTAATCTGACAAAATGGTAAAAATCTAGATAATATACAGAGTATTCTTAGACTTATGATTTCCACAAAAGTATGAGATAAAATCAAACTTCATATGGAAATAAATGACTATATAAAATCGAGAGATGATAGACTTTTTGACTTTATTAAAAGCAAAATTTCATATGTAAAAAGCTCAAAAAAAGATTTCCGTCTACCATTTTATTCTGCATATGACAGAAAAAAAATTCACTGATTTATTTCAGAATTAAAAGATCCAATGATCTATACAAAAAGTGCTTGAGAATGAAAAGAAAGAAGATTAAATATCTGTTTTCAAGAAAGAAGACTTAGTATAGATATAGATTGAGATGATATATAAAAAATTTATAAATTATATTTAACCCTGAAAAATGAAAAAGATTACAAAAAGAGTGATAACAACATTATTATTAACAATAGCTTTGGTATGATTTTATATCATAAATGGCCTGAATTATAATAAACATATACAAATAAAAAGAAGTTTCGTAGAACACCCAGAAAATTTACCTACAAAAGAAGCAGCATTAAATAGTTCACTATGATATAAAAATCTGAAATCAGATATATATCGGTTGGAAGCTATACAATATATTTGATGAAATGCATTGTGATCAGAATATAAAAAATACTTGTTTGTGATGCTAGATTTGATTACTGAACTAAATCCTTATTTCGATCATCCATATATAATAGGTCAATTATTATTACCGAGTTATAATGAAAGATACGAAAATCTACCTAAAGAAGAACAAGAAAAAAACATAAATCAATCAGTGACATTATGAATGAAATGAATCAAAAATTTTTGTGACCCAAACAAAATAGAACTGATTAAAAACGAAGAAAATTTACAAAAAATATGGACAGAAGAAAAATACAAAAACCCTTGTCGTGACTATAATATACCAAATTATTTAGCATACATATATTATTATTACAAACATGATCCAGAGTCTGCAGCTACATATTACAAAGTAGCAAGTGCAGTAGATGATTCACCAGCTTGAGCTAAAATAATGGCAGCAATAATGTCATGAAAATGATGAAATAGAGAAAAATCATATTTTATGTTTTTGAATATTGCTAAATTTATCCAAACTGATGACAAAGAATGTCTACAATATGCTAGCAATCTAGAACAAGCATGAGCTGAAATATTTATGAAAAAATGAGTAGAACTAAATTGAGCTGTGATACAAAATATAGCTAATAGTAGAGTGAAAATATTTGGAGAATTCAAACCAGAAAAAGAACAAGAAGTATTATCAGATACTAAATGTGAAAACTATGTAAATAAAGCTATTCGTGAACTAAATCTAGAATATGTAGAAAGAGCAGAAGCTAAATACTTCAAAGACAAAGCAAAACATAGTCTAAGTGCAAAAGTATTATATGATGAAAAATATTTAGACTTCCTACCTGTTGATTTCCAACAATACAAGGATTATTGAATAATATATTATTACAATACTGATATACAAAACTACGACTACAAAATGTGAACATATTGAGAATTAGATATATAAAAAACTTGCGATTATATCGCAAGTTTTTTTGTTTAAATAGAATAATCACAGAAAACAAAGCATTTTGTTGAAAATATGAAATATCTAAATATTATCTATTTTGTTAAGTAAATTATCTAATTCACTTTCTTCTAATATTTTTTCGTTGTTTTCTTCATCTTTCATTTGCATTAAAACATCATTTATGACATTTAGTTTTTGTACAGCATTAGTACTCTTTTTGTCTTTTGCATATGCTAATGCTTCTAATAATAATGAATATACTTTTACTAATACATGTCCATTTCTCTCATCATTTACTCCATAAACAAGTTCTCATAGTTTGTTTATTTCGTCTGATGTTCAATACAATTCCCTTAGCATGAATAATAATTCACTTTTTTTCTTTTCAAAAGTATAGCTAGAAAATTGTTCTATTAGTTTTTCATTTTGTTTTAAAATATCCATAGTTTATTTTTTATTATAATATCTTTTTTCGAAGTTTTGTACTGAAGAATTTACCCAGTTTTGAACTGCAGCTTTATCTAATAAATTAGCATTTTCTGCTTTATCAGGAGTGAAAAATCTAATTCTCTCATTTCATTTAAATACTCATACTACTCAATCAGTTACTTTTACATCATATCATGTAGGAGCTTTTACATCTCATATAAAACTATTTATTTTGTCTACATTATTTTTGAAATCTGCTTTATCTGGTCAAGTTTGAGCTTCTGCTACTGGTGCTTCAGCAGCAACTGCTTCTTCTCATAATACTCAATCAGCTACATAACCAGCTGCATCTGCAACAGCATTTCATACATCTCTAGGTGTCAAATCTGCTACATAACTAGCTGCATTTGCAATATCATTTCCAACATCTGATGGTGATTTATCCAATATTACTTCTGTAGTTCAATCTACTACATCATATGCTTCTCACACTCACTGTTTTGCGCTAGCATACATACTAGATACTCAATCTTTAGCTGCTGTATAAGTTTGATCTACTCATTCATAAAAATCAGCTGTATCAGCTACTTGTGCATCATAAGTATTTTTAGCTCACTCTGCTACATATGTTGCTGCACCTACTGTTGCATCTACTGCTAATTTTCATCCATCAACTATATCAGATCATACTTCTTTAACTGCATTTACAGCTCAGGTAATATTATTATCAGCGTTTTGAAATCATCTTGATGTAGCATCTACAGCTACTTGATGAGCATCTATTACTTTATCTACTGCTGATTTTCAGATTTCTCTAAAAGACATTTTTGATACTTCTTGTGTTTTAGTACTTAAATATTCTCACACATCTGAAGCATTTTCTTTCAGCGATGTAAGTATATCATCCATAGAAGGAAGTGAATCTTGAGACTCATTTAGATTTTGGCTTTCCATAATTTTTATTTAATAAATATATACTAATAATTTTAATATATATTTATTTTCCTGTCAAATATAGGAGCTTTTTGTAGCATAAAAACAAGAAACTTGATAAAATTATCAAGTTTCTTGTTTTTATTTATTTTCCAATGCTTCAATCCTCTTTTTTAATTCATCATTTTCTTTTTTTAATTCCTTCACTGATTCTATTAAAGGAGCAACAAGTTTACCGTAATCTACTGATTTATAGCCATCTGTTCAAGTAGCTACAAATTCTGGAAATACTTTTTCTACATCTTGTGCTATTACTCATGTATCCTCTTTTTTACTATCTTTCCAATTAAATGTTACTCATCTCAGTTTTTTTATCTTTTCTAATGGATTAATTATAGATTTTATATTTTCTTTTTTTCTTATATCTGAACTAGTATTCCAAGCAGCTGCTAGAGCTGTACCATTTACATGAAATAGTTGACTAGGATTAGAATGTGATATTCATACATTTCCATTAGCTAAAATATATAATGGATATGTTCATGATGTTATATTTCTTATTTGAAACGAATCAGGTGAATTATCAGCTACAATATCCCACTTTCTAACAGAATTTTCCATACGAATAGCTCAATAAACATGTAGTTTTTGTTCAGGTGTAGTTTTTCATATTCATACATTAGTAGAATAATGATCTATAACCATGAAAGGATTTCATGAATTAAGAAATTGAGTTTGAGAAATCTGAGGTCATGTTCCACGAGTAAAATAAACTGCATTTCATCATCATGCTCAAGAATCATTTATTCCTTGTAAATAAAATGTTCCATCTGAACCTGTTCCTAAATTCCATTTCTTTTTATCTGCTGGAGCACTAGAATTCTCTGACATCATCATTCAATTTACATGTAATTTTCATCATGGATTTGAAGTACCAATACCTATACTTCCAGATGAATTATATACTCAATTTAACTTATCAGTATTATTATTCACATCTGCAACCATATTATTCCATAGAGTTGCTGTAAGTCCATCCCCTGTACTCACATTTGATAGTGTTGCATATGCTCATGCTGTAATTGATATCACTGATAGTGTTATAACTATTTCTTTTATGTGTTTTTGTAGTTTCATAGATATTTCGTATTTAAATATAATAATACGATTATATTTAAATAATAAGAATTAAAAAATTTAATTTGAATTTTAAAAATTTGCTATTTAATCATTTATTTATATAATCCCTCTCGTTTATTTATATAATAATTAATAAGTTAATATGAAAATAGAAAAAAACTTACTAGCAAATTCTGTTGTAGAATTGGTAGTAGAAGAAGAAACACAAAATGTTGCTAAATATAAAAAACAAGCATTAAACCACTTAGAAAAAAATGCTGATATTAAAGGTTTTAGAAAATGAACAAAGATACCAGAAGCTGTACTAGTGAGAAAATTCGGAGATGAATATGTAAATAGATTGACTATCGATTTCGCTATAGATGGTATTTATAGAGATGCTTTAAGAACGGAAAATATTATTCCAGTTGCTCAATGAGAAATAAAAGAAATTATTTCTGAATCACCATTAAAAATAAAAATTCATATCGAAGTATTACCTACTGTAGAAATAGATTCAAAATATAAAGAAATAAAATTAAAAAAACAAGAAGTAACTATTACTGATGAAGAAGTGAAAACAGCAATGGATAATATTCAAACTAGATTTACATCATATGAAGTAGTAACTGATCCAGAATATAAAGCAAAACTATGAGATAAAACAATTATTAATACTCAAGGTTTTGAAGACGGTAAATTGTTAGAGAATACTACTATGGATAAATACCCACTAGTACTTGGTATGAATATATTAGTTCCAGGATTTGAAGAAAAAATAGTATGAGCAAAAACAGGAGAAATGTTAGAATTACCTGTTGATTTCCCTGCTGATTATCATAATCAAGATTTCGCTAATAAAAAAACTACTTTCAAAGTAGAAGTAGTAAGTATAGAAAAAGCAGTTAAACCTGAATTTACTCCAGAATTTATAGAACAATTAAGAGGTAAAAAACTTGATTTAGAAGGATTCAAAGAATTAATAAAAGAAGAACTAAGAGACACTAAAGAATCAAATGCTAGAATAGATGAAGAAACTAGATTGATGGAAGAATTAATGAAAATAACTAAATTAGAAATTGGAACTAGTTTATTAAAAAATCAAACTGAAAAAGTATTCAACGAAATAAAAGAAAACATCACTAAAGATGGTCTAAAAATAGCTGATTATTTAGAAAGTTTGAAAATGGATGAAGATACTTATAAAGAAAACAATGTAAAACCTATAGCAGAAAAAAGATTACAATGAGAATTAGTTTTACATAAATTGGATGAACTTGAGACTGTTGAAATAACTGAAGAAGAAATGAATAAAGAAATAGAAAATATATTAGCTAGATTTGGTTCTAGTGATGTATTATCTAGATTAAAAGAATTATACATGCCAAATAGTAAATACTACGAAGAATTGAAACAAAGAATAAGATACAGAAAAATAATTGATACATTTTTTGAAATATAATATAAATATTGAAAAACTTCGTAATGTTTAATAACTCTATCCTGAATCCTTTCTCTTACTTAAGAGAAAGGGGCTACAATTTAATGAGCCTCCCTCTCTTAAGTAAGAGAGGGAATTTATCCGAAGGTGTATCCTGTGGACAAGGGTGAGTTATGAAAAATATTATTCAAAAAAACCTAAGATAAATTTATCTTAGGTTTTCTTTTTTCCAGTTTTCTATTTGTTTATGATTCCCTGATAATAATACCGGTGGTACTTGCTGTCACATAAATATTTCTGGACGAGTGTATACTGGATACTCTTTTTTTCTATCTAATAATTCTCAGAAACTATCTTCTTCTAGAGATTGTGTATTTCATAATACTCATGGTATATGTCTAACAAGTCAATCTATAAATACACAAGCAGACAATTCTCAGCTAGTCAAAACATATTCTCAAATACTTATACTATAGTCTACATACAAGTCTATAATCCTCTGATCAATTCATTCATAATGTCCACATATGATTATGAACTCTCCGTCCAATTTACTATAATATTCTTCTACTTTTTTTTGATTTAACAATTCTCAGCTAGGAGTCATATATATAACAGGTATTTTGTGTCCAACTTTGTCAAAGATGAAATCTATAGCTTTAGCTAATGGCTCAGGAGAAATAACTTGTCCATGCATACCATAAGCTTTAGAATCAACTCTCTTGAAATTGTCATCTGAAAAATCATTCAATTTGTACAACTCACACTGAAAAAGTCACTTTTCTAATGCTCTTCACAAAATAGAGCTAGAAAGATATGACTCAAAACTTTCAGGAAATATTGTAATAATATGAATTTTCATTTTTATTTATTTGATATTTAAATAACTAAAATAAATTATAACAAAAACTTTTACAATCTCTTACTTTTATTACACTAGTAAATGTAAAAGTTTTTTTATATAATATTATTTTAGTTATGACCAATTAATACATATAGTTTACCAAGATTTTACTCATGATTATTTCTACTATTTCTTCTGGAGATATATTTGTAACATCTACTACTAAATCAAACTCTTCTTCTAAAGGTGGAAAAGTAATACTTGGATAGATTTTTGAATATCTTTCTACTAGTTCATCTTCTCTCTTTTTTGTTTTTGATAATACTTCATCCATAGTTATTTGTTCCCTGTTTTGTATTCTTTTATATCTTTCCCCGTTTTCACATTTCATAAATATTTTAAAAGAATCTGGTATGAAATACCGAGCTAATCTACTTTCAAATATGAAGTTATCATTATGTACTCAGAATTCTCTGACTTTGTTGTCTAAATTTAAATCAAAATTATCATCTTCTTTAGCTATTTTATCTTCAAATTCATAGATACTCAATCATAACTCTTGCGCCCAATCTCTCATTATATTTCAGCTAGACATAAACTTATAATTCAAGTTTTGTGTTAATAATTTTCATACTGTAGATTTTCAGCTTCATGCTAATCAAAATATCGTAATTTTCATATACTAATATTATTTATCAAATAAGATTTAGTAGAATATACGCAAAAAAGCCAATTAATCAATGTAAAAATTTACAAATCAATAAATATGAATAATATCAAACTAATAAAACTAAATATTTTAATATGAAAAATTTCCTAAAGAATTATCTATCTACAATCCTATTTTTGATTTTGGCTTATGTATTTTTTTACAATAATAAATTTTATCATGGTTTTTTAATAAAAGATTTCTCTTTTAATTTCACCAATTTTAGTATAAATACTTTAACAATTTATAAATGAATAATAATAGCTTATATACTATGATTAATCCCCTTTTATTACATATTTACAGATAAATCAAAAGCGAGAATTGTATTACACTACTTATACAAAAAGATAACAAATATAAAACATAAAATGCAAAATGAAGACAAAGTGTCTATATTAGCATGGAGTGTTAAGTTATTTTTTGCACCACTTATGATAGTATGGTTCACATGACAAGTATTTACTATGAGCAATAATATGCATCTAGGATACAATGATCTGTCTATTTTGAATTATAGTTTTTACTTATATTTTCAAAAACACTTATTCCGGGGAGTAATGTCTATAATACTTTTTGTAGATTTAATATTTTTCACTATATGATACTTGATAGAGATACCAAGCTTGAATAACAAAATAAAAAGTGTAGAACCTACATTTCTATGATGGTTTGTAGTACTAGTATGTTACCCTCCATTTAATACACATACGACTAGTATTATTTGATGGTATTCTACAGAGTTTCCAAAGTTTGCTAATGACTATATACATATAGCATTAAATACTATGATACTTATTTCTATGTGAATTTATTCTTGGGCATCTTTGTCATTATGACTAAAAGCTAGTAATCTAACAAATAGATGAATAGTAAAAAAATGACCCTACAAATATGTTAGACACCCTGCATATTTCTCGAAAAATATTGCATGGTGGATATGATGATTTCCATTATTATTCTGAAATATAGTATCATGACAATACAAAGATTTCTTTATAGTGCTATTTTCTCTGATTGTCTGGTCATTCATATATTTCATGAGAGCAATAACAGAAGAAAGACATTTAAGTCTAGATGAAGACTATATAAAATATAAAAAAGAAGTAAAACATAGATTTATTCCCTGAGTATTTTAATAACTCTCAAATAAAAAATTGTACAACTATAGTTGTACAATTTTTTTATTTTTATTTAGAAACTTTATCAGCTTGTAAATATTCACTAATAAATGTAGATATAAGTGGTGCTGGTTTTCTGAATAAACTAGAACCAAAACTTACTATTGTTCATACATCTACTTGATTGTTAGAATTTTGTTTTACATACGTTCTTTTGTTTATCAAATCATTGATATTTCAATATAAAGAACCAGTAACATTTAATATATTTGTAGTAGTTCATCCGATTCATTCAATTTTTCAACCTTGTGAATCTTTTACTATACTTATATATGTTCCATCAATCAATGTAACATTTCTATTTACTTGTATATTTCATCATTTTACTACGAATGCAATATTATCAGTAACATCTATATTTGAATTTATAACTAGATTTCAATTTTCTATAATATAAGTTCTAGATCATGAAATATTATTAAATGTATTTGCTCATACCAAGAAATTTTTATTTTTTAGTATGTATACATTTGTAATACCATTATAGCTTTCAAAATCTGATAAATTAGAAGTATCAGCAACTGTTTCAGAACTAGTATTTGCTAATTTATTAATATTTTTAGTATAATTTTTTCATTCTTTATCTATTTTATCTACTGATAATGCATCTTTTATTTTATTTGAATAACTAGAAATATCTCATTTTGATACTCATACTCAAACAAAGTTTTGATTTTTTGTTGCATTTAATACTCAGTTATCTGCAATTTTTGTGATATTTCATACTGTAGAAGTATTTGATACATAACTTGTACCACCTCATGTAGTAGCAACACTTGATTGTGCAACTCTTACTTTTAATGGAGCTACGAAATATGCAGTATTATACAATTTTTCTTTATGTTTAATTGTAGTTACTATTATATTATCTCAATAATTTCAAGATGTAATAGTCTTTCATTCGAAATCTGGTGTAGAAGGAAAATATTTAGTAGATCATGCTTCTCATTTTCTCTTAATTATTCATGCTGGAATACATTGTGTAGTACCATTTAATGTTGTTCAAGAAGTTTTAACAACACATAGTTCATCGAAATACAAATCATAATCAGATTCATTTTTTATGTATGGTCTTCATAATGAATGTGCTTCATATGGATTCATACCTGCTCAGATAATTACATTATCTTTTGGTCAGAAAAACATAGCTCAACCATTTGGAATAGTTATTTCACATATTCAATTATCTTGACAATGTCAAGGTACAGTATTATCCTTATAAGTACAATCTCTATTACAGAAGCCCCAATCAGAAGATGAACCGAAATCACATTCTTCATTAAATAAATGACTATTTGGTCTTTGCACCCTACCATCTCAACAATATGTTCATCCTCATCCACTTGATCATCCACCTCAACCTCCACCTCAAGATGGTGTATAACTCGCATTACACATTCATCCACTTAATCATCCACAATCCCATGAATAATTATTAGTAGTTCATGAAACTGTAGTTTTGAAATTTGTCATAGCATATCATGTTTGACATAATCATGCAGTAGATGCAGATATAGGCGAAGTTTGTACTCAGTGAGTTGGTCAATAATAACAACTACTTCAACCACCACCTCATCCAGATGTATAACTAGCAGTACAAGTTACTCATGCAACTCAATCACATGTCCAAGTATAGTTAGTAGTATTACCATTTGGAGTAGCTACGAAATTTCAAACTGCTAATGTTCAAGTACATAATCCAGGAGTAGCAGCTGTTACAGGAGAAGTACGTACTCATACTGTTGGTCAGTTTTGACAAGATCATCCTCCTCAACCTGATGTAGTATAACTAGCACTACAATTTCATCCTGAATAAGTATTTGTACCGGTTGTACAACTCCATGCATAATTTGTAGTTCTTCCTGATACAGAAGATGTAAATCATGTAGCAGTTTCTCATACAGTAGAACATAGATTTGGAGTAGCAGCAGTAATAGCTGCTGATTGACTACCAGTTACTCATGCAACACAAGTGTGAACTGGTGGTGTATAACTAGCATTACAATTTCATCCTGAAAATACTGTTGTACCATTTGTACAGCTCCATACATAGTTTGTAGTAGTTCATGTTGTACTAGAAGAGAAATTTGTAACTGTTTCTCAAGCAGTAGAACATAGATTTGGAGTAGTAGGTATAATAGGACTAGTTTGTGTACCTGTTACTCAAGCATTACATACAGGAGTAGTAATAGGCTGACAAGTAGCGTTACATCATCCTGATCACCATCCTGTTTTATTTGGATCAGTTGGATCACAAGTTTCTCATTGGTCTGTATCTAAAATACCATCTCAACACCAAGTAATTTCATAATAAATACACTCATTATGTGTTTTTAAATTACTCATATTCCACACACTACCATTTCTCTCATAATATTTAGCACTATATTGTATTACTAAATTATCTTTTGATCTTACAGGAGGATGATAATTAACTGGATACATAGTATCAGCTTGTAATACCCTACCAGCATCTCCTGGTTCTAAAATATATTTTTTTCATACAAACCAGCTAGTCCATGAAAATTTTGGAAAATCACTAGATCAATTATAATCATATTGTTCAGTATAATTTACATCTATAGAATTTATTCATTTAGCTGTTGTTCAATTATTTTGGAAATCATCATAAAAAGTGTATTGATGTCAATACCTCAACTTTCATTGAAAAGTTTGGTCACAAGAATAACCATAACTATCAGTTATGATTAATCCTGCGATGATGCATAATAATATTAATTTTCTCATTTTTAATTGCTTAATTACTAAATCAATTTTTTACTTCTATAATTCAAGAGTCTCATGATTTTCATATTCATAACTCATCTACTTTTTCGGCTCATACTATAACTTGATTTTCTATATTGTCAACTTTAGCTTTTTTATCTCATCAAAAACATCATGTAAGTGTAAAAATAGCTACTAGTATAAGTATTAAATTAAATTTCATTTTTTTTATATTATATACTAAGATCCAAATCCACCTCATGTAGTAGATCAACCAGTATTACCTCCTGTTGTAGTACCTCCGTTTGTACCTGTTGTACCACCATCTTCACCACCTGGAGTAGAACTTAATCAATCATCTTTTGGTTTATCAGGTGTAGTTGGTTTATTAGATTTTGTATCCATACCAAAAGCTAAACCATATCTATCAGTATCATATGAAGGTTCTAATACAGAAATTCATTCTCTTGACTCTGTATTTACTATTTCTCTACCACCTTTACTATATGGAAGTATTCTATCATCAAATCCATCTGGATCATTGAAATAGTTAAGTACTACATCTCATGATTTGATACCATCTATTAATTCTTGTTTAATAACAGGATTAATATTATTTAATGTACTTAATGTATTTACAAATGCTTCAATTTTTGCTTTATCTATAATAGGTACTAAAATTGGTTGATTTCAATCAGTCAAAATTTGTATATTTGATAAAAATACATCTACTCATTTTTTTGTTTCTCTATGAGTTCATACTTGTTTACTAGCAGCAGCATCAAATGATAATCCTCTATAAGTAGTTTCACCAATTGTACCTTTTTTACCTGCTTCTCTTAATTTTTCATCATAAGATTTAGATAAATCATCAGTATTAAATCCAAACATTTCATTATAACTACCTCTTCTTTTGTTTTTTAATTCAATTAATTGTTCATAATTATTTTTGTAATTATCTATATTACCATTATTTGTATCATGTGATTTTTTCATCAATTGTACAACACTTGATAATATATATATTTTATCATTTGGAGTAACATTTCCTTTATCTGCAGCATTTAATACTTCTCTGAATGCATTAATTGTAGATTGTAATTCTTTAGAAAATTTTCATTTTCTATTAGCAAAATTTTCTAATCATGTCCATCTTTCTTCTGTTGATAATTTAGGATCCATGATAACATCAGCAAATTTATTTGTTCTAGTTCTATATGTAATAGCAGAATCCAAGTTAGCAACAGCTTGTTTCAAATCAGCATTTGAAGATTCTATTCATTCAACTGATTTAGAATAATCATCTACTTTTGTTCTAGTTTCTACTTTGTAAATATTTTCACCAGCAGCTTCTTTTTCTTTCCACTCAGTACTATGGTATTCAGCATGTGCTCAAATAACAGGAGCTAAATAACCAAATGCACTAATTACTCAAATAGAAATACCTGCAAAATTTAATCAATCAGCATTTTTATATAATTCTCTTTCATAATTATTTAAAGCACCTTGTTTTAAGAAACTTACTCCTGCTTCACCGTATGATTTATATAATCCAGTTAATCTTTCATAAGCTTGTTTATTTTCTTTTGTATTTGGGATTCCTGTTTCTGAAAAATTTGCTCATTCTGAAATGAAGTCAAATATTTCATCTAATGATTCACCCATTTTTTCTTTCATTTGAGCTATTCATTCTTTAGTATGTTCATCTAATTTAGAGAAATCTAATCCTGCTCCCCATGAACCAGTCAAAAATACTGTTCCTCATAATGTTACTTTTACACCTGAATCAACTTTTTTAGGGAAAATATCTTTGAAATCATCCATTGTTGATTTATATACTTCTGCTGAACCTGCAACATAAGGTATGAAATTTGAAGCTCAAACATTTAATTTAAATGTGTCATCTGTATATAGATTTTTATCTATTACAAATCATAGTGTCCCATTTACTACACCAAATGCTAGTGAATCTATGAAATTGTAAGTTAATTTAGAAATATCAAATGATAAAGCTCCACCATTCATAGAACCAAATATAGCACCTGCTCATTCGTATTTAATTAAATCAGCCAATCTTTTATCTTTTGCTTCAATAGCTTGAAATTTAGGATTTTTTTCAAATTCTTCATTTATTCTATTCATTGTAGCAACTTTGTCTTTTACAGCATCTGGAGAAATCATCATTTCTACTGGATTTATTTTTATACCACTTAACAATACTGTAGATAATCTATTTTTGAATTCTGTTCTTTCTTCGAAATAGTTATTAGCCATTTTTGATTTGAAATCATCATATGATTTATAACCAAGAGAAGATAATAAATTTGCAAAATCTTTTTCTGATTTAAATGCCAATAAAAATTCTTTTTCTTTAGTTACAAATTTGTTATCATTATCTAATAAACCATCAAAATCATAGTCTAATAATATTTTTATACTATCTTTGTAATCTAAGTTACCTTGTGCAAATTTTTGTTGTGTTTCAAAAGTATCAGAAAATAATCTAAATAATGAAGCAATTTCTTCAGGACCAAATATTCAATCTGCTTCATATCATTTACTTTCAAAAAAATCTTCTAATTTACCTGTATTAAATAAATTGTATTTCAATTCATTTGTTTCTTTATCAAAATGATTTTCTCAAGCTATTTGTTTCATTTGTCTAACAAATACTAATAAATCTGAATAAGACATATTTGAAATAACATTTTCAAAACTTTTGATACTTACATTTTCTTTATAATCAGCTAATTCTTCTGTAGATCAAAATGTAGTCTTTATTGTTCATGAAACTTCAGATGATTTAACAGGAGTATTATCTACCACTTTTTCTTTTTTAGCTCATACTAATGCAGTTTTTAATTCGTCAAAATCTGACTCATCTCACCAACCTGCTTTTTCTGATTGTTCATCTCATTTTTCATAGTCTGATAAAGCTTGATTTATTTCTGCTTGAGTAGGATATCTTTTAAATAACTTGATACTATCATCAGTTCCATAATCAGCAACTCTAAGTACAAAAACACCATCTTTATTATCTATAAATACTTCATGACCTGATTCAGTTTGATATTCCATTTTTTCACCATAACCTTTTGGTAAAAATACTTCATTAGTTTGAGATTTTGCATCATTAATAATTGCAGATTTTTCACCTGCAAATTCATTGATTTTATCAACTATTTCAGCAATAGTTACTCATTCGTTCAATCTGTTTTGATCTAATCACAATTTAGTAAGTATTGATCTAATATTTGACTCATTACTAATATTTTTTGAATAATCATTACCAGAAAAATCATCTAATCTTTTATTTTTAACATTAGATACTATAATTCTATCTTTAACATCATCTAAAGAATTTATATAATCAATAATAGCTTTTGCATTGTTTTTTAAAATATCTTCTTTTTGTTGTTCTGAAGAATTTTTAAACTGGTCTGCATTAAATGATTCAGCAAAATTACTGAACATAATCCCCATAAATAGTCATTTTAATTGTGTAATAATATATAACATATGTTTTTAAATTAATAAATATTTTTAATTACCATTACATAATAACATAATATGCACGATTATTACAAAAAAATCAACTTGACTATTGATATATTTTATTGTATTAAATAAAAAAGCCCTGCGTTTTGCAGGACTTTTTTATTATTATGATTTAGTTTTAAATTTTAATATTCAGAAACCAGATATCATAGCAATAACTATTAACATCATGAACTCTCCAGGTCAAGTTTGTGGTAATTTCTTTGGAGCAGTTGGAATAACTACTTCTGGAGCTTTAGCATCTCCTGATTTGAAAAGTACACATTCTAAGTGAGCATTACTACTATCCATACTTACTTCACCTCAAGCTAAAATATTGTGTGTAGTAATAGGATATATTAACATACCAATATTTTGTCATGATTTAGCTGTATTTTTTTCTAATGTATAAGCACTAGCTAAACTTGATTTCAACCATGTAGAAGATTTTCCAGGTGCTAAGATATAACCAAAATCTTTTTCACTATATAATGCATTAAATTCATCAGTATATTCCCAGAATTTATCAGCACTTGGTGTTTGAGTCCAAGTTACATTTGTATTATCCAAATTTACCATGTAAGGATCTTTTTGTTCTTCTTTATATAATATTTTACTTGCATCAGTTGTATTTTTCCATAGATCAGATAACAAACCTAGATTATCACCTTGAACTTTTGAACCTCAATCAAAACATTGGTTACAAGAATTTTCTTGAAACGCTTTGTCAGTAGAACATTGTATTTCTTCATACGCAGCAAATGAAGGAGTAGAGATTGCCAACAATGATAAAACTGCAAGTAATTTTTTATTCATAATAAATAATTATATAATTAAACTTAACATGCTTATATTGTATGAAAAGAAAGAGATGTGTCAAAAATATTAACACATCTCAGCTTTACTTTTGTAACATTTTATTAACAATTAATTGTTGAACTAACATAAATGTAGTTGAAATTCACCAATATATACCTACTCATGCGAATAAACTATATGTAAAAACTCAAACCATAGCTGGCATTCAATACAACATAAATTTATTCATCATATCTGGATCAGGCATAAATTGACTATAATTATCATCTCATGACTTTTTTTCTAGTACAACTCATTTCTTGTCTAAGTTTTTATTTTTATCTGCAAGAGAAAGTTTAACTTGTAAAAATTGTACTACTGCTACTGATATAGCTAAAACTAGACCTCATATACCTCAACTAGATAATAAATCTAACCCAAAGAAATTATAATTTATTGAATCAAGTTTGAAATTTGAAAGAAATGAATAAACATAGAAATAACTAGAAGGATCTTTTATACCAAGTATTATATTATATATTACTAATAATATAGGCATTTGAATCAATAAAAAACCACAAGATCACATAGGATTAACTTTTTCTGTTTTATACAATTCCATCAATTTTTGTCACAAAACTGCTTGATTTCATTTAAATTCTGTTTGAATTGCTTTAATTTTAGGTTGAATAGCTTGCAATTTCTTTTGACTTACCATCATTTTGTGCTGAGGATATAGCAAAACTAATCTGATGATGATAGTAATAGACAATATAGCCCATCCAAATACTCAATTAAATAATGTTAATAGGAAAATCATCAAATTATATATAGGAGCATAAAATACTCATACAAATATTTTTTTGATAGTTCATTTATGTTCTATTTCAAATTGGTCATAAAACTGTTTACCATCATAATTTACACTCAAATTGTATTCTCAAGTGTTAAAAAATTTATCATACTGTGTAGAATAGTTGATATTTGTTCATGAATTTGTTCATAAAGATATATCTTTACAAAAAGTATCACTAAATTTCAAATCCGTTCAAGAATTATTAATTTTTACATTATTACATGTATTAAATGTAATTGCTTTGTCTGAATTATTAGTAACATTTAAAATAACTGAAGCTGGTATAGTATAACTATCACTAGTAAATTCAAATAAAACAGCATTATTATTAGCTACTTTTTTATCTCAATTAAAAATATTTACTACCAAAATAGTAAGTAAAACTATCAATAATATATCTAAAAATTTTTTCATTTTTTATATTTTATTTAATAAAAATTTAATATCTTTTTTGAAAGAACTTATAATATTTTCATCTTTTTTATCCAATTTTGTTTGTTTTTTTACCACAAATACAAAATCATACGATTTAATCTCATGAAGTTTTTCTGAAACTAAGTCATAAAAACTTCTTCTAAAAAAATTTCTCTCTACACTAGTTTTAACAGATTTTCATCAAATTACAATAGCAAATCTATTTTTTTCTAAATTATTTTTTTGATAATTCAAAACTATTCAATAAGAAAAAAAAGGTTTTCACCTAGTCAAAACCTTTTTTACTTCTCTTTCAGATAATCTATTTGTTTTTGGGATCACAATTTAGATAAATAAATAATTATTTTTTTCTAACTATGTAGTTACCTTTACCATCAAAAGGTGTTTTTCTAGCTGTACCTCCTGCAATAATATGCATTCTTGCTTTACCATTGATTTCTTGGTATCTTTTTGGGTAAGAAACAGTTAATTCATGTCTCCCCATTCTTCTTCTATTTTTAAGAACTTTTCTACCATTAGCAGTTGAACTTCTACTTAGAAATCCGTGAACTCTAAGTCTTTTTCTTTTCTTTAATTTTCCTAACATTGTTGATTTTATTAAAATTTAATTTATTTTATTAATTCCTAAAAGGTGTATATGTTCTCTTAAAAATTGCTGCAACATAATATATAAAAGCAGATAAATGTCAAAAGTTTTTTTAAGATATCAAACTCCCCTCTTTTTCACCATTCACTGCTCTCAATACAGCTCATTGTTTAGATAGATTTACTACCTTTATTTTTAATTGATTATCCTTTGCTAAAGCCACTGCATTTTGATCTAGTATCTTTAAATTTTTACTTATTACTTCTTCATAACTTATATTTTCATAAAATACTGCATCATCATATTTCATAGGATCTTTATCATATACTCCATCTACTTTTGTAGCTTTTATCATCATATCACAATCTAACTCTAACGATCTAAGTACTCATCCTGTATCAGTTGTGAAATAAGGATTACCTATTCCACCAGTACATATAACTATTTTTCATGTTTTCAAATATTCTAATGCATTATTTTTAGAATAATCTTCTACGAATTTTACACCATTAGGATCCATTACTACAGAACTTATTCAAGATTGTTCTAAAAAATTTTTTAGTACTACTCCATTGAAAACTGTAGAAAGCATACTTAGATTGTGTGAATCAGCAGCATTAACTCATTGATATATTAGATTTCAACCTCTATATATATTTCCTCATCAAATAACTATTGCTATTTGTGTATTATTATCATATATTTCTTTTATTATGTTTACCACATTTTTCGTAAATTCCGGGTCTATTCAAAATTCTTTTTCTCATTTCAAAGCTTCACCAGATATTTTTAGTAATATTCTCATTATTAATTAATTAAATTTTATCTATTTCCCCCTCCTTAATAAGGAGGGGGTTAGGGGGTGGTCTATTTCATTAAATCATTAAACAAACCATCAGTTATCTTTATTATTTGATACTCTGCATTTTTTACTTTTAGTTCAGTATTTTTAGCTTCTAATGTATCACGACTTACTCATTCTCATGATTCCAATTCTTGTACTCAATATGTTCATGTATCAGCTAAATAATAATGTTTTTCATAATAATATTTATCTCATTCTAATCTAATAATGAAAAAACTTATTCAATTATCTGTTCATAATGGACGACATGTATTCCAGAAAAAATAACCTCCAACCTCACTAGTATAAACATCTGTCAAATTAGCACATGTTAAATCAGTAATAGATGTCTTTTTTATTTCCAATCATTTGATATCTGAATATCATATTTTACCACTTCATAATTTAGTAGGATTACCATATTTTGTATTTTTTGGTAAAGTATCAACTGATAAATCTTGAACTACTTCTTTTTTTTCTGAATCTTCAGTCTTTTCTTTATCTGATTTATCTTTATTGTAATTGATAACTAACTCTGTTTTACTCAATTTATCTCATGAATATGCTTCGATTGTATAAACATTTTTACCATAATCAAAAGTTTGATATCTAGAAAAAGCTCTATAGACAAATGTTTTATCACCTGCTTTAAACTGTTTCAATGTAAAAACATCTTTTGGATATTCAGAATCAGCATTCTCATATTTTATAATAATTTTATCAACTTTTTCAGTAGTTGTTCATTTCAACTCAAACTCTCAATCAGAGAAATCTTCATCAGATAAATCATCCAATTCTATGAATTGATCTTCTGTTACAGTATTTATTTCTACTTTATTTTTTGCTAATTCTTCATTATTTGTACTATTATATAATTCATAATCACTACCACTTGCAGTTTCTTCGTCTATATTTCCACCTGTATCTTCATCCATACTACCTGTTTGTTCTGTAATTCACATTTCTTGTTTTGCTTTTTCTACTTCATCTTGATTATTTCAACCAAAGCATGAACTCAACAATAAAATTAAAAACAAAACTGATAATATATTTATAGATTTTTTTAAGTTATTTTTCATATTTTTTAATTTTAAAAATAAAAACACAAAAACATAATAAAAAGTTTTTGTGTTTTGTAAAGTTTAAACTTCAATCAACATAGGTATAATCATAGGTTCTCTATCCAATTTATGTAATAAGAATTTTTCTAGATCTGTTCTGATTATTTTTAATAAATCTTTTTCTTCCATATCTGGAACATCTTTTACAGTATTTTCATATAGTTCTCTAGCTTTTTTGATAATTAGTCTATGAATATATCTCACTTCATCTAGATAAACTAGACCTCTACTTTCTAATTTCATATGTCATAGAATAGCTTTTGTCTTTTTGTCTACTTTGAATGTAACAACAAGTACTCATGAATTCATCATTTTTTCTCTAGCTTGGATTACATGACTGTTAGCCAATCACATACCGTGCCCATCAATAACCAATTCTTGTATAGGTGCTTTGATTCTAGATTTGAATACATTTCCATTATTAGGAGCAAAATCTACCATATTACCATTGTCTAACATCAATATATTGTCTTCTCTGAAACCAGTATCCATTGCAGTATTTTTATGTAACGTTCTGAAATATAAGTCTCAGAATATTGGCATAAAATATTTTGGTTTAACTAGTTGTAACATTATTTTTTGTTCTTCTTGAAATGCATGTCATCCAGTATGTACTTCTCAGTCATCTTTAGTTATTACATTTGCTCATAGTCTAATAAGTCTGTTTATAATAGATATAACAGATTTTTCATTACCAGGAACAATAGAAGAAGAAAATATAACAGTATCTCATTTAATAATTTCTACTGATGTATGTTTTCATTCTGCCATTCTAGATAGTGCTGAAAATTCTTCTCATTGACTACCTGTAGTAATAATTATTTGTTTGTGTGGAGCTATTCATTCAGTATTTTTTGGAGTCATTTTTTTAACTATACCTTGTTTTATATTTAGGTATCATAACTCTTTTGCTATATTTACATTTTCTACCATACTTCTACCACTCAAAAAGATTGTTTTGTCATGTTTTTCACATATATCTATCAATTGTTGAATTCTAGAAATCCATGAAGAAAAAGTAGCTATAATCAATCTACCTCTAGTATGGTTTGATACTATTTTTTCTAGTTCTTCTCATACATTTTTTTCACTCATTGAAAATCATTTTCTAATAGAACCTGTAGAGTCAGATAACAACATACTTATTCATCTTTTCCCTATTTCTGATATTCTATCTAAATCTGCTGGTTTATCTATAGCTGGTGTGTGGTCTATTTTGAAATCTCATGTATGAACTATTTTTGTTCCGCCTTCTGATTCTAAATATATTCATGCACAATCAGGAACTGAATGGTTAACATTAAAAAATTCTACTTTAAATTTTCAAATCTTTAATATTTCTGCACTATGAGCATCTACTTCTATAAGAGTTGCATGAGCTAATAATCCTGCTTCTTCGAAAATCTTTTTGATTAATCAAATAGTGAATCTAGTACCATACAATGTAGGCATACCAAGTGCTGGCATTACGTGCTTAAGTGATCAAATATGATCCAAATGAGCATGAGTAATCAAGAATCATTTGATATTTTTTTTGTATTTAGTTAAAAACGATACATCTGGAATAGAATAATTTACCCCTAACATATCTGGATCTGCAAATTGTACTCAACAGTCTATCAATATAATATCTTCATCATATTGAACCATTCACATATTTTTTGCACCTGTTTCATTATTACCTCAAATAGGCATATATCTAGTATACCCTTGTCTAAGTGCTGGTAGATAAAATTTAGTATCTGGAAATTTAGAGATAAATTTACCTTTTACTTCAGCATCAGGATTTTTTGGTTTTTGGCTAATACTAACATTTTTGTTATTATTTTGATTTGGGTTATGATTTTTGTTATTTTGATTTGGATTTTGATTAGGATTTTTATTGAAATTTGATTTACTGAAATCTTTTTTTTCAGTATTTTTTACCACTAATATTTCCCTTTTTTCTGTTTTTTCTTCAGCTGTTTTTTCAGCTTTTTGTTCTACAAAATCTTCATTTTCCACTGCATTATCATCACTTGAAATATCCGAATTATCAGTTCATGATAATTCTATATCTAATTCGTCTAAGAAATCTTTCATTAAATTATTGAATTTAAAAATTAAAATTATTTTACCAATTTATAATATACAACCACAAAAAAATATTAATACCCATTTTAAAACTATTATGATTTTTTGCTTGAATTTATTCTGAATAATAATTATTATATAATTAAATAATATAGCTAATAAAATTAGCCATATAATTATTTAACAAAAAATTTTTGATTGATTGTATTTGTTTCAAAAAACACTTTTCTTTGATTATTTTAAGAAGTTATTTTTTTTAGGTAGTGTGATTATATCTATTTTTTCAGAAACTCCAAAAAATTTTGTAAAGAAAAGTTTATTTTAGTGATATCCCGATAATATGCTTTGATTTTTTCATCTCAGAAATTACTTTTTTCAAACTCTTTTTTTCTAAACAAATATTTAGAAAAAAAATCATACTTATTCCTCAAAATAATTGATTTTTTACTTTTTTCTTTGAAATCTTCGTTATGTAGTACAAAATAAGCGAAACTTTCTGCAAAGTCTTCATATTTATTTGTCATTGCATATCAAGAAACAAAATCATCATAAGTTTGTCATGATTTTATTACTTTTACTCAGTCCCAAGACAGATTATAATAATAATCACTTAAATCAGTAAGAACTTGTTTTTTAAAATAATATAAATCTATAAAATGTCCAAATTCATGTACTCATACAGCTATTGTTTCTGATAAGCCCATTTGTGTTAATCAAAACAATTTTATATGATGATTTTTCATATTTCATCTAACTCATGACTTATCATTATGCATTTCTACATTTAAATAATCTATTTTATCTTTTATAATTATACTAAACAAAAAACTCTTAAATCAATTTGAGTAATCTAAAGAATCTTGTTCAAAACTAATAGGAAAATATGAAAAAATCACTTTTTTTTGAATATCTTCTATTTTATTTGTCTCTATTTTATTACTATTATGTTTTTTTATTCACTCAGATCATGAATTCAAATCTTCAGTTACTATTACAGGCTCTATATAATTATCTTCTATATGAGTATTTAAATCTATTTCACTAGTTCACAAAAAATAGTATTTGAAAATATATATTCAAATACTAAAAATGATAAGAGAAATAATAAATAAATATAGTTTTTTCATAGAATTATAATGAATACATAATGCTAACTATTAAATTAATGATTCAAGCAGCAGATATTAGAGCTATAAATCAGATAATTCACCATTTTATATTATTTTTTGCTTTTGTTATTTTTTCATCTTGTCATGCACTTATTGTCATTATAAATGCTCAATAAACTATAGATCATACAGCTAAAACTCATAGATATATAGATATGTTATTTACCCAATTAATAATTTTTTGAGCAAATCATCATCCTTCCACAAATGTATCTGTTCAATCAACTAATTGTGATCATTGTAAACATCAATCTAATGCTTCTCATACTTTGGCTGGATTTTCAGAATCTATATCATAGGTACAATTTGTAGATCATCCACTACTACTTCATCATCAAGAACTTCATCATGTAGTTCAATTGAAATCAGAATATGAATAATCTAATCCTGTAAATAATGAAATAGATAATAAAAATATGATAAATATTTTTTTCATTTTATTTAATATTAAAAATTTAATCATGCAACAAGCTTCACAGCTGCCCAAGCAATAGCTACTAAAAATATTCATACTATAGCATAAACTAATTGATTTATAGCTTTTTTAAAAGCATCTGCATTTCATCTTGCCAAAGCTAGTCTAACTCATATGAATAAAAAAGCTCATATAGCAATCATAGCTAATAATCATGTAAGTGAATCTTTTACCCATTTTAATATAGAATCCAGCATAGATAATCCACTTCCTTTAGTTGCTATAACATCGTTTTTTGTAATTCATAATAATGCATCTTTTACATAACTATCTCATACAGTTCTAGTAGCAGCACTTGTGATATAAATTATAAAGATATTTGAAAAAAATACATATATCAAAAATAATTTTTTTAACATATTTTAACGATTAAGAAATATATATATTATTTAACATATTGATTATTCACCAAGCAGAAATAGAAATAACTACTCATATAAGTGACCACATTATCCAGTTTTTTGCTTTTTTTGTTTTATCTTCTGCTCATCCAGATGTCAAATATAACATACCACTTATAATCAAAGCTATTACTGCAAAAACAGCTACATATTGTATTACTTGTCATATTATATTTGTTATAAGCATGATTCATATATTGTCACCAATATTTGCAGATGTAGGATTCATTTTATCACTATCAACACAACCTGGTAATCATACACAGTTCACTGAAGGTGCTGCTGCAAAAGTGTAACTATTTAAAAATAACAAAATAGTTATTATAAAAATTTTCTTTAACATAAAATATTTATTATTTATTAATTATCTCCAAAATAAAGTAAATATCTAACTATAGACACTATATAATAAGCACTTAAAGCAGTTATCATAGCATAAACTCCAGACATAAATATTTTTTTTCATTTACTCAATTGTTCATCTTGTCCATAATAAGTCAGCATATATCATGCTCAAATAGTCATTATAAGTATTGCTAGACTTCAAAGAGCTATCATCAAGTTTTGGATAATAGTACCAAGTAAATAATTCACATTTTCTTTTGTTGTAGTTCATTGTACTCACATACCAGGAGATATATCATTTACACTTATAGTAAATCATTGACTAGTAATATCTCATTGTGCTTCAGGTGATTTATCATAATCTTCTTTTAGTTTTTTCATATCAACTGATGATTCATAAGATTTTAAATCTTTTTGCAAATTTGCTTTTTTTGCTGAATCTTTTTCTTGAGAAATATTATGTTTATATGTATTTATTTTACCTAATGCATCTTTATAAGTATCTGTTGCATAAACAGAAATAGTACTAGAAAAAATTAATAAAATAAAAATTATAAATATTTTTTTCATAATTTTGGATTAAATATAAATTATTTTTGTGAAATTTTAACATAAAATTCATTTTTTACAAAAAATAATTATATTTATAGTGAATAACCTATTCCCTAACTAATAAAAAAGTGAAAATAGCAATACTTCATGAAATGTTTATTAAGCTTGGTTGAGCTGAAAAAGTAGTAGAAAACTGGTGCAAAATATATCCAGATGCAGATATATTTACTCTGATATATGACGAAGAAAAAGTAGGAAAAGTATTTCCAAAAAACAAAATAAATCCTCAAGTTTTTGAACTAAAATCTCAAAAAATTTATAAACATACAAAAAAACAAAGATTATCTCTACCATTTATGGCTATTTCTATAGAACAGCTAGATTTTTCTGAGTATGATGTAGTATTATGTAGTTCTAGTGGTTTTGCTCATTGAGCTATTACTAAACCTGAGACGAAATTCATAGTATATTGTCATTCACCTGCTAGATATATGTGGGACTGGACAAATGAGTACAAAAGAGATTTATGACTTAATTCTGGAATAAAAAAATACACTCTATGAATAATCATAAATAAATTGTTTTTGAAACTAAGACAATGGGATTATATAGCATCTAAAAGAGCAGATATCACTCTCGCTAACTCACATAATACAAAACAAAGAATCACTAAATATTATAGAAAAGATTCTGAAATATTATACCCACCAGTAGAAACAAGTAGATTTGGTAAACTATGAGTAAAAGCTCCTCTATCAAGCCAAATACAAGATATACAAGAGTGATATTATATCATAATATCTGCATTAACAGAATTCAAAAAAATAGAAGTAGCAATAGAATGATTTAATAAGATGCCAAATCATAAACTTCTAATAATTTGAAAATGAGACTATGAAAACACTCTAAAGAAAAATGCAAATACAAATATAATATTCACATGAGCTAAATATGATGATGAATTGGTATTTTTGGTACAAAATAGTTTGTGATTGATATTTCCAGGTGAAGAAGATTTCTGAATAGTACCAGTAGAAGTAATGGCCGCTGGTAAACCAGTATTTGCATACAGATGAGGATGATTATTAGAGACAGTATTAGAATGAATTACAGGAGGATTTTTCGATGACAAAAATGGTGCAGATTTCGTACAAAAATTCGAAATATTTAACCAAAATAATATTAACTGCACTTATACTATAGAAGCTTGTAAATCTCAAGCAGAAATATTCTCTCTAAGCAAATTCGAAAAAAGAATTAAAGAACTTGTAAATAATTAAATAATATGTATAGTATATATATTATTATCAATTAATAATTAAAAAAAATGAATAACTTAGATAAATCTCAAATAGATTCTTTCAAAGAATCTTGATATACATTTGAAGAAATAAAACATATAGATAATGCTTTATGAGAAAAATGATGATATACTCCTGCTGAATTATATATGGAACTTTTAAAACATAGAGAAAAGATATTATGTACAAAATAATATATAGACCTTCATCTCTAAATGATATTAATGAGATATTTGATTACATAAGTGTTGATAATTTACAAGTAGCTATAAAAGTACAAGAAACTATTTTTAACTTTATCAATTATTTAGCTATTTTCCCTATGTTATGAAAACAGAATTGAAATTGATTTAATCTTAGAGAAATTATTGAACCAGCTTTTAAATATAGAATTATTTACCAAATAGAAAATGATACTATATTTATAATTTGAGTATTCAAAAATAAGAATTTATACTAAATTCTTATTTTTTAAAATATTATACATTACCATGAAAAAATTATTAGAGAAAAATTTGTTTACGATACTTACACAATTTTTAATTATAGTACTACCTTTTTATGTACTATTAGCAGTATTTTTTAGCCAAATAGTTGGTATATCAAATGCTTGATTTTTTATAAAAGAATTTATTATAGTATTGCTTGTAATAAGTTTGATTTACGAATTTATAAAAAATAATAAAAAGCCAAAATTTGATACTATTGATTACTTAATATTTTGATACATTTTTTATTGAATAGTTATTACATTTATAAATTGATTGTGACTTGATAGTGTATTTTACTGATGAAGATATGATTTCATATTTTTTGTAGTATTTTTGATATACAAACACTGAAATGAATTTTTGAAAGTAAAAACAAATGATTTAGTTAAGTTATTACTTATAAGTGGATGATTATCATTAATGTTATCTATAATGATAAAATTCAGACTCTGAGAACAAGCACTTATATCATTTTGATTTACTGATTATGTTAGTAACTGGACATTTAACTGAAAAATACCTAGTTATCATGGTCTTGAAAATAGTGGTATAAAGAGGTTTCAATGAATATTTGACGGTCCAAATCAAATGGCTTTTTATCTAATATTCTTTACTTCTATGTTGATGCATAGTCTAAAAAAGAAATTTGAATATCATATTGTATTAGTACTTATATTTATATTTATTTTATTGTTTTTGACTTATTCTAGAAGCGCACTTCTATGAGTAATTACAGGTTCTGGTTTATTAGTTTTAATGAATATTAAAACAATATATGAAAAACATAAAAAAATATTTATAAATGTTATTACTGCTATATTGATAATCACTGGATTATGACTTATGATATTTAGTGATAGAGTATACAATATATTTTTTAGAACTTCGTCTACAACTGGTCACTTTGATAGAATGGAAATATGAATAGATAGATTTTTGGAAAAACCACTTTGAGCATGATTAGCAGAATCTGGACCAGCATATAGAAATATATACCCAGATAAACAAACAAAAGTAGATGAACAATATTATATACCAGAAAGTTGGTTCATACAACAGTTGGTAGAATGATGAATACTATACTTTTTATTATTCATTTCAATATTTGTAAATATTTTGAACAGGATGTATACAAATTCAAAATCACTTTTTGTCTGAATAATCGCAATACTTGTGATGAATGTATTCCTACATATATTTGAGGCTACTTACCTATCTGTATTATTATTCATTTTCGTTTGATTAATTTACAATAAAAAATAAAATAAAAGAGTTAAAATTTTATACATTTAACTCTTTTTTTATGAAAAAAATCCTTAGTTACCTACTCTTAGCTTTTTTTAGTTTCCACATATTTGGAGCTAGTAGTTATGCATTTGTTGATTCTAGTCAATTGGAGTCAAACAAAAAAAATTCAATGGTATACAAAATCAAATTAAACGAAACTGTTAAATGAAAAAAGTATATCAAGATAATAGATGCATTTATTACAAAAAACGCAGATAATAAGGAAATACTAGAAGAATTATCAAATAAACTTACAAATATTTTAGATAATAGTAAAACAACAAATAATAGCAATACAGATATATTAAAATACATAAATGCTAAAATAAATATATCGCTAATAGCTATATATGAAGAAGAAAAAAATGATATTTATGCAGATGTAATAAGTGAAAGTGATAAAAAAACAATAGAAGATAAAATAATAAAACTTCAATTAAATACTCTTGAATCATGATATAATTTTACAGAAAAATTTATAAAAGAATTCGAAGATCTAAATAATTACCAAGAAACTTGAAACTTCGAAGTAGATTTAAATATTGATCATGAAGCGGTTGGTAAATTGGATTGAAATATAAAACTAAGCGATTATACAAGTAATGTTTCAAATTTTGACAGTCAATTGAAATGAAAATTGGAAACATTAATAAATGCTATGCCTAAATGAGAAAAAGAAGCAAAATTACAATTAAATAGTATGATAGATTTGATATCAAAAGATTGAAATATGTATATATTACTTCAAGATTTGAAAATAACAGATAGTGATACTACTGAAAAATTAAAAAGTGATATAGAAAAAATAAAACAATTAGCAAAAGAAAATAAATATATCAAATATAACAATGCTGAAACTCAAGCTTGATTAAATATATTAAAATCATTGAATCCAAAAGCAATATATGAAGATGGAAAAACAATATTAGCTAAACCATTAGTAACAGCATATAAAAAAGAATGAAACAGATATTATTTAAAACCGACTAAATATGCTTGTGATAAAATGAAAGAATTATCAAATAGATTTGATCCTATAAATCCTTCATATTGTAGTGATAGTCAGTATAAAAATGTATTAAAAGACTTAAGTGAGTTGTGAACTTTTTATGCAGAACTATGAAATAATAATGAAACAAAAATAGTATTTATATGAAATAAACTAACTAATAATATAAATAAAAATGATTTTTCTATATTATTTGATGATACTAAAATAAAAGAAGTATCATATAATCTAGAAGGTCCTAATACTACAAATATAAAACTAGATTATAAATATAAATCAAATCTAAATCTATCTATAAAAACAATAGAAGAAAATAATATCAACTTAGTAACTACTATAAATAGCGAAAATAAATTTACAAAAATAGATTTAAATAGCGAATCAAATGGTTCATATAGTAGAAATAAAATGAATCTGAAATTGGATAACAAATTAATTTCTGGTAATTTCGAAGTAGTAGAAAAAAGCTATAATTGGGATGAAGATAAATACATGGATGATAGTAAATTATCTGGAACAATATCTGGAAAAACTGATTCAGATAATAAATTAGCTGAATTGTATGTAGCATATAAATGAAATTATATAGCAGATAATAAAGAATATTTAAACTGAAAATTTAATTATATAAATTCTAAATTTGATTTCCAAAATACATATGAAAAATATTGAATTAAACAAAATATAGTATTTAATTGAAAATTTGATGCAGATAAAATACTTGATTCTTGAGACTTTTCATTAAAATTATATAAAGATAATAATATGTATAAGCAAACTTTTGAGGATACAATTTATACTCCAGATTATAAAGAATATTGAAATATCTCTATAAATATAGTAGATAAAAACATAACTTGAACTACTAAAATAACTAATGATTGAAAAGAATTATTGAGTATAACTCATACTTGAAATTATGGAAAAGATAGATTCAAACTAAAAAATAATTTCACTTTTATAAATCCTCTTGGTTGATATGTAATAGATGCAAAAAATAGTAAAAGATCTAGTGATATATGAAATATTCAAGGAGCAATAAGTCTAAAACAAGTAGAATGAGCAGATATCAAATCATTTATAGTTCAAAATAATAAATATGCATGAAAAGATATATATGTATGAACTAAAAAATTAACAATATGAGAAAATTACTTCGTATGAACTCCTAATTATGAAGTATTGAATATTTATAAACAAGATTTCTTGGATCCAAATGAAACTGAATATATTATTTGAGCTACAAGTGAAAATAAATGACAATTTCAAATATATGCTCTAATGGAAACTGATGAAGGATTTAAAGCAAAAGTTAATTGAACATATTCACCGAAATGAAACGATACTAAATCATTAATATTTATTGATGGTAAACAAGTATTAGATGGTGATTTGACTAAATGATCTACAGTAGTAAAAGAAGATGTAAATAAAATTACTTGAAACTTTGATATGGATTTCGATACTTCAAATAATAAAAACAATATAGAATTAATATTGAATGTTATCATTTGAGCAAAAGAAGTATTTAATGGAAAAATAAAAAATACATCTAATAAAACAATTAAAAAAGTAGAAATAACTACTCCAACTAATACAATAGATTATGATAAAATAAAATATTAAAAATTGATTTATTAATATTAAAAAATAAAATAAAAGAGTTAATTTATATTTAACTCTTTTATTTATGAAAAAAATTCTTAGTTTAATTGTTTTTTGTTTAGTGTTTTTTAATAGTATGAATATTTATGCTCTATCACCTATAGTAGATGATTACCTAGTAAAAAACAAAACAATATACGAAAACCAACTAAATCAAACAATAAAATGAAAGAAATTTATATCTACTATAAATAAATTTCTAGAAAAAAATGCTCAAAATGAAACAAAGATAAATGAATTATTAAACAAAATAGAAGCCATAGATATATCAAAAATAAAAAAACAAGATACACTAAATAGCTTGATGTACCTAAGTACTGTTTTAAAAATGGCTCAAAATGATATAAACTTAATAAATAATAATCCTGCAAGTAGTTATGAAAAATTGTCTATAACTGTCTATGATGACAAGAGATGTACAAGTTGTCCAACTCAAGAAGTAATAGACCAATTGAGATTATTACCATCTATATCATGAGTAGAGATAATCAAAAAAGATTTCTCAGATGCTTGAGTAGAAAAATATTTAACAGATAATCAGGTAACAGCCCTACCTCTAGTAGTATTTAATACTAACAACTTCGATGTAACTCAAGATGAATGACCAGATAATACAAAAGTAATTAATTATTTAGTACAATTACCAAGTGGAGGATATAGTCTAAATATATGAGCAACTTTTGATCCATTTGAAAAAAGAAGTACAAAGTGATTTCTAGTACTAGAAAAAGAAAAACTACAAAAAATAAAGGACTCATCATATATAAAATGAAATAAAAATGCAAAAATAACTTGGATTGAATATTCAGATTTGCAATGTCCATTTTGTGCAAAATTACACAATGAAACAACAAGCGAAGACTTACAAAAAAAATATGGTGATAAATTGAATACAATATTCAATCACTTCCCTCTAGATTTTCATGAAAATGCCCAAGTAGCAGCCGAAGCACTAGAATGTAGCGCAGAACAAAAATGAGCAGATACATTTTACAGTCTAATAGACAAAGTATATGAAGCTCAAGACTCATCTAAAACTTATGTAATAGAACAAGCTGTATCTTTGTGAGCTAATAAAACAACACTAGAAAAATGTCTAAGTGATGGTAAATATACTCAAAAAGTAAAAAATCAAATGAAAGTATGAACAGATACATTTGATATAACTGGAACTCCATGAAATGTACTGATAAATAATGAAACATGAGAATATGAGATAATATCAGGAGCTTATCCTACTAGTGAATTTGAAAAAGTAATAGATGGATTGTTGAAGTAGATTTTCATAACTCACCCTTGTCCACAGGATACATCTTCGGATAAATTCCCTCTCTTACTTAATAGAGGGAGGCTCAATAGTTGTAATGAAAAACTTGATTATTCTATAATATTTGTTATGATATCACATATTTAATTATATAACTCGATAAATATGAAAAAAATAGCTTTGTTAATAATTGCTTTATTGTTTTCTAGTATTATTTTCACTTGAGTATCTGCGGCTGAATCTCAAGCTAAACTGTATAAAGATGCTATTTTGTCTACAAACAAGGTAAAAACTGATTATAGTAATGGTAAAGATTTAATTAAAAAGATAGAAAGAGCTTTTAATAAATTCAGATATGATAGAGATAGAGTGAAAGCTCAAAATATTCAAAATGTAGTAAAAAAAGGTATAGATAAATTGATGTCACAAAAATACTTAACAAGTGATGACAAAAAGAAACTAAACCTATACAACAACATATATTATAGAACTCTTTTGTTGTTGAATTATCAACTATAAAAGTATAACTCCCCTACAAATATTTTGTATGGGAGTTTTTTTTGTGGGTAGATAAATTAATTTAAATGATTTTTATATTTTTTAATATTAAAAATTTGTTAGTATAATAAAAGGAATGATTAATCATTCCTTTTATAGATATTGTATAACTATTTTTAATTTTCGCAGGGATTAGATATTGTTCTATTAAATCAACTTAAACTTATATCTTTACATCCTGCTCACATCATACATCATATTGAGTATGGTATATCATATTTAGGATAAGCATAATTGAATCTTAAGTATATAATTTTATATGTTATTGATTCTAATTTCATTCAAAATATATATGGATATTTTCAATTACGATTTCTAACATAATAACAATTTTTAATAGGTACTATATTTGCATTATATTTATTATTAAATTTATCTAATCAATAAAATGAATAATCGTCCCTTGGTATTTTTTCTAATATTATTTTTGCTTTTTCTAATTGTCTAAAATTATAAATATCTATATATATGTTATAAAACTCATTTATTATAAATAATCATATTAATATTTTAATTAATATTTTAACTTTATTATTATTATATAAGTTTTTTAATTTCTCATTCATTTTTTTCATAGTTTATGTTATTAATTATTACTTTCATAGTTATAAGCACACAATGTATCGTTACTAGGTATTTTAGGATCATTATAAAGATGATAGATATTATAAATAATCATATATATAAAAAATAATAGATAAATATACATAATTCTTTTTTTATTTATCATTGATACTTTTAATAACTTTATGATTCAATAAATAATCGAAAAAATAATTGAATATATAATAGTATTAATTATTACATTTCATAATACATCAATATAATATGGTCAGCTTATACATGCATGAGTTATACTAGGAAACAAAAGTAAAAGCAAAAATAAAGTTTTTTTCATATTTTTAATAGTCTTAATAAATTAGTTTATGATATAGAACTGCACTTGTAGAAAATAGAGAAAAGACTATAAATATAATAATAATTTCTTTAATTATATGCGAAATACTCGTTTCAATTTTTTTGTTCATAAAATAATAATGTTTAATTATTATATATAAAACAATAATCTCAATATATTTAGTTTTTATAAATAAATAATTTATATATACTTAAAATTGGATTACATATAATCAAAAAGTCTATAATTCACAATGTAATAATAATTTTTTTTGTCATAGTTTTTGAATATTGTAAATATCTAAATATTTCAAAAACAAATAATGATATCAAGTACCAGATTAAATTTTGCATAGTAATTACTTTAAGATAAAAAATTATATTAAATATATATCAAACTATTATTCCCAATTATTCTATCAAAAAAAGTAGCAAATCAAAATTGATTGCTACTTTTCTTCCTATTCCCCCTCCTTACTAGGGAGGGGATTAGGGGGGGGGTGTTAACTCACTAATGTTTTGGTGGGTTCTACCTCATTATATAATCAGCATTCGCTATGAACATCAATCTTCATACTTCCCTATTGAATCTTGTATCAACAAGTTTGAAGTACCAGTTTTTGTCTGTTGTTACATATTCTAGTTTATAAGCTTCGTTTTGAGTATTTATTCTTCAATCTTTAAAAATTGTGAACAGCTCTTTTTTGTCTTCGTCTCATATTCTATAAATAGATATTGCTCATGGATTATAATCTATTGTTTCAGGAGTGCTGTAATATGCATAGTTTGATTTATTTGTTAACTCAAAATATATTCATTTATCTTTTAAGTTATCGAAATCTTGTACTACACTTACTTTGCTTACTCATTGTATTTGTACATATTCATAGTAGATATCAGCTCAAGAATCTTTTACTAATATCTTTGGAAACATAGAATCATTCAGTGAGTTATTAGAAGATAGCACTTGTGTAGATAGAGCTAAATCTTTGAAAGATATCTTTCAAGTATTCTCATCTACACTTGCTATTTCTGCTCATTGTCTGTACAGTTTCAAACCACTACCAGTAGATGTAACATTGAATTTATAGTTTCCATCACTTGTTTTAGATTTTTTCAGTCCAGAATCATCAGCCAAACTAGTTACAACTCATCATCTAAATCTGTATAGATTAACAGGTTCATCTGTTAGTTCTTCATTTAGATTTCATCATACTGCTCATGAGTTGTATGTATTTACTCTCGGAGTTGGAGAATAAACATCTAGCTCAACTTCTTTATAAGAATGATTGTCATTTCCATCAAACATAGTAATTCAAATCTTTTTCTTGAATATCTTATCAAACGGAGCAAATTCTAGTTTCACTGCTGTTTGAGAATATATGACTTTTACTTTGTCTTTATATATTCACGAGATATTTCAATCATCATCATTTTGAGAATTACCATCTGAATCAGTATCTGTATCCAAATCCATATCTACTATTAGTTTAGAAACATTTTTTATTCATGAATCTTCGTAAATATTAGCAGTTAGATTGCTTGTATACTTTTGGTATACAGGTACTTTTATAGAACTGATTTTCAATTCTGGTGCAGTAGTATCAGCTTCTTTTTGTGGAGCAAATAATACTTGGCTAGACAATGAACCATTTATATTATCCTTGAAAGAATTAATCTTTGCATAATAGAAATCATTATTTTTGTTTGTTCTAATATAGTAATCACTAGATTTATATCATAAATCATACAATTCCCAAGAATCAGTTTTTGTTAAATCAAGTCACAATTCTGAATCATCATAATATTTGATATCTATATATGATTGTTCATTTGATAGATTTTGACTGTCATTATAACTTATCTTTGTTCCTGGAAATAATGGTTTATTTAGATATGTTCTAATAGCTTGTCATTCATGTATTTCTATGTTTCATGTTTTTACATATGCACTTCATGATATTCACACGATTTTTATATCATCTGTGAATTCTATATTTTCATATGCTCATACACTTGCAGATTTCACTGCTTTTTCATCTGATTTCAGTACATAATTGATAGAAAAAGAATTTCATCCTGCATATAGTTGATTTCATTTATTGAGATTTACTAGTTTGTTGTCTCATAAATCATCTTTTATATTTATTAGACTCATTACTTGTATTTTTGCTCATTTTAGAATTCATACATTATTTATATATGCTAGATTTTTTCTCTTGATAAATTGTTCATTTTCTGAGATTTTTGTAGACTCTTTTATATCAGAGACTCCATCTATTATAGACTTACTTACGTTTAATGGTCTATAATTACTATCATTAACTCACAAATATTTATCTACCAATTGATAAAATCAGACTCTATAATTATTTACTTTAGGATTAGTAGATGCAGCAAATCACATATTAATAAATGCATTACTAGATCAGAAATCTCTGAAATTGTTTACAGATTCATGGAATACATCACCATTATAAAATTTATTATCTCCAGATTTAACTACTATAGGATTAGTTGTTACATAATTCTTTGTAGGAGCTTGTTCTAGATTTTCTTTTACAAATAGTTGTCCATTTGCGAAATATAATAAATCTTCATCTGTATCATTGTCTATATCTATGATTTGTGTTTCTTCATTTCCATCTAGTTCATCCAAATAATCAAACAATCTATATGAAGTATTTCACTCCATTACATATAGTCATTCATATTTATAATTATATGGAGATCATTGTTTAGCTTGACATGAATTCGCACTTGCAGCTGTATCTTTTACGATAGAATCAGTTGGTGCAACATAGCTATTTCCATTTGGATTCAATATTACTGCTTTATTTTGAGTAATATCAGCTAATAAATTATCATCACTTGTCTTTTTGCTTTGAGATTCAGAATATTTTTCTAGTGGAGTTTTGATAGAGTTCATCAAATCTTTTGAAGATTCTTTTAATTCTTCTTTGATTCAATCTCATTTTCAATCTACTAGATTTTTAGCTTTCTCTATAAAAGTATCATTATATTTTGATAGTTTTTTATTGTATGCTTCTATTTTTTTATCTGAATCATTTGCTCATACTTTTGTTACTAGATGATTGTTTCTAGCTTTGTCCAATTGTTTCTTTAATTCTTTATTTTTTATTATTTCAGTATTCAAGATATCTTTTACAATACCAAATTTATCAGTATTAGCATCTTGTAAATCTTTTATAAGCTTATCTTCTTTAGAATAAGTATATTTATTTACCTCATCCCATACTTCCCTCACTTTATCTAGTTTTGGATCAGAAGTAATAGTTTTTGAAGCCAAAGATTTATTCATCAATTTTTTAAATTCTGTATTATCTACAGTTACAGATTTATTTTCATCCAAATACTTATTTAGATGCAATATATCTGATGATATTTTTTGTGCTAATAATTTAGCTAATTTTTTACTTACATCTACATTTGCATCTATATTTACATCTACACTTGTTGCTCAGCCTGGAGTAATATCTCTCATATCGCTAGATCTAGCAGCTGTGTCAAACACATTTGTAAAATCATTAGTAAATGCATTTATAGGCATAGCTATTTGTCTAGCTAGTTCTACTATAAAATCAGCTTCAAATTCCATATTTACATATGTACTTACACTAATAGCATCAACAAATGGGAATGAAAATTCAGGACTAGATTTTTGGAAGAAATCAAATCATAAATACCCAGTTCTCTCTGTCAAAAATGCAATTTGGTCTCAAGCTCTCCACTCTGGATGTAGAACAGATGACTTCAATATACACATAGCTTTAGTTATCAGTTTGATTATATCAACCACTATTTCTATACTAGATAATAACTTAGGTAGTTTAGGTGGTGGTGGTAAATCTGGTAGCTCTATTTTTGGAAGAGTTGGTAAATCTGGTAACTTCGGAATACTTATAGAAGGTAATACAGGAATTTCTGGAAATTGTACACTAGCAGAAACACTTACACTAGGCACTTTAGGCAGATTTAATGCAGGTAAATTAGGTAAAATAATAGGTTTTGATGTGATATTGTATTCTGGTAATGTAACTCTCAATCATGCTCTAATATTATGTAAATCTAGTATAATATCTGGCCATTTTGGGAATCTAATTACAGGAATCTTTGGCATTATCATATCAACAAGAGAAAATTCTTCTTCAAGTGCATCTTGTCTCTCATTTTTACAATCGTGACATTCTTCTTGATAATCCAAGAAAACATCAACTAGTAATTGCCAAGATTTTAATACCGCTTTAATCATGATATATAATTCAACCCAAGCTTTGAATCTAATACCATTTTTTCATATCCGTCATCCTAACAAGTAAGAAATAGTATCTATATTACATAATACTTGTTCTAAATAATCTTGTTTTTTTGTTATTAGTTTATTGATATCTTCTGGTATTTCTTTATATGATTGAATTACTTCTATATTATCCCTTAGTGAACTAATCATATTATTTGCATTTGATAACAATTGTGCCGAAGCTTTGTTTGATAATGCATTTTCTTGTTCACAAGCTGCTTGATCAGCAGCATTAGGATAATTACATGATTTTCATAGACTCCATGATTCTGATGCACTATTTACTTCTTCTTCCCGCTCTGACAATGTATTAGTCCAAGAAGATATAGTTCTATTTAATTCTGCATCTGATAACCAAGGTAACTCTATATTTACAGTTTCTTGATCTATATAAACCATAGGTAAACTACCGATGAATTCATATGCTTCTTTGATTCAAGAATTTACTTTTTTAGCATAATTATTTGCTTGTTCATTTCAAATCAAATTAGGATCAATAGCCAAACTATCCATAGCATTTTTTGCTTTGTTTCAGCTCATTTCTCACCAATTTCAATCTAGTAATCAAGTAAAATCTGGTAATATAACAAAAAGTGTTGGGAAATCTGTCAATTTATTTGCGATTTCTTCTATTTGTCTAGTTACCCAATCCATTAACCAACTTGGAAATGGAGTAATTCTTTTCATATTTATCTTGATAACATCTTCGAAGTCTCAGCTAAATAATGATTCTAAATCTAGACTTACATCAGCTTCAGAATTTCATTGTCTAAACATAGATCTTTGAGGTGATTCTGAAAAATCAATTGGTAAGAAATCAAATGCTTCTTCTACTGGTCATTTTTTTGCTTGTTCTAGATATTTACCTATTTTTTCAGTTGAAGGATTATTTACTTTTTCTTCTTGTTTACAATTTCCATTGATAACTCAAAAAGTTCCATCTTCTGAATAATTAGGAGTTCATGTAGATCAAACATCTCAATCAGATCAATCTCCTGCACATCAAAATGTCTTTTTAGCAACTACTATACAGTTTCATCCTGGAAATAATGGACTTATAGTTTCTGGTACAGAATTCCCCGCAATATAAGCTGGTCATCAGAAACATATAGCTGTTCATATTCCTCAGGTTAATGTAGGAGTAACAAATAGTCTAAAGAAATTTGTAGGATTATATATTCATAGTTCTCAACCAGCTCATTTTCATGAACATCATACACTTTTTACAGATGATGGCCATACACTAGGAACACATAATGGTCAAACATTTTCCCAAGTCAACATAGAAAATAGAGGCAATCATTCATCTACTATCAATCAATCTCAAATATATTTTCACATAAAAACTGGATCAGATCATGGTGCTAGTGGTGCCCAGTTCAATGGTGATGCAAAACAAGATTCATTTCCAAATCAACAATTCAATCATTGAACAATATTATCTAAAGCATCCAATGCTCACTCTATTTTTGATCACATTCATCACAAATCAACTGTAATACTTCAATCCATTTCAAAGCTATCTTCTTCATTTGGAAGTCAATCTCTATCATTATCTTGATGCATTTCATTCAATTTTTGTTTTGAATATTTTTGTAGTTCTTCTGTATTATCTGGATTTGATAATTTATCAATATAGTCAGGAACTCAATTACCATCATTATCAACAGTATTTTGTTCTATTTCTGGTGGTAGTTTTGATTTTTCTGCATCACAAACAGGTGCTTTTATTCATTTTTGATATGATCTATTTACTTCTCATGATCTATATATCTCTATAGGATTACTACAATTTTGATTATTAGGTTTTATGATAATATCTCCATATTTATCATCTCCTGATTCACCTTTTTCAAACAATCAAACTTCTATTTTATTGTATTTTAGAGGTTTAACTTTAGTTTGATAAGTAAATTTAACAGATCAATTTACTGGAATATCAAAATTATCAATCAAATAACTATATCAACTAGTTCAATCAAAAATATCAAAATCTGTCAATGACTTGAATGATTTTGGATCCATAGTAAATACATCTGCAACAGTATCAGCAAATACTACATTATTTAGTTTTACATTAGATACATTTTTCAGAGTTACTTCTACTTCAACTGAATCATTAGCTGAAACAAATTTACCATTTTTATCTACAAATTTTTTCTCGACTTTCAATCAACTATGTTCACTATATTCACTTTTTAAGAAATAAGAGTTTCATCTTTCTTCAGTGAAATCTTCACTTCAATCTATATAGTTTCATTCATCTATAACTACTTTTCAATTAGAATATGGGTATTTAACAAATAAATAATTATCTATTTGAGAATTTTTTGTTACTTTATCCCCTGGTTGATATAATCAATCAAAATATACTAATCATCCATCATTTCTAGTATCAGAACTAAGAGTAACTCAATGTTCACCTGAAATTGCTTTCTTTGTAAAATTTGGTTTTTCACTTGTTCATCATCCATAGAAAATATTTAATTCTCAGAAATCATCCAATGTAACAATATCCAATTTCCCATCTTTATCCATATCATACTTCTCTGCTCTTACTATTTTTCAAGCTAGTTTGAAATCGTCTACAAGAGAAATTCTAGTGAAATCCTTGTTCACATTATTTAATATATAAGGTTTTCATAGCTTTGATACAAAGAATATATCATCATATCAATCTCATGTGAAATCTCATGTTTTCAATAAATCATGTGCTCATAAATCTACTATTTGTACCAAGTTTCATTTATCTAGTAGATTTTGTTCTACTTTTTTATTCTCTAGTAGTTTCAAATAATTATCATCTTTTATCAATAATATATCATTTTTCTTATCATTATTATAATCAAAAAGTTGATATCATTTTATATCATCATCTGTTGAAACTAATTTTCAAATACTAGAATCAAATTTCCTATCTGTATTTGTTTTAGGTAATTTTTGTTTGATTTGTTTCAAGCTTATTACTGGATCTCATAGATTGATAACAGAAAAACTCATATAGTCTTTCACTGACTCTCACACCGATTTACCAGCTGAAAATTCTAGAAGAGATTTATTACTTCATGACCAACCTATTCCTTGTTTATTAGAAAAATTTTCTACTCAATCAGTATTATCACTAGAAAACGAATTTAATTTATTAGTTTTAGTAAATGGATCATTATAATAAATAATCTTTGATTGACTATTAGTATTTCAATTATTGTAGGTTCAATAAGCAGATGTTTTTAACAATATTGCTATAGAATTAGTAGTATTCTCAATTTTTGAATTAAATACATTTTCATCTTTTGAAGTACTTATAGTAGGTTTAATAAAATTGTATCACAATTCTGCAATATTTTTTCCACCTGTAATAATATTTAATGATAAATAACTAGATGTGTTTGTAGGATTGTAAGCTATTTCTACTGATCATAGTCTATTTATAGAACCATCTTCTAATATTTCTATCAGATTTTTACCGTAAATATCCCTAAGAATCAATTTATTATCATTGAAATATGCTTTATAATTTTGTGAATTTGATTTCAGAATTATAGATGTGTTTTTTGTATCTATACAAGAACTTATACTATTTTCACATGTAGATAATTTAGTATTGTCATCAAAGTTATAAAATATTTTTCAAATAAATGTATTTAATGCTTTATTATAAACATTTAAACCTAATTTATTATTTACAAAATAAGGATTTATTTGTATATCTTGAGATAAATCATTCTTTGATGAAAGTATTTTTAGTCATCAATTATTATTTAAATCAAGTACATTATTATATGCAAAAGGATTATTTAAGACAGAAGTAACAGCTAATGATCTATTATTTTTTTCAAATAATAAACTACCAGCTAAATATCATTGTTCATATATGTCTCAATAATTTGATCACAACAATGTAGTATAAATAGAATTATATTTCTTTCAGATTAATTTAGTATCATTCCAAAAATAAAATGTTTCTATTTTCAAAGCATTTTCTCATACTCATTTCACCTCTACTTCTCACTTATCACTCATTATTTTAAATGAATTAAGTGATAGACTAGGATTTGTTCATACTTTGAAATATGCTACTCATGGATTTACTGTTCAATAAATTTTGAAATTACTTACTCATTCCGTAACTGTTTGAGTTTTATTATCAGAAGTAATTATATTAGCGTATTGATCAAGTATTTCTAAGTCAGTTTTTGTACTATTATCATTGAAAACTAGATTATTATATCTATCTTTTAATTCTATATTTAGATTTGATACTGCTTTAGGTGATGCTTCGATTTTGTTTTGTGATAAGTTCAAATCTAGCTTCACAGCTACATCAGGATAGATTGTTAAACTTTTTTGTACAATCTTTTTTAGTCATTCTACTTGGAATTCAATAGGAATATTTTTTCATGCTACAGTCTTTGTAGAAAACTCAACTTCAGCTATTCAATTCTTTAATTCAAAATAAGGATTAGTAGAATCCAAAAATATAGAATCAGCAACTAAATATGCTCTAGAGTTGAAATCTGATAATAATTTCCCACTTGTATCTCTTAGTGAAACTTCAAATTTGTATTTTCAACCACCTACTTTTACATCACCAGATAATGGTTTTGCTACTAAATTGATATCATCATAAACATCTACATTTTTTGATGTACTTGTTATTTCTTTTCCATCTTCATCCAATACTGATGCCTTTATAGTACTTCTACCTGCTTTATCTTTTGATTGTAGTCTGAATACTTTGTATCATTCGTATGTAGTAGTTATTAATTCATCTGATGAAGTATCTAGAAATTGAGTGGTATTTCAATCTATTGATAATTTCAAATCATAGAATTCTCAAATAACAGGATTTAAATATTTATCATGAATAGTTAAGAAATTAGTAGAAATATTTCCACCTGATTCCATCACTGAAGTACCAAGTTTCATATCTACACTATTTGGCAGCTCTGGTAAAAATGTAATATTTTTTATAGTTTTAAATCAATTTGCATCTGTTACTTCTAGCTTATAAGTACCCGATTTTTTAATAGCAGATATTGCCTTGAATGATTTTAACTCGTTTTGTGTCAAACTAATATCATCTTGGATTTTATTCGCTCAATCAAATATACTTACATTAAGTGGGTAATTGATTGGTGATTTTTTTCCATTTTGAGATTTATTTTCTAATAATACTACAAATTTCTCTGCACTAGTACTAGAATTATTTATCAGGTTTGATACTGATTTAATTGTATTCTCTGTTCAGTCAACTAAAAATAAATTTGATTTATCACTTACTTTTAGTGAATTCGATAAATTGTTTATTTCTAACTTTCAATTAGTAGATACTAATTTATTTGATAGATTAAATAATTTATCTCATCTTATTTGTATTTCTAATGAATTAGATTTCAAGAAAATAGATTGAGAATTATTTGAATCATTTACTTTTACAGATGCTTTTAAGAATATATTTGCATCAGTAGATTTAAGTCCTATTCAATAATTTGCTACTCAATATTGAGCTCTAACATTTCAATCTTTGAAAGTTACGTATTTAGCAGCCACTTTTAAATCATTGTTTGATGTATCACTAGCACTAAATACTGTTTTTTTATTATTAGCTGTTATTTCTTTTGTAGTATCTTTTGCTATTTCGATTTTATCTAACTCAAATGTAATATCGGTACTATTTGCTATTTTTACTGTTTTTCCATTTTTATCTTGGATTTCAGATTTTAACTCTGCATTACTATTGAAATAATATTTTTGACTATCAGCTGTCAAAGTTATTTGTCATCAACTTAGATTTTTTTCTATACAGTCATTTATACCATTCTTATCTACATCTCAATTACATTGAAGTACTTCTTGTTTTTCAGAATCAGATAAAAAACTATTTTGCATTCATCCTCCTCATCCAGCTCATCAAATAACACTAGTTCAACATTCTCAATCAGAAATTCAGATAGATGGTGGCATCATATCACCCAACCAACACATTATAGCTGGTATCCAGCTCCAAATAGGTACTCAATCTGGAGGTGCACATTTCATATCTTGATTACTTTGTGATCATCATGCAGAATTATTTCATGCTACATTTGCTCATAATAATGAAGAAGATAGATTTATATTATCAGAAAAAATACTTGTATATGGATTTTCTTGTTTTGCTTTTGGATCCATTTTTATATACATATTTTGAGCATTTCATCCAGCTCATAAATATGATATTTCATATTGTTTTTTATTTTTTGGTAATAAATAATGCGATTCTTGTTCTCAGAATTGATCAATTAGATAATTATCAAATATAAATCAATATTTAGCAGAAGTAGAATTCAAATTATTCCAATACAATGATAAAACAAGAGTATCATAATAACTCAATGTTTTTTCATCTCATGCAACTTTGAAAGTTTTATCAGCTTTATTTTTTAAGATTTTTGTTAAATCAAAATTATCATCAGGATATGAACCTGTTTTTAACAGATTGTATATATCCTTATCTTTTCAATTCAAAGATGAAGGATTTGATGCTCTTATTAGTTCATTTATCTCTTTTGATTTTTCTGCCAAAACTTTATCCAATTCTTCCGCAATAGTTGCATAAGATATTTTGGCATTATCTTTTATTTTTAATCTAAATAAATTTGGATAAAATATTTTAGAATATTTCCCATTTGAAGCTACGAAGTCAACATATCTATTTTTATCCACTGGAAGAGCCTCAGCTATCATAGAATTAATTTCTTTAGAAAGCTCATCACTAGTTGGAGATTTATGTTCCAAAATAGAAGGTATTTTTTTGTAATCAAATGTATAATCACCACTTCACGCTACATTTTTTCCATCCAAGTTTATAGATCCACTTGGACTTTTATAATTTTCTTCAAAAGATTTAGAAAATCAAAAAGTCTTTCAGTTATTATTATCAGTAGTACAAGTCCAATCTGCTCTTCAACCAAATGAGGGGATTCTATAATCTACATAACATTTTCAATCATTATCTGTATCATGAGATTGTGCTAATATGAAATTATTATCCAAACAATTGAGAGGAGAATAAATCTTACTACTATCTGTTCTCTTTTGAGATCATCCTATATCAAAAATAGGATAAATAGCTCATTTATAATCATTGCTTTTTAAATCTCTGATTCAATTAACTAATTGTTGAGTATTTAGATTAAGTGGTGTATTACCTCACCAAAATCAATTTAATGAACTTCATGAAATAAGATTTTGGAAACAATAATTTCTATCTGGCTCATTATAAAGTGTATCTTTATCAGTATTAGAATAATTTATATTAAATCATCTATTAGCTTCAACCAATGTTCAACCACTCAAACTAGATCATCTGTAAATACTACATTCAGCTGTAGACTTGATATCTTCTGCCTTTTTTCAGAATAAGTAATTTTGGTAAATAGTACCGCATCCATTAGCATCTGTCATTCTAGTTGGCAATGCAATATCCCTAGATAATCAATTTTTTACTAGATCATCTATTTGTTTTTCTATTTCTGTATTTATATCTTTTGTTATTTCATCGTTTACAGTATCAAGAACAGTAACAAAATAAGGCATCATATCAACATTTAGTGATGATCCACTTCCATTATATCTTCAAGCATTGTGGACATCTTTTCTGAAATCTCATATAGTCCCCTTTGCAAATATTTCTAGAAATTTTTTTGTCACATTTTCTACTATATGTCTAGTATGAATATCTGGTACTCTACTTGTATCTGGTTTTTCAGCTATATATTCTTTTGCATAGTTTGAATCAACTTTTTCCAATAATTTAGCTATTGTATCATTAGCCGTTCATGTACTTTTGTTTACTACCGCATCTGATAATTTTTTGTTAAATCTAGAATAAAGTATATCTTCTTTATTTTCTAGATATGATTCATATGCTTGATAACTATTATAATTAAGAGCTTTTTCTTCTCTGATTTGGTCATAGTAAAAAACATATGGTTCATAAACACTAGGTACACCTACTTCTTTATTTCAGTTTAATACTCATGCTGAGTACTTGAAATTACCAGTACCAGAATAATAATCATGATTTTTAGAAAAAAAATCTTTTATTCAATCTATATTTTTCTCAAAACTTCATAGATTTGGACTAATAACTCAATGCCAAATCTCAGATTTCATACCGTTTTGATTATCAGTATTTTTTTCATATCTATTTGTTTCATTGTTATAGATATATACTTTATCATCAAAATCAGTAAAAGGAAGAATAGTTCTAGAATAAGTATTATTATCAAATACATTTGGTAAATTGAAATTTCAAACTACAACTGTTCAGACCAATTTTGATTCGAAATCTGCATTTTTATCAATTGCTTTGTATCCCTCTGTATAAAGTGATTCATTTAGAGAAGCTATATTGAAAGCTGGAGTATTAACAGGAGTAGGTAAAATAATTACTTTAGTATTTTCTAGTACTCATTGAATATCTTTTGAATATCTATTTAATTCATCTTTTGTTTCATCATAAGTATCTTGGTCTACGATAATAGAAACAAGATTATAAAAATCTGAACTTCAAGCAAATGTATCAAAGTTTATAGGAACTCTGAAACTAATACTTAAAAGTAGTGAAAAAATTAAAAAACTTGATGTAAATTTTTGAAATTTTGAGTAATTCATAAACAATTTTTTCGCTAGATAAATAAAACAAAAAATACTTTTTAACATTTTACTAAAAAATCTATATTTTACAACATTTTTTGTATAAATTAATTATACAAAAAATCGCTTTTTCAAGCGATTTTTTAAAATAATTTTATATCTCAGTTCTTCCTCCCATAAATGGAATAAGTATATCAGGAATTTTTACATTTCATTCAGCAGTTTGATAATTCTCAATTATAGCTATCAAACATCTACTCATAGCTATAACTGTACCATTTAAAGTATGAACATATTGTAAATCTCAGTTTGAGTCTCTATATTTGATTCATAGTCTTCTAGATTGATATTCTCAAACATTACTACAACTAGTTACTTCTCTATATTTTTCTTGTGCAGGCATCCATGCTTCTAAATCATATTTTTTCATAGCTGGATTACCTAAATCACCTGAACAAACATTTACTTTTTGAAATGGTATTTCTAATCATTTCCATATTTCTTCTTCAGTAGCAATCATGAAATCATGAATTTTTCTAGATTCATCATTTTTACAGAAACAAACCATTTCGATTTTATCAAATTGATGTCATCTAAGTATTCCTCTCATATCTTTTCATGCAGATCAAGCTTCTCTTCTGAAACATGAACTGTAAGCCACATACATTTGTGGTTTATCCAATGTCATTACTTCATCACAATGATAAGAAGTAACAGGAACTTCAGAAGTACCAACTAGATACAAGTCATCATCTCATGGATTTACTCAATAAATACCATCTTCTCCAGCAGGGAAAAAACCAGTACCAAACATAGCTTTTTCTCTCACTAAAACTGGTGGCAAAATAGGATTAAATCATTTAGCAACCAATGTAGACATAGCATAGTTTATAAGTGCAAATTGTAATAATACTAAATCTCATTTCAAATACCAAAATCTAGCTCCACTTACTTCTGCTCATTTTTCTGTATCTATCCATCATTTTGATTCTCCTATCTCATAATGAGCCTTTGGAGTGAAATCAAATTTCGTTTTTTCTTTATAATATTGTTCTACAGTATTGTCCTCATCTGTATTTCAAATAGCAGCACTATCATCTAATAAATTAGGTACTTTATAGTATAATTCTTTCCATTTTTCTTCTATTTCTGTTTGCTCTTTTTCTAATACTTCTAATTCATCTCATAACTTCTTCATTTCAGCTATCTTTGCTGGTCTAAGTTCATGTGATAAAGTAGGTATTTCTTTACTTACTTTGTTTTTAATAGCTCTTAATTCATCTACTTTTACTATTAAATCCAATTTTTTAGCATCTATTTCTAAAAACTTATCTAAATCTAGAGTTAAATTTCTTTTTTTAATATTCTCTTTTACCAATTCAGGATTATTTCTAATTATTTTTATATCTAACATGTTTTTATTTTAAAAATTATTTCTCTTATTATAGCTAAAAAATCATAAAATCAACTTTAATAGTTGATTTTATATATATTTTTTCATAGCTATTTTTGCTTCTTTATCCATTGTTCTTTCTTTTAATATCTGCTTTTTTTCAAATGCTTTTTTTCATTTAGCCAATCATACTCTTAGCTTTATCAGACTTCATACAAAATATAATTCGAGAGGAATAATAGAATATCAAGCCTCTTTAATCTTTCATACAAGAAAAAGTACCGTTTTTTTATGTAAAAATATTTTTCTCACCCTATCTAGCTCAATAGTTTCCCTATTTGGTAAAGCTTTCCATGCAGATATATGCATTCATTTTACATACAATTCTCAATTAACAACGACTATATATGATCATTTTAAATTTACATGTCCATTTCTAACACTTTTTGTCTCATATCATTTCAATTCTAATCACGCTTCCCAACTCTCTAATATTTCATAATCAAAATACGCTTTTTTATTCTTTGTTATCTGATTATCCAATCATTTTTTCTTCATAATTTATTATTTATTCTTTTAATTTTTTATTATTTTATGATTTCTAATGTAAAATGCTAGTTTTTTTAAAAAAATCTCTCATATTAATGAGAGATTTTTTTAATTTTGAAAATAATCTAATTGATGTTCTAATATATAATCTTCAGATTTTCATTCTAATAACCAATCCCATTTCAAATAATCATCTACATCATAAGACTGTCATTTTTCTAAACTAAAAGGATTTTTTTGAACCTCAAAATGAAGATGATAATCAGTATAAGACTGATCTGGTACTCAAGTAATTCATATTGTTCACAATGGTTGTCATTTTTTAACTACATCTCATACTTGCAAATTAGCAATTACATCATTTAAATGTGCATAAAATATAACATCTCATTTCATTGTCTTCAACCATACTTGTTTTCATCTAAGGATATCTAAGTTTCTTATCAAATCATCTTCACTTAGACTTTTTGACTTCTTTATTTTACTTAAATCAGAAAAATCAAATTCTGAAACAGTTCTAACTATAATTCAATCATCCAGAGCTCTTACTTGTTCTCAAAAATTTCCATAAATATCCCAACCATGATGAATTCAATCAGTATACTCTTCTCTATAAGGTCTTGCAGTATTAGGTAATCTAACATGTTGATTTGGCATTACTCTTCACTCAACTGGTACTATATATTTTTCACTTCTTTTAATTATTATATTACTTATAACTCAAAGATTATATTTAGCTTCTTGCAATGCTCTATTATTATACAAATAAGTATAATAATTTGCTTCTATATCTTTGTCGTATGTTGAATATTTTGAATATGCTGATATTTTTCTATTTAAACTAGCTTGTAAACGAGTTAATTCTTCTGTTTTTAAATCTAACATTTTAGTCAAAATAGTAGATTCAGAAATCGGATTTATATTAAATTGTAATTTTATTTCATTTTTTTCATCAACTAGAATAAAATTTTTATCAATACATTTATTATCAAAAAATTTCAAATCAAATAAATAAGAATTTCATTTTTTGTATGTTAGTTTTGAAAAAATACTACACTCAGATTTTATTTTATATTTACTTATATCTTCACCTGACTTAAAAAGTATTTTAGTTTTACTTAATTCAGATGTATATAAATAAACATTTTCAGACAATTTGTATTCTACTTTAGTACTGTAATCAAATATTCAAGTTCATGCGAAAACTAGCGAATATCAAAAAAATATACTAAATATAATAACACAAATCATTCCCATTAAAATTGATTTACTTTTCATATTAATTGTTATCGTTTTTTAAAGTGCAATTATTATAGCGAAAATATAATTTTTACAAGCTTATTTTTAAATATTACACAATTTTATGTTAAAAAATCAATATTTTTTATATACCACAAGTACTATCGCCAATAATAGGTCTAAAAACCTTTACATTATCATATCATTTTTCCTTTAAATACAATCAATGAAGATTTGATAAAACTCACCTTTCACAATATAATAAATACACTTTTGAATTATCTAATTCTGAATATTTATGATTTATATCGTAAAATGGTATTTCTAATATTTCAACATTTTCAAGTAATAATGGATTTTTAACTATGTTTGATTTTTCCCTTAAATCAATAACTACTTCGTTATCTCAAGGTAAAAAAACAACATCAAGTTCAGTTGCATCTATTCATTTGTATTGTTCCATCATGTCTTTTACGAACTCTAGTTTTTTGTTTTCCACTGCTTTAAAAAGTATTTCTTCAGGTATTTTTTCTTCCTCTGCCAATACTTCTTCTAATTTTGCTCAAACAGATGGTCTATCAGATATTACACCACAGTATTCTGGCATATTACAAGCAAAATTGTAAGTTCCAATTTGTTTTGAAATATCTACTATTTCTTGTTTATTATATGAGATAAGTGGTCTAAAAACTAAATTCGTACTTGCTTTGTCTATAACATGAATATTTTTTAGAGTTTGACTAGAAACTTGTCACAAACTATCTCATTTTATAAGTGCATAATGTGATCATTCTGAGATAATTGATGCAGCTTTCAACATAAATCTCTTCAAAATTATTCCTCTATATTTATGATTAGTATTTTCTACTAATTGCTTTACTATTTCTTCGAAATTAACAGTTATAAATTTTGCTCTTTTATATGGTACAGAAAAATTTTTCCATAAATAATATGATACTTGTTTTACTCAGAGTTCATGAGCACTTCATCATAAATTGAAGAACAAATAATCTACTTCGCAACCTCTTTTCATCATAGAATAAGTACTTACTCATGAGTCAAATCATCCAGAAATCAGACTCAAAACTCTGTCTTGAAATCATACTGGATAACCTGCAATTCATTCTACTCTATTTTTTACTATATGTAGTTTCCTATCTTTTATTTCCAACTTCACTGTTATATCAGCTCATTCTAGTTTTACTTTTGCATTATTTGTATCTCTTAATAATGATCATCACAAATACCTCTCTAAATCTAGTGATTTAAAGCTATGATTTCCTGTTCTTTTTACTCTGACTACAAAAGTTTTGTTTTCTATTTTATCTAGATAATAATCTTTTATTTTTGAATAAACTAAATCAAATGTTTCATTTTCAGTTAGATTTTCTACTCACTCAACATCAGTTTCTGGTAACAAAATAGTTTCTACTTCTAGGAAATTTGATATACCAGGTATTTTTAAAAGAATATTTGGAATATTGATATTTTCATCTCTAGATTCTATATTTATTCTATCCCAATTTCCAGTAACATTTGCTTTTATATCATTGTATTCTAAATGTTTTTTTATATTATTTCTCAGCGTCATCACTGCTCTTTTTCTCACTCATCTAGATTTAATAGACAATTCTGGAGAGATTTTTACTATGTATTTCATTATTATTAGGTTAAGTCAATTATTTCACTATCATCATTACTCAATCATCTATATCAATTGGTAATACATTGTATTCTATATTATTTTCTAGCATATATTCCCGTAATCAAACCATTTTTTCTTTGAATTTTATTACATCATCTATGATTATTATTCATCATTTTTTAAGTTTTGGTAATGATAATTCTAGGAAATCTTTACTTCTTCTCATCATCCCATCTATAAAAATGAAATCATAACTATTGTCTATCAATTTAGGTATTTCATCTAGTGCATTTCATAATATTAGAGAAATAGTATCATCTAATCATACTTTACTTACATTTACTTTTGCTTCTTCATGAGATTTAGGTGAAAAATCTATTGTTAACAGTTTACCTCCGACTTTTTCTAACTCAATTCAAAAATTAATAGCACTAAATCAATTAGCTGTTCATATTTCAAGCATATTTTTTGTATTTGATACTTTTATCAAATCAATCAATAATTTTGCATTTACATCACTTATATTTGGAACAGTATTTTCTATACCATACTGTCTCAATGATTTTAAAAATTGTATTCTATCCACTTCTATTGCTTATATATAAATAAAATTAGATTTATAATTTATCCCAAAATTGTTTTTTTACAAATTTTTACATAAAAACTTGCGTTTTTAATATATTTTTACTATAATGCTGGAGTTATAATTTAATAATAATTTTATATACATATGAATAATGTAATTAAAAATAGCTTATATACAACTGTTTGAATAGCACTAGTTAGCTTAAATACTGCTAATGCAACTATTAACTCTGGTCAATGAGTACAAGCTGGTTTAAGAACTGATGGAACTGCTGATGTAGTTATACAAACTTGGTTACAAAATTTATTAACTTTCTTATACTTAGTAGCTGTATTATTAGGAATATGGTGAGGTTTCAATATCCTGACAGCAGCATGAGATGAAGGTAAAGTTAAAAAAGGTAAAACTATTCTTATTCAAGCAATTGCATGAATCGTAGTTATATTCTTAGCTGGTTCAATTATCGATTGGTTATTAACATTTATCGTTGGTTGAGGTAAATAAAAAAAGTTAGAAAATATTTTCTAACTTTTTTTTTAAAAATCATAATCATTGTCTTCAGGAACAGTATCACTTAAAGTTCATTTAATTCCGAATCAAATAAAACCTCAAATAATAGCAGAAACTACTGATAATATCCATGCTTTAGATCATGAATCTATAAACACATATGCTTGCATTCAAGTAACTATATTTTCAACAACCAAAATAGCTAACAATCCGATACCTCAAAAAATAAGAATATTATTCATAATTACTTAGATTATATTTTAATACTTACATTATAGACTAAGTTTGTTTTTTTTCAACAAAAACTAGAAAAAAAAAATTTTTATTTTATAATCATTAAAACTCCAATTAATTGAGGTTAATAGTAATCCCTCCCCCCTGCGTGGTACTCCCTTTAAAAAAGGGAGAAATTATTAGAGTTAAAATAGTTTTATTAGATATTACATAATTATTTATAGAAAAATGTACATACATAAAGACATAGAAAAAAAATGGCAAAATTATTGGGAAAAAAATAAAACATACAAAACTGAGAAAGATTTTTCTAAACCTAAATACTATACACTAGATATGTTCCCTTTTCCATCTGGAGCATGATTACATGTAGGACATCCTGAGTGAATGACTGCAAATGATATAGTAGCAAGATACAAAAAAGCCAATTGATACAATGTACTTCATCCAATGTGATGGGACGCTTTTTGATTGCCTGCTGAAAATTATGCTATCAAAACTGGTACTCATCCAAGTATCACGACAAAAGACAATATAGACAATTTCAGAAAACAAATCAAGTCTCTATGATTTAGTTATGACTGGGATCGTGAAGTAGACACGACAGATCCGAAATATTATAAGTGGACACAATGGATATTTTTGAAACTATTTGAAAAAGGTTTGGCTTATGAACAAGACTTACCTATTAATTATTGTCCATCATGCAAGACATGATTGGCAAACGAAGAAGTATTAAATGACTTTACATGCGAAAGATGTGGGACAAAAGTAGAAAAAAAACAAATTAGACAATGGGTATTGTCTATAACTAAATATGCTGAAAGATTATTAAAAGATGTAGACAGACTAGACTGGCCAGAATGAATAAAAGACATGCAAAGAAACTGGATAGGTAAATCTGAAGGATGTGAATTTGAATTAAAAAAATCTGATGATAATAAAAAATATATCAGAGTATATACTACTAGAGTAGATACAGTTTTTAGTATGGCATTTGTTGTAATAGCACCTGATCATCCAAATGTATATGATTTCATAACTGAAGATTATTACACAGAGTGTGAAGCATATATAGAAAAAGCAAATTCTAAATCTGACCAAGATAGAACTCAAGACGATAAAGAAAAAACAGGTGTATTTACAGGTAGTTATTTAATAAATCCTTATAATAATGAGATTGTTCCATTATGGATTTGAGATTTTGTACTATGACATTATGGTACTTGAGCTGTATTCTGAGATGCTCATGATAAAAGAGATTTTTTATTAGCAAAAAAATATCATATTCCATTAAAAGTATCAATTATTCCAGCAAATTCTAATGAAGAACAAAAAAATAATATTTTAAATTTTGAAGAATGTTTTACTGATTATTGAGTATTAATAAATTCTTGAGAATTTGATTGACTTACTAGTACAGAAGCTAAAACAGTACTTGCAGAATATGCAGAAAAAAACTGATTCTGAGAGAAAAAAGTGAATTATAAACTGAGAGATTGGTTATTTAGTAGACAAAGATATTGGTGAGAACCTATACCTCTAGTTCATTGTGAAAAATGTTGAATAGTAGGAGAAAAAGAAGAAAATTTACCTATATTATTACCAGAAACAGATAATTTTGAGCCTTCATGAGATGGAACAAGTCCATTAAGTAAAATAGATAGTTTTGTAAACTGCAAATGTCCTAAATGCGACTGACCAGCAAAAAGAGAAACAAATACTATGCCTCAATGGTGAGGAAGTTGTTGGTATTACTTGAGATATATGGACCCAAATAATGCTAATGAATTAGTAAATAAAGATATAGTAAATTATTGGTGAGAAGTGGATTCTTATGTTTGAGGAGCTGAACACGCTGTACTTCATTTATTATATGCTAGATTTTGGCACAAATTCTTGTTTGATATCTGAGTAGTACCTACTGATGAACCATTTTTTAGACTTAGAAATCAATGATTGATATTAGCTTATTCTTATCAAAATCCAATTGGTAAATTGATAGCTAATGACTTGGTAGAAGAAAGAAATTGAGAATTTTTTGATATAGAAACTGGTGATAAACTAGAAAAAGTTGTTGCAAAAATGTCAAAAAGTTTAAAAAATGTTGTAAACCCAGATGAAATAGTAGATGAATATGGTGCTGATTCTCTTAGATTGTATGAAATGTACATGGCTGAGTTCAAAGACTCTGCTCCTTGGGATACTAGAAATATTATTTGAGTAAGAAGATTTATAGAAAAATCAGAAAGATTGTTTACTACAGAAGCAAAAACAACGAGCGAAGATGATAATACTACTATGAAATTGCTTCATAAAACAATTAAAAAAGTACAAGAAGATATAGAAAACTACAAATTCAACACTGCTATTTCTAGCTTGATGATTCTAGTAAATAATTGATTACCAAAAGATAGTGAATTACAAAAAGAATTCAAAAATACATTTGTAAGATTACTTCACCCTTTTGTACCTCATTTAGCTGAAGAATTATGGGAAAGAATATGAGAAAATGAATCTGTTTTCTTTTCAAGTTGGCCAAAATATGATGAAAAAATGACTATAGATGATACTATAGAAATAGCTGTGCAAGTATTAGGTAAACTTAGATGAACAATAGAAATAAACAAAGACGAAGACAAAGAATTTATACTAGAAAAAGCAAAAAATAATACTGATGTAGCTAAATGGCTAGAATGAAAAGAAATAGTAAAAGAAATATATGTACCATTAAAAATCGTAAATATAGTTATTAAATAATAATAAATGATATATTTTATAATCGTTTTTCTAGAATGATTTACTACATTATCTGTGGAAATACTAGCTATTAGGAGATGTGTAAGTGTAATAGGTTCTAATTCAATAACTACTTCTATAATACTATGAGTTATATTAGTAGCTTTGAGTTATTGATATTATATGTGATGAAAATTAGCTAGTAAATCTAGTAAAGAAAAAATAATAAAAAGATTATTTTTAAATATATTTCTAGCTTCTATAATATATACAGTATTTTCTTTCCCATTTGAAAATGCTGTACTCACTTCTCTATTGAACACAGGTATTTGATATGCTGTATCTATACTTATATCTATGTTAATACTATTCTTTTTACCTGTTTTTTTAGCTAGTCAGACTATACCACTTTTAAATGAATTAATAGAATCAGATAAAAAATCAGAATTGGTATGAAAACTACTATTTTACTCTACAATTGGTTCATTTATATGAAGTATTACTACTAGTTTAGTATTTTTCCCATATTTATGAGTAACAAAAACTATTATTTTAAATTGAATAATATTATCATTATTATCTCTAATAATTGTTATTAAAAATAAAAAATATTTCAAAGAATACATATTAATTATTAATATAATATTATTAGTTATATTTTGCAAATTAATAATATCAGATATTTTTGATAAAAATGCAGTTTATGCTTTTGATTCATCTCATAATGATATAGAAATCGTAGATTATGATATAAATAAAAGAATTATGCTATTAAATTGAGCATATAGTTCTGGAATATATACTGATACAAAAGAAAGCTATTTCACCTATATTATTGAGACTCAAAAAATAATTGAGGATTTAAAACCAAAAAATATATTAGTAGTTTGATGAGCTGGATTTAGTTTACCTTATTATGTATCTAAATTTGATTTTGTTGAAAATATAGATGTATCAGATATAGATGAAAATCTGTATAATATATCACAAAAATATTTTTTAGAAGAAAAATTAAATAATAAAGTACAATTTTATTGAATTCCAGCTGAATATTTGGTAAATCAGAAAATAAAAGAGTGAAAAAAATATGATTTTATATTCATAGATGCATATACATGAAAATCAGTTCCATCTCAACTATTAACTAAAGAATTCTATGATTGATTAAATAAAATATCATCATGAAAAATAGTATTTAATTACATATTCGACCAACATAAAAATTCAAATTACTATAAAAAAACACTTAATACATTGAATAAATCATTATGAAATGTATATATAAAATCAGTATCTGACTTTGTATGACAATACTGAAATTATTTAGTAATTAACAATGAATACAAGTGATTTAAAAAAGTAGATATATTTAAAGAATTATGAATATATACTGATGATAAATGAACTCAAGAAATAGATAAATATATGTTATTCAAGGACAATTATTAAAAAAACAATTAATCATAATGATAAATTGTTTTTTTGTTATTACAAATATACTTTAGCCTCTTCTACCATATATATAGTCTTACATAATGGACATGATAAGTAATATAGATAATAATAATCTCATTTTTTTTCTTTTTTAGCATTCTTTGGTTGTTTTTGTTCTACTGGAGTATGACATTTTCTACATAAATCTCATTTTTTTGTGATTTTTGTATTTTTGTCTACATTTTTATTTAATTCTATTACATTATTTGTTTTTAGAAAATCCTTGGTTGTTTTTTCTATTTCATCTTTAGTTGGAATATAATTAATATCCTCTATTAAGTCTTTTTTACTCATAGCTTGAGTGGCCAATTCATCACATCTCTCATTTTCAGGGTGTCCATTATGTCATTTGACCCAATGAAATCTTACTTCATGTTTTGATACTAAATCAAGTAGTTTTTCCCATAAATCATAATTAACAGCTTTTTCATTTTTTGTTCTATACCAATTATTCTCTTTCCATTTTTTTGCCCATCATTTTTCTATTCAATTTATAGTATATTGAGAATCTGTATAAATATTTACTTTTGATTTAGTTTTTAGTTTTTCTAGTCAAGTAATAGCTCAAGTTAGCTCCATTCTATTATTTGTAGTCAGTTTATATCACTGACTAAATTCTTTTTTTACTCATTTATAATGAAGAATAACTCAATATCATCACTTTCCAGGATTTGGAACTGCTCATCAGTCAGAATAAATATCTACTTCTGGAAGATTGCCATGTATATTCATTTAATTAATTGTATTATTATTTAATTTTGATGTTATTTCTGGAAAATGTATCATTATTTCCCTATTTGCACTCTCAATGCTATCAGCTGCATGTGTCATATTATATCTAGTCTTTTTTCTATCTACTAAATACTCATCTCTGATTTCTACTAGTATTTCCCTGCCTCTTTTAACTGCATTATCTCAATAAAAAATTATCCAATACGAATTACCTGAAGCCATATATTCTACTAAAGTATCAAATGTCCGCTCTTTTAATATTGGACTTAATGTATTTCTATGCTCTTCATAATGCCTCTCTGCAGTTTCTATATCTAGTTTGTATTCTTTTTCTTTTATTATTTCGAAATCGTTATCTTTAAGTCTAGAAATAACATAAGATATAAAATCGTAAGGATTTTCTGGTAAGTCTTTTTTTAGCTTATCATATTCTGATCTAGGATTATTTGGACTAAACGCATCAGGTTTTATTCAAAATAAACTATATTCTTTCATATACTATTTATTAATAATTAACTAAGAAACTATAACTAAGTTTTAATATAATTCAAATAAAAAAGAACTCAATTAAGAGTTCTAATTATTATATCAAATTTGCATTTACAAAACTCCAGTTAACTAGATTCCAGAAATTTTCTACATATTTTGCTCTAGCATTTCTAGTATCTATATAATATGCATGTTCCCAAACATCTATTACTAACAATGCTTTATTATCAGTAGTTAGAGTAGTAGCCGCATTTGAAGTATTAACTATTTCTAGTTTTCCTTCTGGAGTTTTTACTAGCCAAGTCCATCCAGAACCAAAGTTTGAAAGTGCACTTGCAGTAAATTTTTCTTTGAATTCAGCTAATCCAGAAAAATCTCTAGTAATTAATTCAGCTATTTCTCAACTAGCATCTCATCCTGCATTTGGTGCTAAACAATGCCAGTAAAATGTATGATTCCACACTTGAGCTGCATTATTAAATAATGGTCATGAAGAATTTTTGATTAGTTCTTCTAAATCATCATTATTCATATCAGTTCATACAGTCAAATTATTTAGATTATCTACATACGTTTTGTAGTGTTTTCCATAGTGATATTCTAATGTTTCAGCAGATATAAAAGGTTCTAAAGCATTTTTTTCATATGGTAATTCAGGTAGTTTAAACATAATTATTAATTTAAATATTAAAATATTACTAAAATAGTAATCATTCTCATTATAAAATCAAGTAAAAAAAAGAAAAGTAATTTTTTTACTTCCCTTTATACTTCCTGATTAGATTAATAATATAATATTTCAATTTCTTATTAACATATATATAACTTTCACTTACATCTCTAATATCACTAGTAAACTTTTTCTTGAAATCTGTTACTCAAGCAAGTGGACTATCTATATCTTCTGGTCATGCAACTCATAGAAAATCATATATATTCGAACCTATTGATTTAGCTATTTTTATAGCTTCCCATTGTAATAAATAAGGTGACATTAAATTCCTATAATTAGCATCTCAAGATGATGCTCAATAATAATAAATACTTTGATTTTCTTCAAATACAAATATTCATCCAGCAATTACTACTCACTCATAGTATGCTAATAATAATTTAGAATTTTCTAATGTATTTAAAAATATTTTATAATAATCTTTTGTGTTACCATTAAATCAATCTCTAGAAGTAGTTTCTAGCATCAAGTTATAGAATAAATCAATATTTTCATCTGTTTTTTCTACAGCTTTTACTTGTACTCACTTTTTTTCTGCTAATTTAATATTATATCTACCTTTTGGTTTCATGTTGGACAATATTTGATCAAGTGTCAAACTTGTGTCTATAACAGCAGTATATGGAGTGATAAATTTTTTATAATATCACTTATTTAATGAATACTCTACTCTATATTTTGAAGAAACAATTAATGATTTATACGAAAAATTCTCTATCTGTAAAAACAAAGCTTTTTCTTTTTTACAAATCTGAATCATATCATTTAATTCTATCATCAATATATCTTTTTCTAGTCATAGAACAAAAAGCCCATATTCTCATAATGCGACTTTTCTCTTTTCTATAAATATTCAGTTTGATTCTATTATTTTTTCTGCTTGTCATGATGCAACTAGCATTTCTCACCATTTTTTTGTTTGCCAAATAGACATATTTTTATATTAAATTAGGAATATTATTTTCTTTTATAAATTTATCTAAATCAAATCATCTAAGCTCTAAATATGGATCAAATTCATTAATAATTATCATATCTGAAATTTCTTTTTGTGGTTCTATGTATTTTTCATGCATAGGATTCACTACTGTTTCAAATATTTCTACTATTTCATTTACTTTTTGCCTAGTTCTTTTCATGTCTCTCAAAATTCTTCTAATAAGTCTACCATGTGTAGAAGTTTCCACAAACAATTTCAGATCAGACAAACTAATAAATATCTCATGTAGAGTAAATAATCCCTCTACAATTATAACTTTTTTTGGTTCTATTTTTATAGAATTTGGGATAGATTTAGATTCTATAAAATCATAGTTAGGTATCAATACTTCTTTTCAAGTAGACAATATTTCTAGATGTTCGTGTAATAATTTAATATTAATAGCTTCTGGTTGATCAAAAGTAATATTGTTATTTTTTACATATTCTGCTCAATAAAAATAATTATCCATAGATAAAACAACTGAATGATCTTTATAGAAATTTGCTATTCTATTAGCTACATTAGATGTTTTTCATGATGCTGAACCTCATGCAACAAAAACAAATAGTATTTCTTTTGTAATCAATTTTTCTTTAATGATTTTCTTTGCCTTAAATAGTCATTCGTATAGTGGAAATGTTTTTGTTTTCATATTATTTTTTTAAATGGTTAATTCAGGCTCCTGATATTTTTCTTCATCTTGGTGTTCTTTCTATAAATCATATTTGCAATAAATAAGGTTCTACTACATCTTCTAGTGTAGCTTCTTCTTCTCATATTGCTGATGCTAATGTATTAAGTCAAACTGGTCCTCAATTGAAATTATCATATAGTGTAGACAAATATTTCCTATCCAAATAATCAAGTCAAAGTTCATCTATTCAAATATCTTTGAAAATTCACTCCAAAATACCTAAACTAGCTACATCTTTTCAAATAGTATGATAATCTCTCACTATTTTTAAAAGTCTATTTGCTATTCTAGGTGTTCATCTGGATTTTTTTGCTATTGTTTCTAGTATAGACTCTTCGAAAATCAAATCCAATTTAGAAGCATTTTTATGAATAATAAGCGAAATATCATCAATATTATAGAAATCCAGCTTCAAAACATTACCAAATCTATCTCTAAGAGGTGAAGACAATGCACTCAGTCTAGTTGTAGCTCAAACTAGAGTAAATTCTTTTAATGGTAATTTTACACTCTGTGCTCAAGTACCTGAACCAACCATAATATCAATCTCGAAATCCTCCATAGCAGTATAAAGAATCTCTTCTACTTGAGGTCTAAGTCTATGTATTTCATCGATGAAAAGTATATCTCAATTTTCTAGATTTGATAATATACTTACTAAATCTGATTGTTTATCTATTGCTGGTCAACTAGTTGATTTCAGATTTGTTTCCATTTCTGTTGATATGATATTTGAAAGAGTTGTTTTTCATAGTCATGGAGGTCCATAAAAAAGTACATGTTCCATAGCTTTTCATCTGATTTTAGACGAAGCAATAGAGACAGAGAGATGTTTTTTTATACTCTCCTGCCCTACATAGTCCTCCAATTTCAAAGGTCTCAAAATATTTGAAAACCTTCATTTATCGACTTCTTTTTCTGTAGATGAAACTACTCTTTCTTTACTTTCTTTTTTTGATGATTCTATTACCATAATTCAAATTATCTATTATTAATGTATATATCTTATATATATAATAATTTTTGTAAAGAAAGTTTTTATAATAAACTTGACATTTAATACATTAATATTATAAATATCTAGCATTTATACATAAAGGGGAATTAAAATGCGAAAAAATAAAGGTGTAAGAATCGATGGTGCATATGATGAGAGTATCTCTCATAGGCTCATTAGAAAGACTTTTGCCATATCTTTAGAGAGTTGGGAAAATACTTCTCAAAGAAGACAAAAAGCAAAAGTATCTGGAAAAAGACGCAGTATTATCAAACAAGATCGGCACAACATGAACGAACTTGTTCGAGATTTAAAATGCTGTTATTCTTAGACTATGGAGGAAAGAGGTGTTAATAACACCTCTTTTTTATTTGTGTAAAATTCTTTTGACAAAATAATATTAGCACATATAATACTTATGTGCTAATTTAATTCCTAATTTAATTATTATGAATATAGAAAAATTTACAATAAATGCTAGTAAGAGAATAGAAGAAGCTCAGAATCTAGCAAATAAACAAAAAAATAATCAGATAATCCCATTGCACTTGCTTTTTAGTATTGTAACAAGTACAGACTCAATAGTGAAAGAAATATTGATAGAAATGTGAGTAGATTTGCAAATACTTAGTGCAAATATTAAAAATAGTATAGCAAAAATACCTACAATTAGTGGGAATTATCAGCTAACTTTATCTCATGAATTGAATAATGTATTTATAGAAGCTGAAAAAATAGCAGATAAAAATAAAGACCAATTCATAACAGAAGAGCATTTAATCCTAGCATTGATAGATTATTCTGATAATACTACAAAGGATATATTAAAAAGTTTCTGAATAGATTATAATAAAACTAAACAAATAATAGACAAAATGAGAAACGGTGAAACAGTTACAGACAATGACCCAGAATCAAAAATGAATACACTGAAAAAATACTGAATAGACTTGATAGAACTAGCTAAGAAATGAAAAATCGATCCAGTAATATGAAGAGAAGAAGAAATTAGAAGAACTTTACAAATATTATCTAGAAGATCAAAGAATAATCCAGTACTTGTTTGAGAACCTTGAGTTGGTAAAACAGCGATAGTAGAATGAATAGCTCTAAAAATAGTAAACAAAGAAGTACCAGAAAATTTGATAAACAAAAGAGTTATAACTCTAGATATGTGAGCATTATTAGCATGAGCTAAATATAGATGAGAATTCGAAGAAAGACTAAAAGCAGTTATAAAAGAAGTAGAGAAATCAGACTGACAAATAATATTATTTATAGATGAAATACATACTATTGTATGAGCAGGAGCAGCTGAATGACAAGGTGATGCTTGAAATCTACTGAAACCTAGTCTAGCTAGATGAGCTATGAAACTGATAGGAGCAACAACTATAAACGAATACAGAAAATATATAGAAAAAGATAGTGCACTAGAGAGAAGATTTGCAAAAGTAATAGTAGATGAACCTAGTCAGGAAGAAACACTAGCAATACTTAGAGGTATCAAAGATAAATACGAAGCACATCATTGACTAAAAATAACTGACAAAGCAATAGAAGCAGCTGTTAGTCTGTCTACCAAATTTATTCCAGATAGACAATTACCAGATAAGGCAATAGACTTGATAGACGAAGCACTTTCATCTGTTAAAATGACATCTATTTCTAAACCTATGGAGGTAGAAATATTAGAAAAAGAACTAAGAACACTAGAAATAGAATTGGAAGCAAAAAAAGCAGAAAAAATAGAAAAAGAAAAAATAGAAAAAATAGAAAAAAAGATAGCAAGTAAAAAAGAACAATTTAATACTATTATATCGGCATGGAAAAAAGAAAAAGATATAATAGAAGAATTGAAAAGTATCAGAGAAGAAATAGATAAATTGAAAATACAAGCAGATAGTTATGAAAGAGAATGAAATTTCTGAGAAGTAGCTAGAATAAGGTATGGAGAAATATTAACAAAAGAGAAAAAAATAGAAGAAGTAACTCAAAAACTAAATACACTTCAAACAAATGGTAAAAGTTTCTTAAAAGACAAAGTAACAGAAGAAGATATAGCAGAAATAATTGCAAAATGGACAGGAATACCTGCAACAAAATTACTTGAAACTGAGAAAGAAAAATTATTAAAATTAGAAGATTATTTGAAAGAAAAAGTAGTATGACAAGACCCCGCTATAATAAGTGTATCAAACGCTATTAGAAGAGCTAGAGCATGACTAAATGAAGAATGAAAACCACTATGAAGTTTCTTGTTCTTGGGACCTACTTGAGTAGGTAAAACTGAAACAGCTAAAGCATTAACCCAAGTAATGTTTAATGATAAAAATGCATTTATCAGAATAGATATGAGTGAATATATGGAAAAACATTCTGTGTCTAGATTGATTGGTTCTCCTCCTGGTTATGTTTGACATGAAGAAGGTGGACAATTGACAGAAGCAGTTAGGAGAAAACCATACTCAGTTATACTATTTGATGAAGTAGAAAAAGCACATCCAGATGTATTTAATACCCTATTACAAGTATTAGATGATGGTAGACTGACAGATAGTAAAGGTAGAACTGTTGATTTCAAAAATACTATTATAATAATGACTTCTAATATAAAAGAAGAAAATCTCAGAACATTCTTCAGACCAGAATTTCTAAATAGAATAGATGATATAGTGAAATTTAACAGTCTAGATGAAAATGTGATTATATGAATAATAGATATATTACTAGAAAATGTAGTAGTGCTATTAAACAATAAATGAATAAAAGCTAGTTTCAGTGACAATATCAAGAAATATATAGCAAAGACTTGATATGACCAAGAATTTGGTGCTAGACCATTAAAAAGAGCTATTACAAATATAATAAGCAATAATTTATCTGTTAAATTATTAAATGGAGAAATGAATGCTGGAGATAATGTAATAATAGATATAGATGATAAATGAGAATTAACAATCAAAAAAGCCTAGAAATTCTAGGCTTTTTTGTATTATTAATTCTTAAAACACCTTACAGTAAAACCATATGAACGTTGTGTTCCAAAATTAGGATTACTATTATCACTTCTAAAGTTAACATAATAAGCATTATTAGAAGTAGGAGTAGAAGTCCAATAAATACCATAGGTTCATTGATTATACATAGTACCATTTGTCCAATTACGACCTCATGCCATAGGTAGCTTAAGCGTATTCATCATATTTGTACCATTTCATCACCATCATCATGATGTAATTACGCTAGACCATTCAGAATAACTTGGTACATGGTATCCACTAGCACAAGGTCATTGTCTAGCATTATTATTATTATCAGTATTTCACCATAAATTATCATTTTTTACAGTAGACCAATCCCAAGGTGAAGGTATTGATCAACCTATAAATGTAGTATTGTTATAATAGTTTCATGGTCAGTATGATGAAGAATCAACACGTAAATTACTTGGTGTAATTGTTCAACTTGGTGTTCATCCATTATTTCACCACTGAAAATAATAACCATAAGAAGATGAACCAGTTCAAGAAATATTTGTTCATACATTGCAGGCTGCAATAGTATAACCTCAAAAAGGTATATCAGATGCATTACATCATGGATAACTATTAGAAGCACAACTACTACCATTCCAGCTATACCCACTATTACAATTGAAATCACAAGATGCTTGACTTACTCACCAACTTATACTTGGTGTCCATCCACTTCAATTCCATGTTTGGGTATATGTGCTAGATGTACTTGCTGTTGGATTAGTAGGTATACTTCATCCACACGATACATTTTGTGTTCATGCTTCACATGTATTTCAGTTTTGCACATAGTTTGAATCACAAGTTACCACACTACATGTTCACCAATTGCTTCCATTCCAGTTTTGTTCTCATGTTCCATTTGCTATTACACAAAATCTTGTATCTGATACAAATGTTATTCCTCAATCTTCTGTATGGTATCATGCTTGGTTCGTATATTTACATACTCACGGTGTTGTACTATATGACCAAGTTGCTGTTCATTGTGTTCAGTTTAATTCTGAATTGTCTGGCATAGTTCCAGTACAATTATCTAGTACACATGTATCATTACTTACTATAAAATCATTATCACAATTTGTTGTTTCTATTCCATAACTAAGTATTCCATCATTACAGCTTACTTCTAAGTCTTGTGAACCATTTGATATTATCTTATTTACTAGTTGATTATTTATTCCATGATTTATTTGTGGGATTGTATATCAGCTTTGAGTTGTTGCTGTACAGTTGTTATATGTAGTAATATTATTATTTGTACTATTTAATAATGTTATTGGTAAGTTTCATCATAATGTATTATTTATATAATTGTTTGAATAGTTTATCAATTCTGGACTAGGATTATTTAAATCTATATTCAATGAAACTATTTTTTTTATTTCTCATTTATCCTGTATTATAGTTCCACTATATGCTTGTTGTAATCATTGTAATAATGTTAATCTCGCTGTATTACTTGTTGTACTTGTTAATGGTGCACATGATCATGTATCACTATATGCTATTAGTTTTGGTGTAATGAAATCAAATCATCAATCATATTTGAATTTACTTGTTTTGAATGAGCTTGGTAGATTTCTATATCATGAATATACTAATTTTTGTTCAGTTAGTATTTGTTCTAAATCTGTTACACTTGTATCATTTGTTATAATTGTTGGAATACTAAATATAGTACAAGTATTTCATGAAAGACTTTTTGTCATTTGTCAGTTATAATTTCATGTAGTATATGCTATTGCTTCTACTTCTCAGGCTGAAACCCCTCTCAATTCTCCCCTTGTCAGGGGCGATGTAGCTACATTATTAATTATTCATTTTTCACTATTCATTGATATCTCATCCCCTTCCATAATTCATCATAGTTCATATTCATTTCTACTTAATAGCGTAGAGTAAGTATATTCTTTATCAGTTAGTGGATCTATTGGTATTTTATCTAATCTATTTACATTTGCATATACTGTTTCTCAGAATGTTCATTGGTTCCAGACTACTGATCATGTGTATGTGATATTCACTCATGATGTTGTAAGTGGATATTTCCCCGCATCTAGTTCATACAATTCGAGTAATGTTTTAATACTACTTAAATCACTAATTCTAGTACTATCTCTTGCATCTTCACTATATCATTGTAGGCTCATGAAAGCTATTGTTCACAAAATTGTCAATATAGTTATTACTACTATTACTTCTACTAATGTGAAAGCTAACTTATGTTTAGTATTTTGTTGAATTATAACTTTTTTCATTCTTTTAAATTATTATGTTAATACATAATTAATTATAGTTAATTTTTAAAATAAAATTAATTAATTTTTAATTTTTACTTGACTCAACTGAAATATTAATCTATAATTTAACAAGAACAATTCTCGTATCATATTTGACTTTATCAGTTTAGTTAATATTATTAATGTTATAAAATTTATATACTAACTTATTATAATAATATATGTCTACAAAAATAAACGACCCATTTAATAATGCACAAAAACAAATATCACTTGCTTACAACTTAATGAAAGACAAGGAAAATCACAAAAACAAAATAGATATAATATCTAATCCAAAAAGAATAATAGAAATAAGTATTCCTGTAAAAATGGATAACTGAAATGTAAAAATATTTACATGATACAGATCACAACACAATGATTCTAGATGACCTTTCAAAGGAGGAATAAGATTTCATCAAGATGTAAATATATCTGAAGTAAAAGCATTATCTATGTGGATGTCAATAAAATGTAGTGTTATAGATTTACCATTATGAGGAGGAAAATGATGAGTAATAGTTAATCCAAAAGAGTTATCAGAGTGAGAATTAGAAAGACTCTCAAGATGATATGTTAGACAACTTTATAAATATATTGGTCCAGAACAAGATGTTCCTGCTCCAGACGTAAATACAACACCTCAAATAATGGCATGGATGATGGATGAATATTCTAATCTTGTATGAGTATATTCTCCTGGAAGTTTTACAGGTAAAACTCTTACAAGTGGATGATCTAAATGAAGAGGAGAAGCAACTGCTCAAGGATGAGTATATGTATTACAAGAAATCCTTAAACTAAAAAAGAAAAAGGTAAAATGAAAAAAAATTATTATACAATGAGCTGGAAATGCATGATTGACTATGGCTAAAATGCTTACAGAATTATGAGCTAAATTAATATGAATATCTGACTCTAGATGATGAATATATAATGAAAAATGATTAGTAGTTAATGATATTATTACATTAAAAGAAAGTGATAAATCAGTAATAGAATACTCAAAATGACAAATAGTAACTAATGCAGAAATATTAGAAAAAGCATGTGATATACTCATACCTGCTGCCTTAGAAAACCAAATAACAATTAGTAATGTAGAAAATATTAAAGCAAAATTGATATTAGAATTGGCAAATTGACCTGTTACACCAGAAGCAGATGAAGTACTTACAAGTAAAAAAATACAAGTTATTCCAGATATTCTAGCAAATTCTGGTTGAGTAATGGTATCATATTTCGAACAAGTTCAAAATAATGCTAATTACTATTGGGATGAAATTGAAGTTAATACAAAATTGAAAACAAAAATAGAATCTGCTACTAGAGACGTATACAATTTAGCTAAAGAATATAGTACAACATATAGAACAGCAGCATATATAATATCTATGAAAAGAATATTTGATGCAATGTCAGATAGATGAAATATTTAATTTTTACTACTCATGACTAGTAAAATAATATTTTTTAGTTATAATATATGAAATTATAAATAAATTTAATAAAAATGTTTAAAATCGAAACATGAGTAGATAATCCTATACTTAGAAAAATAGCTGATAGAGTCACTGATAAGGATTTCAAAGAAGCAGTTAAATTGTGAAAAAAAATGATTAAATACATAAAAGACCCTGAAAATGGATGAGTATGATTAGCAGCACCTCAAATATGAGTTTCATGGAAACTTGTAGTTGTAAGTATGTTAAAAGATCGGGAAGACGAAAATTTCAAAACAATAATGCTAATAAATCCTGAAATTATAGAACATTGAACTGAAACACAATTAGAAGTAGAATGATGCTTATCTGTACCATGAGTGAAAGGTAAAGTAGAAAGGTATAACATGATAAAACTAACATACCAAGACGATAAAAATAATCAAAAAACATTGATTTTGCACTGATTACAAGCAAGGATAATACAACATGAACTAGACCATATAAATGGTAAATTATTCGTAGACTATCTAAAACCTAAAAAAATCTTGGATTAATTCAAGATTTTTTTAGTTAAAATTTTACATTTTCACACTAAATATGATAAAATAAATAAGATATATATTAATTATACAAATGGGATTAGAATGAAATAAAAATAATCCGGAAGCATTAATTAAAATTAATAATCCAAAAGTTACAGATATTACAGATGAGACTAAGGAAAAAATTAATGAAGCTTTAATATTATTAAATGGAGTAATAAACAAATACCCATTTATTATTGTGTGAAAAAATGGAGAAATATTAATAAATAACAAAAGCTCAAATTTTTCTAAAGAAGCTATGAAAAGTGTAATATGTGAAATAATAGATGATAAAAAATGATTTATATGATTAGATTACAAAAAACTTGAAGAACTACTATATTGAGAAGTTAAATCTGAGTGACCAATAAAAATAGCAAGTTGAATTAAGAGATTATACAAATCAATATTAGAAAACTATTATGAATGAACATATGAAGAAAAAGATTGAGAATTATTTTTAACTCTAGATAGTTTTAATGAAGAAAAAAAGAATAGACTTAAAAATCTATTATGAGAAAGAAGTTTTGAAAATTCTGAGTTCAAAGCAAATTTTTCTGATTTTTTTGCATATCTATGGTGAGAAAAATGAATTAGATATTGAATAAATTACCAGGCATTAATATGACCAGAATTTAATTGAATTAAAAGAGAATTGTTAAATTGAAATACAATAAAAATAGCATCAAATAGAAAAGCTATTGATGATCAAGCTGATGAAGTAAATCTATGATTACAAGTAAAATTTTCAAAGTTTAGAAAGACAATAACTCAATGAAAAACTTCTGTTATACCTACCTATGATATGCAATACCCTAGCGTGAAAAAATGAGATACAATTTTGAAAATAAAAATATGAAAAGATTGACATACATGAATTGATATAAGATGAAAAATAGTAGAAAATAGCAAAGCATACAAAATAAATGAAGAAAAGTTTATATATGAATGATCAGAATACATAACAAAAGAAGTATCTGAGCAAGACTGAGAAAGAATTATTACATTGATTGCAAATGAAGATATCTACCTAAATTTTGTAAGAAATCCTACTACATCAAATTTACAAGATTTTGAAAAATGAAAAGCTATATGAATAACAGCTTGAATAAATGAAATAATAAACTTAAATCCTATATGAAACGAATCTTGAAATATAGAAGTAAGAAATGAATGAACAACATTTCATCAAAAATGAGAAATAGCATGATGATATTATGTAAAATGACCTGAAATAATACTATCAGATACTGAATTATTAGCAAATTGAAGAGTAGTATCATCAAATGATATAATATTAACATGAAAAAATAATATATGTAACTGAACTCTACAAAGTGTTAATTGAAATGTATATGTATCAAGTGAATCATTAGTGCATACAAATAGTAAAATATTTGCTGTAAATTGAGCAGTTATTATTAATTGAAATATAGAACATACTACAATTATTGCAGATGAAATAATTGTTAAATGAAATGCTACTTGAGCTACTCTAATAGCTAGAAAAATAGATATTCAATGAGAAACTCGTCAAAAATGTAGACTTAGATGAGAAAATATAAAAATAAAATCAGATTGATGAGATAATGAAATAGTATTAATTATATTCTATGCTATTGACAAATTTAAAAGACATATAAAACTATCAAAATTTAACAAAGAAAAATTCAAAGCCAGAATAAACCAATTAAAAGAATTAATATTAGCAAAAAGAGAATATATAGAAAAATTGAGAAATAAATTTTTGGCTACAAATGACTATCAAGTAAAAAAGGATATATCAATTGATAGATTAAAAACACTTAGAGAAATTGATATATTAAAAAGTCAATGAGATAGTATAATAGAAAAAATAAATGAAGATAAAGAGTATTCATCAAGAATTGAAAACTTTTTAGAATTTTTCGAAAATAATAAAGATACAGATATATTAAATATTAATTATTGAAATATAAACAGTGAAGTAATTTTGCACCCTACTTGAGTAATATTTGATGATAATCAGCATTTATCTCTAAATCCAAATGATTTTAAAAATAGAGCTAAAAATAAACTATTATTTCTACATTCATTAAATGAGTATAAATTTACTAATGATAAAAAAATATCACAGGATGAAAACTGAAAAAAAGTAAATATTACACATAAAAAATGATATGATTTAATAAAAGACCATATTATAAGTAGAAATAATGACTGATATAATGAAGTTACATGAAATAGAATTGATGAAAGAAGGTATGTTATAATGAAAGTAGATCCAAATATAATATACAAGAATAATGGAACAAACAAAATATCAGATGCACAGATAAAAAACTATAACTTAATAAAAGTAAGTATAGATTGATTAACAGATAGTTATATAAACGATCTAAGTATGAGAGGTGCATCATTTGTAATAGACAAAAAAAATGATATTCATGAGGTAAATTCTAGTATAGATGTGAAATTTGATTTAAAAACTGAAAAATGACTTGCCGAAATTAAATCAAGTTTCTGGATAACTCGTATAGAAGAACATATTCATTACAAGAAAATTTCTTGATTCTTCCTATGAACTATGGCTGAAAGAGAAATAGCAAAGTATTTAAATTATCTGGAAATAAAAAATAACAACAAAAAAAAATAGAGCATAAATGCTCTATTTTTTTGATTAATCATGTACACAACGAACTAATGCAGCCATACAAAATGCATTAGCTTGTGGGATTATATAATCCATAAAGTTACTAGCAAACATATAAGATCAAGCTCATCATGTACAAGCATAACTCATAGATGGTTGATAACTAAAGAAGTTAGTATCTATAAAATTAGATGTATCATCTCATAATGATGCAAACTCTGTACATGTAGGTAATCTCCAACCTGTAGATAATCATCATATGTTTAAACCTGCACAGTATGCTGCATTAGCTGGACTACATAATGATACATTCAAACTAGCTAAATCACCACTTAAATCCCTATGAGATTGCCATTTAAGTCAAGTATTACTATCCGTTACTACTGTTTTATCTGAAGTAGCAGTATATGGACTTGTAACAACAGGTGTTGGATTTGATTGATAATGACCTGATATTAGTGTTCATCATAAATTATTATTTACGAAGTTTCATGCATAATCTAATACATTAGTACTAGGATTATTTGTATCTATTACTAAATCAACAATATTTTTTATTTCTCATACATTTTGTACAATAGTTCAAGTATATGAATCTTGTAATCATTTTAATAAAGCGACTCTAGCAGTATAAGATGAACTATCTGTTAATGCAGCACAACTTCAAGTATCTGAATATGCAACTAATTTATTAGGAGTAAAAGTGAATCATCCATCATTTTTGAATTTTGACCCCATAAGAGAACTCGGTAAGTTTTTAAATCATCTATATACCAATTTTTGCTCTGTAACTATTTGAAGTAAATCAGTAACAGATGTATCATTAGTTACAATTGATGGTATACTTAATACTTCACAAGTATTTCAACTTAAACTTTTTGTCATTTGTCAGTTATAATTTCATGTTACAATTGCAGTAGCTTCTACAGTTCAGGCATTTGCATTGTTTTTCCACTTCCCTAATTTTAGGGAAGGTTGGGATGGGTTAAAAGAAATTGTATCTCATTCTATTAATCATGACAATTCATACTCATTTCTATTATTTATAACGGAATAAGTGTATTTTTTATCTGAAACTGGGTCAACTGGTACTTTATTTATAACATCAACATTAGTATATACTGTTTCTCAGAATGTTCATTGGTTCCATACTATAGAACCACTATAAGTAATATTTACTCAATCAGTTGGTAAAGGATATTTTCAAGCTTCAATTTGTAATAATTCTAGGCTTGATTTCATACTACTCATATCACTTATTCTAGTACTATCTCTAGCATCCGAACTATATCAACTAAGTGAAATAAATGCTATAGTTCATAATATTGCTAAAATAGTAATCACAACAATTAACTCAACTAATGTAAAAGCTAGTTGATTATTTCTAGCTGTAGTAAAATCTTTAATTTTTTGTATATGCATAATAATATATATTAAATAGTAATCAAAGTATACAATTAAATAGTAATCAAAGTATACAATTAAATATATATAATCAAAATAAATAATAAAAAAAGTCTAAATAAAATTTAGACTTTTTTTATTATTTAAACTTGCTATAATCAAACATTTTCATTTCTGCATCTACTTTTCTAACTAGATCAAGTATTACTGAAACTATAATGATTAATCATGAAGCAGATATAATAAAATCAACTGATTGTCACATTATTTTTGACATAACGTAAGGCAAAATTGCGATTAATGCTAAGAATCATCCACCAAATAGGTTTAAGTGTTCTGATACTTTAGATAAATAATCAGCAGTTTCAGAACCAGGTCTAATTCATGGTATATACCCTCCTCTTTTTTGTATACTTTCAGCTACATTTTCTGTATTGAATGTTATTGATACATAAAAGAAAGAAAATCCAAGAACTAATAAGAAATATATCAATATAAATATCCAAGAAGGATTAGACATACTGAAATATTCTAATAAGAATTTACCAATTTTACTTGAAGTTTCACTTGAACCAGGTCCAGAAAGAATTTGACCTATAATTGCAGGGAAAGTAACCAATGATACTGCAAATATGATAGGAATCATTCATGCTTGATTTATTCTGATTGGGAAATAAGATTTCTCTTCTCTACCAGTTCTAGTATAAATTATTGGAATTCTTCTGTTTCATTCAGTAAATTTAATAATTACATATATTATAGCTAAACTAGCAATGATTAAACCTACTAATAAAGGATAATTTCATGCTGCAATGTGCGACATAATATTTCATGGTACACTTGCTAATACTCAAGCAGTAATGATAACACTAATACCGTTTCAAATTCATTTTTCTGTCATAACTTCTCATAACCACATTAGAAACAATGTACCTGTAGTAACAATAGTCATTGCTATAAGAACAGTTTGTGTATCTGATATATCAATTATTGAACCTGAAGCTAATGTATTTAATAGAACAATCATTCAATATGATTGAACAAAAGCTAAAGGTAAAGTTAAATATCTAGTATATTTATTAATTTTCTTTTGTCATTGTTCTCACTCTTTTTGTAAATCTCAGATTTTTGGTACTATAACTCAAAGTAATTGAATAATAATCAATGCATTGATATAAGGCGAAAGCCCCATAAGAATTATAGAAAAATTAGACAATCAACCTCACATCAAAGAACTAAAAAATGATAATCATCTATTAGCTTCCATTATTGCACTAAGTTTAGTAGTATCAACTCAATAAACTGGAATAACAGACAAAAATTTATAAACCAAAATAAGCAACAAAGTAGCTATTATTTTCTTCTTTATTGATTCATTTTGGAATATAGACTTAATATTATTTAGTACCATATATAATTTTTTATAAAATAATTTAATCACTTAGTCAATATTATAATAAAAATTATAATAAAAGAAAGTAATTTGTAGCATTATACTCAAAAAAAATAAAAACCCAAACTTTTTAAAGCCGGGTTTTCTCTACATTATTTAGTTTCAAGTTTTCCTCAAGCTTTTTCAACAGCTTCTCTAGCTGTAATAGAAGCTTTTTCAACAACAACATCTATTTTACTAGTAAGTACTCATGATCATAATAATTTAACTGGAAGAGCTTTTCTTCTAATTAATTTATTTTCAAGTAATACTTCTTTGTTTATAGTAGTAATACCTTTTTCAGCTAATAAAGCCAAATCAGATACATTTATAATACTATATTCAGTTTTAAATTTTGCGTTTGAAAAACCTTTTAATTTAGGTAATCTTCTAAATAAAGGAGTTTGTCCTCATTCAAACCAAGCAGGTACTCACCCACCAGATCTTGCATTTTGACCTTTACAACCTCTACCACAGAATGTTCATTTTCATGAACCATTACCTCTACCTAGTCTCTTAGATGTAGTTCTTGAACCAGAATTTGGTTTTAGATTTGTTAAAGATAACATAAATATTAAGGTTATATATATAATAATAAACCCTCTTCTTCTAAAGATACCTCCCATTATCATGGTAGAAAAAGATTTATTAGATTATTCTATTCCTCCCACTATAATGAGAAGTATGTCCATATGGACAAAAGAAGGGTTTATATTTTTTTAAATGAAGATAAAGCTTTAATAGTTGCTCTTGCATTATTAATCATATTAGATGAACCATATCTTTTAGCAAGTACATCTTGATATCAAGCAACAGTTAAAACTTTTCTAGCAGCTCAACCAGCGATAATTCATGTACCTTCAGAAGCAGGGTGTACCATTATTTTAGCAGCTTTATATTTTGCTTCAACATTATATGGAACAGTACCATCTTTAATTGTAACTTCAGTTAAATTTTTCTTTGCATCTGAAATAGCTTTAGCGATAGCATCAACTACTTCCCATGATTTTCATGTTCATAGTGCTACTTTACCATTACCATCTCAAATAACCATAACAGCTCTAAATCTAAGTTGTCTACCTCATGATGTAACTCTAGTTACTCTATCAATAGCAAGTAGTTCTTCCTTAAATTCTTTCTTTGGTTTTGAAAATTTTCATTTCTTATTGTCATTTCCAGAAAAAGCCATACTTATTTGTATTAATTAATTAAAATTTTAGTCCTCAGGCTCTTAAAGCTTCAGCTAAAGCTTTAACTCTACCATGATAAGCAAATCAACCTCTATCAAATACAATTTCAGTGATTTTTAAATCAAGAACTTTTTTTGCCATTTCTTCACCTACTTTTTTAGACATTTCTGTTTTTGTACCAGTTTTATCTAGTTTTAAATCTGAAAAAGATGTAAGAGTTTTTCAAGCTACGTCATCTATAAGTTGAGCATATATGTTAGAATTACTTCTATACACTGCTAAACGAGGTTTTAATTCAGTTCAACTTATTTTTGATCTAATTCTATTTTTTCTTCTTAATCTTTTTAATGTTTTTTGTAACATCTTTAAAATTATTATAAGTTAAATTTTTACTTTTTTGAACCAGTTTTACCAGCTTTTCTAACAATATGTTCTCCAACATATTTAATTCATTTTCCTTTATATGGTTCAGGTTTCTTTTTTGCTCTAATTTTAGATGCAAATTCTCATACTAATTGTTTATCAGCACCAGATATATGCATTATATTTTTAGCTTTTTCATCCATTTCGATTTTTATTCAAGCTGGAGCAATCATATCAACTTTATGAGATAAACCAATACTTAAAGTAAGTTTATCACCAGTTATTTCAAATTTGTAACCAACTCAAATGATTTCCAAACTTTTACTATAACCTGTAGAAACACCAATAACTAAGTTACTAACTATAGCTCTAGTTGTTCCCCATAAAGCAGCAGCAGAATCATCTAAAGGTCTAACAATTAAATTGTTTTCTTCTTTAAGTATTTCAACTTTAGCAGAATAATCAAAAGATAATTCTCCTTTTGGTCCTTTTACTTTAATATTATTGTTAGCCAAAGTAACTTCAACATTTCCTGGTACTACAATAGGTAATTTACCAATTCTTGACATATTTTTTTTATTATAAATATAAATCGGAACAATGATTACATAACCATTTCTCGTTTATAAAATGTGATATTAGTAAACTTCACAAAGAAGTTCACCACCAACATTTAAACTTCTAGCTTCATAACCAGTTACAACTCATTTAGGAGTAGATACGATATAAATACCGTTACCATCTCTAGATTTTCTAATATCTTTTGCTCAGATATAGATTCTTTGTCCTGGTCTACTTATTCTAGTGAAAGTAGGAACATACTTAGTTGTTCTTACATCATTTAGAGTAAGTAAAATTGATTTTTTATTGTTTCATTCATCAGTGATTTCGAAATCAACAATATATTTATTTTTCTTAAGAATTTTTGCGATATCTGTTTTTAATTTAGAATAAGGAAGTTTAACACTTACAATTCTAGCCATATATGCATTTCTAATTCTTGTTAATAAATCTCCGATTGGATCTATTATCATAACAATAAAATTAATAAACTAAATTTATTTTAACTATTTTATACTACCAACTAGATTTTCTAACACCTGGTAATTCTCATGCGTTAGCTTTTTCTCTAAAACAAATTCTACAAATATCAAATTTCCCTAGATATCATCTAGTTCTACCACAGATACCACAACAATTAAATACTTTTGTAGCTTCCTTAGGTTTTCTTCAATCTGCTATAGCTTGTAAAAATGTCTTTTTTAATCTATTTGCTTTAGCAATTTTTGACTTTCTAGCCATCTTAATTTTTCTTATAAAGTAAACTTTTATTTAGAAAAAGGAAATCACATTTGTGTTAATAATTCCTTTCAAGCCTCTTTGTTTTTAGCAGTTGTTTTAACTGTAATTTGTAATCAGTGGTTTTTGATTACATCATTGTGAGGAACTTCTAAAAATATAGAATGTTCTTTCACTCAGAAATTGTAATTCCCTTGGTTATCAAATCCTTTTTTATTAATTCATCTGAAGTCTCTTACTCTAGGTAATACAACATTGATTAATTTTTCTAGGAAGTTATACATTGCTTCTCATCTCAAAGTAACAGTTAATCATACAGGCATACCAGCTCTTAATTTAAAGTTTGATACTGCTTTTTTAGCATATCTAACTGTACAAGCTTGACCAGCAATTAATGATAAATGTTCTTGTAATGAAGAAAAATCTTTATTTCATTGTCTTATATATGTTCAAATTCACATATTCAATACAACTTTTTCTAATTTTGGAACTTCCATTACATTAGAAACTTGTAATTTTTCTTTTAAAGCAGGAGCAATTTCTTTCAAATATTTTTCCTTAAGCATTTTCTTTTATAAATAATATAAGTAAATTATTTAATAATAAATTTTTTAGCTTCTCCACCGTTTTCTTTAACAGCTTTTTTTGAAAATCTAAATTTTTTTATTTTTCCTTTTTCTTCAATTTTTACAAAACCAACTCTAGTAGGTTTATTAGTAAATGGACAAACTAACATTACATTAGATGCATTGATAGCTTTTTCCATTTTTATAATTTGACCTGGGTTAGTTCATTGTTTTTTTAAATGTCTAGTAACAAGATTGATTCATTTAACAAGAACTTTGTTCTCATCAGCAAACACTTTCAAAACTTCAGCCACTTGACCTCTATCTTGTTCTTTACCTGACATTATCATAACTTTATCTCAAGTTCTAATTTTCATAATTCTTTATTTAATAATAATTATAAAACTTCTGGAGCTAAACTCACGATTTTTTGGAAACCTTTTGTTCTTAATTCTCTAGCAACAGGTCCAAAAATACGAGTTCATTTAGGATTATTATTGTCGTCGATTATTACACAAGCGTTATCATCAAATCTCAAATATGATCCATCTTTTCTTCTTACTTCTTTTGAAGTTCTAACAATTACAGCTTTAACTACTTTTTTCTTTTTCACTGATCCATCTGGAGCAGCTTTTTTAACAGTACAAACTATAATGTCTCAAACAGAAGCATATCTTCTGTGTGAACCTCCAAGTACTTTAATACATAATACTTCTTTAGCTCAAGAGTTATCTGTAACTACTAGTCTTGACTCTGTTTGTATCATAAAATACGTTCTTAAAAGTTAAAATTAACTATATTTTTTCTACTAGTTCCCATCTTTTTAATTTAGATGTAGGTCTAGTTTCTTTTATTGTAACTTGATCTCATTCATTACAAGTGTTGTTTTCATCGTGTGCATAGAATTTTTTAGTTACTCTAAATCTTTTTTTATATTTAGCATCACTTTTATATGTATGTACTGATACAACAATTGTCTTGTCCATTTTAGTGCTAGTAACAACACCTTTTTTTGTTCTCATAAACTTTGTTTAATTAAAAATAATTAACCTATATTAAATCATTTAGAAGTTGCTACAGTTCTTAGTTGAGCTGTATATCTTCTAAGAGCTTTAATTAAATGAGTTTGCTTTAATTCACCCAATTCTTTTTTCATTTTAAGAGTAAATAACTCTTTAGATGATTTAGTTAATTCGGCTTTTAAATCTTTTTCATTTAATTCTCTAAGTTTTCCTATTTCTTGGAGTTTTAAATCTTTTATTTCTTTCATTTTAAAAATGATTAGTCAACTATTATTTTAGTTTTTACTGGTAATTTGTAAGAAGCCAGTCTAAAAGCTTCCCTAGCAATTTCTGGCGTAACTCATGTTATTTCAAATAACACTCTACCAGGTTTTACAGGGGCTCTATACATTTCTACAGATCATTTACCTCAACCCATCGGAACTTCTAACGGTTTAGTAGTAAAAGCTTTGTCAGGGAAAATTCTTATCCAAATTCTTCCTCATCTTTTAATATATCTAACCATAGCTCTTCTAGCAGATTCGATTTGTCTTGAAGTGATAAATCATCTAGTTGTTGTTTTGATAGCGTATTCACCAAAAGCTAACGTAGATCATCTAACAGCCTTTCCTTTCAATCTTCATCTGAAGGTCTTTCTATATTTTGTTCTCTTTGGTTGTAACATTTTTTTGCACAATTAGTATATAAAAAAAATTTAAATGTCAAATTTTTTATTTTTTATAAATGTCTCATTTATATATCCAAACCTTTAATCAAATTGTTCCATAAACTGTTTCTGCTCTAGCAGTAACGTAATCTATATCAGATCTGATAGTTTGCGTTGGTATATTACCTTCTTTGAAAGTTTCTTTTCTAGCTATTTCAGCTCAGTTAAGTCTTCAACCAACTTTAACCTTTATTCATTTAGCACCTTTTTCCATTGTTTTAGCAATAGCTTGTTTGATTGCTCTTTTATAAGGCATTCTTTTTTCTATTTGGTTTGCAATGTTAAATCATACGATTTTAGCATTCAAATCTGGATTTTTAATATCTCTAATTTCAAGATTTACTTTTATTCAAAGTTTTGAAACTAATAAAGCTACTAATCTTTCTTTATTTTCACCTGTTTTTCAAAGGATTAATGCAGATTTTGCAGTATAAACAACAACATCTACAACATCTTGATTTCTAGATATCAAAATATCTCACACAGGAATTCAAGTTAATTCTTTATTTAAAATTTCTCTAGCTTTTATATCTAAGCTTAATGAGCCTTTATATGTTTTTATGTCTTCATACCAAATTGATTTCCAAGTTTTTATATATGGAATTCTAAAAGCTATAGGACTTACTTTATGTCACATAAATTAAAATGTGTTAATAAATTATTTTACTTGTAATTCTAATTTTACATTAGAAGTTCTTTTTAAAATTGGATGCATCCTCCCTCTTGATACAGGATTTCATCTTTTGTAAACAATACCTTTGTTTACACTAAGAGTACTTATATATAGAGTAGATAACTTTTGATTATCATTGTTTTCAGCATTTGCAACAGCAGATGCTAAAATTTTATACATAAGGTCAGCTCATTTTGTAGGAGCAAATTTTAGAAATTTTAATGCTTGTTCAGCATTTTGCCCTCTAACAATTTCAGCAACAACTCTTAATTTTTTCGGAGAAATTCTTATATTTTTTCCGTATGCTTTCATAGTATTAATTTTAATAGTTATACCCAAATTAAGGGATGTATAAAATATTTCTATTTATTTCAAGCATGACCCTTGAATGTTCTAGTCATTGAAAATTCTCATAATTTGTGTCATACCATATCTTCTGTAACAAAAACTGGAGTGTGTACTTTACCATTGTGAACACCTAATGTGTGTCCAACAAATTCTGGAATAATAGTACAAGCTCTTGACCAAGTTTTAATTACACCTTTTTTTCATGAATCATTCATTGCAACTACTTTTTTTAATAGTCTTTCATCAATGTATGGTCATTTCTTTAAACTTCTTGTCATAATAAGTTATAAGTTATAAGTTGTAAGTATAAGATACAAGCTATAAGTTTAAGTAGTATTAACAAAAGATAAATCTATATATCAATTAAAACTTAAACTTATTGTCTTACATCATTAATTTACCTTTTCTTGTTCTTAATATCCATTTAGATGTAGTGTTTTTTCTACTTCTTGTTTTATATCACAATGCAGGTAATCCCCATGGAGTTTTTGGTCCTTTCATACCAATTGGAGAATGTCCTTCTCAACCTCAATGTGGATGATCAACAGGATTCATTGATTTACCAAGAACAGTTGGTCTTTTTCACATCCATCTAGATCTTCAAGCTTTTCAAATAACAACTTGATTGTGATCAGTGTTAGAAACTTGACCAAGAGTAGCAAAACATTTTTTATGTACTAATCTGATTTCTCATGAAGGCATTTTTACTTGAGTATATTCACCTTCTTGTGAAAAAACTGTACCGAAAGAACCTGCAGATCTTATAGAAGAAGCACCTTGTCCAACAATTAATTCTAAGTTATACACTTGTAATCATGTAGGGATGTTTCCTATTTCCATTCTGTTTCCAGATTCTAATGTAGCTTTATCGTCAGTAACATTAATATCTCATACTTTCATATCTTTATGAGCAACAACATATCTTCTTTCTCCGTCTTTATAACAGATTAATGCAATAAATGCTGTTCTATATGGATCGTATTCAATTGTTTCAACTTTAGCTGGTATTCATTTTTTATCAACTTGGAAGAAATCAACTAGTCTATATCTTTGAGCATGACCACCTCATTGGTGTCTTACCGTAATTCTTCAAGTATTATTTCTACCTGAATGTTTTTTTAATTTTACTGTAAGTGGTTTATACGGAGTTGAAGTTGTAATTTCTTCAAACGTATTAACAGTCATTCATCTTCTACCTGGAGTGGTAGGCTTAAATTTTTTAATTCCCACTGTTAAAATTTTTAAAAACTAAATTATTTTATAATAGAAAAGTCTATTTTAGCTTTTGGATCTTTTAAAGTAACATAAGCTTTTTTAGTAGATCTTTTTCTTAATTGCATTCATCTTTTTTTACCATACTTGAATTTTTCTCTAGTATGCAAAACATTAACAGAAGCAACTTCTACTTTATATAGTTCAGAAATTGATTTTTTAATATCAATTTTAGTTGCACTAGAGTCAACTTCAAATACATAAGTATTAGTTGTCATCTCTAAAACAGAAGTTTTTTCAGTAGTAATTGGTTTTTTTAAAATTCTAAAAATTCTCATCTTTTATATATTTTAGAGTAAATTATTTAGTTAGATTATCTAGTTTAGCTAAAGAATCTTTTAATAAAACTAATGTTTTATATTTAAGTAAATCTTTAACATTCAAGTAATCTACAAGTATACTTTTAACGTATGATATATTAGCAGTAGATTTTTCAATAATTTCATTTCTTGCAGGTAATGCAAGTAAAGCTTTTTCATTGTATGGTAATGCGTTAAAAACTTCTACCATATTTTTTGTTTTAGCTTCAGAAAAAGTTATATTATCTACAACAATTAAATCATTATTAGCTAGTTTAGAAGACAAAACAGTAAATAACGCTTTTCTTCTCTCTTTTTTATTCATATTCAATGTAAAGTTTACAGTGTTTCTTGGACCAAATGCAACTCAACCTTTCTTTCTGATAGGTGATCTGTTTGAACCCATTCTAGCTCTACCTGTACCTTTTTGTTTATAAATCTTTCTTGTCGAACCTCTTCTATCTCATCTAGTTTTAGTATGAGCAACAACCATTCTATTATTAGCTAGTTGATATACTAAAGCTCTATGAATAAGTCCTTCATTAAGTTCTAATCAAAATACTAAATCATTTAGTTCAATTTCTCAAACTGACTTACCTTTTTGATCAAATAAATTAGTCTTCATCAGAGTAATATAATTAATAACTAAAAAATAATATTTACGAATGAATTTCTTCATCCTGGAACTCCTCATCTAACACCGATTACACTAATTTCTTTATTAATTAGTTCCACTGGAACTTTTTTAATAGTGAATTTAGTATTACCAAGATGACCGTGCATCTTTTTACCCTTGTGAGTTCTTGTTGGTTTTCTGTTACCGATTGATCATAGGGCTCTATGGAATTTTGAACCATGTCCACCAGGTCATCCGTGAAAATTATGTTTTTTCATAGCTCATGCGAATCATTTTCATTTTGAAAATCATTCTACAGAAACTTTAACATTTTCTTCAATCATATCTAATGATAGAGTATCACCAACTTTATATTTTTCAGATTCTTCTTCAGAAACTGGAAATTCTACTATTTTTGAAAAATTACTTTTATTTAATGTAACTTTTCATTCCACTAGTTGAGCATCTTCAACCTTATCGTTTAAAACTCAGATTATGATAGCTTTATAACCATCTCTTTCAAGAGTTTTAAATCATACTACTTTTAAAGTAGGAACTTTTAGTAAAGTAATAGGGATAAATTTATCATCCTTAATCACTCTAGTCATTTCCAACTTTGTAGCTATAATTCAAGCCATATAAAAATATGTTTACAAAATTAAAGTTAGAGGTTAAACTTCCTTTTATATAAATGGAGTCTAACTTAACCTCTTCAAAAACTTTTCGTGATATTTCTTAAAAAGCCACGTGATTATATAAAAAAGTATTAATTTGTCAAATGGAAAATATTTTTTGAGATTTAATTAAATATTAAAGCAATTTTCTAATAACTTTAAATATAGATTTTTTGTGGTATAATATAGATTAAGTAAAATTTTTATAAAAAAAATATGAGATAGTTCTCATATTTTTATTTTGTATATTCAATAATCATTTTTACAGGGACTGAATTAACAAATGAAGATCAATCATGTTTTATCCATATAGTACTACAATCATTTTTTATATCCGTTTCTCAAAAACTATTTTGAGCTGAAGTAGAATTCCAACCATCAGTTCTATAAATGATATGATTTACAACCCTACAATTACTTCCTCAAGTAAATTGAGCAGCAACATTATAAGTAACTCCTGCAGAATTAGCTGGACTTGTTAATTCTATTACTTTTCTATATAATGGTTGATTTAGCCAAACTTTATTAGTTAATGTTTCTGTAGTACTATACTCATCTTGTACAGCATCCACTAAATCAGTCCATTTTTGAGCAGTAAGAATATCTCAAGAACTCATAGCTAATCAAGAGAATCCAGTAAATGAAGCATATCATACTCATGCTAATCAAATTACTAATAGAAATCAAATTCCATGAAGTACTCATCATTTTATTTGTTTTATAATTTCCATAAAAATATATTAAATATTATTATTATTTAGTTTAATTATATTAAAAAAAAATCAAATAAAAATACCATTTATTTTTTAATCATAAGTTGAATTTTTAAAAATGTTTTATTATTACCCACCAAACTTCTCCACCAACATATCAAATACTTCTTTTCTATATCTAGATAACATATTTGAAGCAGCTTTCATAATGAAATCATTATAAAAAGTCATATCTACTTCATCCTCTATATATATTATCGTATCATCTATAATATTTGCTTCTATTAGCATTTTTTCATACAATTCACTTGTTGCTTCACTATATTTTTTCCTGATTAAGGGAGTATTTAATTGATTGATACTTGTTAAATAATCTGTTATTCAATTATTTATTATACTTTCAGCTAGATTATCAAATTGAAATTGTAACTCATCCATTACATCTGCTTCTTTAGTTTCTAGTTCTATTACTACATTATCTTTCTCTTTATACGATACCTTATTATTAGTATATTTATCTAGTAATACATCACACACCTCATCTCTATATATACTTAGTAAGTCAGCAATTGTTCTCAGCACAAATTCTCATGCAAAAAAATCATCCAAAGTATTTTCCATATAATCAATGGTGTCATCTATTGTATTTGCTTTTTCCTTCATTTCAGCAAATATTAGATCAGTATCTTGGTTATATTTACTTAAATTATCATGATTATTAGATTGATTAGATACGTCTAAATAATCAATTATTCAATTTTGTATTATTGCTTCTATGATAATATTTATTTGATTATGAAACTCATCTACTTCTTTCTCTATAGCATCAGTTAGATTCAGATTTGTTGGTATTTGACTTACATTATTTGGTATTTCTGTTGTATTTCCATGATCAGTTTTATTTTGTCTATATTCCACGAAATCTCAAAACTCTATTACTTTTGACATATATATTTATTAATTTTAATCACATTTAACATTTAATCACATAGTTTTAAACAAATTCATTAGTTGAACTATATTTACTATGACTCATTTATCACTTCATATTCAATTCACTCTATTGTATTCTGCACTTGGGAAATTTATCAAATATTTCCAAGTACTAGCTCACTTAGCATTAGAAAAATCCCATACTCCATCTATTTCTATTATATTTGATTCATTTTTTAATAATTCTTTGTAAGAACTTATTATATTTCACCATCTGTTTTTTTCTTCTTGGTCAGTAGCCACTCTCAATCATAATGACTGAAATAGATTCTTTAATTCTCTAACACTTTTTATTGATCAATTCTCTGTTCATACGTTATTTTTTCTATTAAATTCACAATTAGGAAAATTTATCAAATATTTCCATTTATTATTTCATCATCAGTTTCAAAAATACCATATTCAGTCTATTTCATATATATCTGCTTCTTTTTCTAGCTTCTCTTTATATCATACTAATATATCTCTCCATCTGGTTATTTCTTGTTGTTCACTAGCGACTTGAAATCATAATGCACTAAATAATTGTCTTAATTCTTGTGGATTTTCTATTATTCATTTATCGTTTCATACTCCATTTGCTCTATTAAATGATGCATTTGGAAAACTTCTCAAATATAACCAGTGTTTAGAACACTTTGTATCACCAAAATACCAAATTCAGTTTATTTCGACTAATAATGCTTCTTTTTGTAATTGCTCTTTTTTTGATAATATGAAATTTTGCCACTCTAATAATGTTTTCAATTTATTTGTAGATTTTACTTTTCCTGAAATATTTAACACATAATCAGTAAGATTTTTACTATTTGCATTAAATAAATGTTGTTCTAAAGTATTAGAATAATTAACTCAAAAAATCACCTTATTAACTATCAATCAATCAATAACTTGTCATTTTTTATTATCTCTGAATTTATCTATTTTTATTATTCAGTCATATATATATGTTGCTTCTCATAGAGTATCTGAAATTACAATAGTTTTTTCTATACTGTCTTGTGATATATATATTATTTTATATGGTTTTTTTCTTATTCTTCTCTTGTTTTTCTTTTCCTCATAGACTACTATTTCTGATATTTTTACTCATTTATTTACTAATAATTTGAGAAATAATTTATATTTTTCTACTGTTTTTCATTTTTTATCATATTTTCAGTTTCCACTTTTTATTGTTTCTGAATTTTCAGGAGGATAAATATCAAAATCTAACTTAATAGTTTCTATAGATAATATCTCCAAAATACCTAATAAATACATATCAAGTAATTCATCTATATCTTTTATATTATCAGACTTTTGAAATAGTCTTTCATACCTCTTTAGTATTTTTAGACTATATTCTGAATTATTAGCAGTTTTACTATTTAAAATAACATTGTTACTTAATTCTAAAATACTTAATACTTTTGATAAAAATTCATTTTCTAAATCACTTATAGTGTTGTTTTTCTTCCCTAAAATTCATGCTATTTCTTTTTGAATTTTTATTATAGCTGAAATATAAGATAGTATTTCATATTCAATTTTGGATTTATTCAGTTTATTTAAGCTATTTATTCACATAAAAATTAGTTCCTTATAAAACTTTACATTTGTAATATATATTTTTTAATTAATATTGCAAATCATTATATGCAAATTGTATAGCAAAATAATTTATATTTAATTATTAGATTTCTCTTATTTGAAACATTTTTTTGATTTATGAACACTTTTATTTATAATTCACTAAAATATTTATTTACTCATAATAAAATGAAAGAACAATTAGAAAACTTGAAAAAATTATTTCTAGAAAATATAAACACTGTAAATACTATAGAAAAACTAGAAGAATTAGAAAAAGACTTTTTAGGAAAAAGCTGAAAATTGAGCGAAATACTTAAATGATTAAAAGATTTATCAAATGATGATAAAAAGATAATCTGACCAATGGCAAATAGCCTAAAAGTGGAAATCGAACAATTAGTAGAAAATAAAGCAATAGAAATACAAGAAGCAAAATATGCTAAGCAAGAACAAGATGAAAAAATAGATGTTACAGCAGAATTCCCAAGTAATAATCTATGACATAAACATCCTATAAGTATTACTACAAATCTACTAGAAGAAATATTTATTTCACTATGATTCAAAGTAGAAGATGGTCCTCAAGTAGAAACTGAAGAATTGAACTTTGACAAATTAAATATTCCTGATAATCACCCAGCTCGTGATGTATGGGATACTTTCTGGATATCTGATGATATAAATAATGAAAAACAAAGTGGACAAAAAAACTTACTTAGAACTCATACTAGTCCAGTACAAGTAAGAACAATGCTAAAATGAGAATTACCAATCAAAATAATAGTACCAGGAAGAGTATTCAGATATGAACAAGAAGATGCTAGACATACTTGTAATTTCTATCAATTAGAATGATTAGTAGTAGGTAAATGAGTAACATTCTGAGATTTGAAATGGACACTAGACACAGTGATGAAAAAATTATTATGAGATGATACGAAATTGAGATTTAGACCAAGTATTTTCCCTTTTACAGAGCCAAGTGCAGAAATAGACATATCATGTCAATTATGTAAATGAACATGAGAAACAAAAAATGGTAACTGTAGTATGTGTAGTGCAACTTGATGGGTAGAACTACTCGGTGCGTGAATGGTACATCCAAAAGTATTATCATGAGCATGAATAGATCCTGAAATTTACTCAGGTTTTGCATTTGGTATGTGAATAGACAGAATTGCAGCTCAAAGATTTGGTGTAAGTTCTAGTAGGATGTTTTACCAAAGCAAATTAAAACTTAATGAACAATTTTAATATATGAAAACATGAATTTATAAACATTATAAAAATAAATTGTATGAAGTAATATGCACATGAATACATACTGAAACAAATGAAACTCTAGTTATTTATAAAGCATTATATGATACTCCTGAGCTTACTAAAGAATACTGAAAAGATTTTTGTTTTGTTAGACCAGAGTCTATGTTTTTTGAAAATATAGAAATTGATTGAGTATTAAAACCTAGATTTGAGTATGTATGAGACAAAAAATACAATGAAATATAATAAAACCCCCTAAAAATAGGGGGTTTATATTTATATTATGACAATCAAATGACATCATAACATATTGTAAACTAATTATGTAATTGACAATTTTCACAATCACAAGCATATTTATTTCGAAATGCAGTAATCCAAATGTTTGTTACATTACCACCATTTTGGTTCTTTACTTCTTGGATGTAATTATCCACAGCAGCAAGAACACCAGCTTCACAGAATGGAATATTTTCCATTACTGATTTTTGGATAGCAACATCAATAGTATTTTGCGCTATTTCCAAATTGTTTACATGCAAAGTAACATCACTCATAAGATTCTCCTCTAGATAAAAATTAGTTTACTATTATATAATATCATTTATAATATATTTAGGCAAATAAATTATATAAACTTGAAAAATACAAATTTAAAATTAACATATAAAAGATATAATTAATTAAAAAAAATGAACATATTATTAAATGAATTAAAAGCATTCTCAAAAGAAAACTGGTGGATATTTTTGTTACTCATCATATCACTTGTAACTGTTTATATAACTTGAAACTGAAATATAATAGAAATCTCATTATTATTTTTGGCAAATTTCTTATGAAATCTATTCATAATGGTTATGCAAAATAATTATACAAATGGTAATAATAGACTTTGATCTATAAACCAGATAACTTCTAACTTAATATTTACTTTCATTTCACTATATTGATTGATATATTTAGGTCAATCTCAATACTTGGTATGGCAAATTGCATATATTTTAGCATCTGTAAAAAACTTAGTGTATTTTAATTTTCAAAAGGAATTAAAAATATTATCTGAGTATACATTTATTCCTCTGAACATAATCTTATTCATTATATTTATTAATTTTTTTAGTTTTGAACTGTATTCTATTTTACAAGCTGTGTGATTTTGTTTAATTACAACTTGACTTGTAAGTATTATTGATAAAAATAGATACTGGCTAAATGTAGTGTGAATTTGATTACTAACTCTTTGATCATTGATATGAGTAATAACTAGTTTTAATCAAGGAAACCTAGATTGAATAGCATTTTGATACTTTACACTTACCTGAACTGTATTTATATACTATTTAAAATTAATTAAAAAATATATATAACTATGATTATACAATACTTAATTATTTTTATAATTTCAATATTAACATCGCTAGTAATAATACTAGGATTTAAAAAATTGTTTTATAAATTAAATATATTAGACAATCCAAAAAAATACTGAAAAAAAAGAGATCCTATTCCCTATTCTATGTGAATTGTATTTTTTATAGCATTTTTCGTTCTCACTAGCATATTTGTGGATTTCAACTACAAACTTTGACTTATATGGGTATTTTGATTATTTATTACATGAATCAGCTTCGTAGATGATATGCTAAATGTAAGTGCAAAAATCAGACTACTATTTCAAATAATAATCTGAGCAGTTATATGAATTACATCAATAAAAATATGATATATTAGTAATATATTTTGATGAATATCTAGTCTAGAAACATATTATTTTGTAGCATTTGATTATACTATTTACTATGTACCGATATTTTTTACTATTATGTGGTATGTATTTATATTTAATGCACTTAACTGGACAGATTGAATACAATGAAATACTTCATGATTATCTATTATTTCTTTTCTAATATTATTCTTTTTATGATTAATATTATTCTACCAGGATGATTATGAATGATGAATAAAAAATGCTAAATTTATAATGTGAATAAGTGCAGTACTAGTATGAATTATTATACCATTTTGGCGGTATGATGTAAAAGAAAAGATATTAATGTGAGATTCTGGTACTATGTTTTTGTGATTTATGCTTGCTACACTTGCTATTATAGCATGATGAAAAGTAGCTACTGTTCTAGTAGTATTTTGAATATATTCAGTTGATGCTATATATGTAATAATCAGAAGATTAATAAACAAAAAAAATCCTCTAAATTGAGATTTTACACATTTACATCATAGATTGCAAGAAATCTGATTAACTAGAGAACAAGTATTATCACTTGTATATTCATTATCTTTCTTATTTTGACTTACAGCTTTGTTTTTGGACAAAACAGGTAAAATGATAGTTTTTTGAGTGATTATTGTAGTAGTGATATTTATTAATAAAATAGCTGAAAAATTATTAAAAGGTAAAAAATGAAAAAAATATTAACCCTAAGTGCGAATCCTTCCCCTTATAAAAATGATAGGACTACAAAAGTATGAATAAAATATTAAAAGCATTTACATATATTGAATTGATAGTTGTTATTACTATTATTACTCTTTTGTCATCGACTTGAGTATTTTATTTCAATGACTTTGTTAAAAATCAAGAATTAACATTAAAAGTAAACACTATAGAAGAAGAATTTAAAGACCTAGATAAAAAAATAAAAAATAATGAAATATTTGATTATGAAACACAATTAAGTACTTCTACATGAAGTAAATGATATGTATATTATATAAATAATTTTGATATACTTTATAATCAAAAAATAGATTTTGATTCAATAAATTGAAGTGGTACATTATCGACAAATTGAAACAATAGTCTAACATGAAGTCTAAAATTATACAAAAAACATAAATTATATACAAGTGCAGTTAGACAATGAGACACAAATCAAGACTTTAGCCTAATAGATGAACCCTTTTATAAAATAGTCTGAACATTATCATGAGAAGTATTAAATGATATATATGTTAATTATTTTGATGAAGATAATATATTTCCAGAAAAAAACAACTTGTTAATACTTCAATCTATAAATACAAAAACAGATAAAACTTGAACAGGAATAAATAATATAGTAATTAAAAATATTTGATGAACAAAAAGTATAATCTGAGATTGAAATAATTACAATGAGTTATATTTGTTTTTTGAAAATAATTGAAAAGAAAAATTTATAAGAATAAAGAAATAATAATGAAAATAGCATTTTTTTGAACAGGAGAATTCTCAAAAAATATTCTAGAATGAATATTAAAAAATTGAAATATAGATGTACAATTGGTAGTATCGCAACCTGATAAACCAGTATGAAGAAATAAAGTAATAGAAGAAACGGCAGTTAAACAACTAGCAAAACAACATAATATAAAAGTATTACAACCAGAGAGATTTAAAAATAATACTGAATTTTTCAGTGAACTAAAAAGCTTAGATTTAGATTTCATTGTAGTAGTTGCATATGGTAAAATAGTTCCATCTCAAGTATTAGACAATCCTAAATATGGATGTATCAATATTCATGGTTCTATCCTACCTCTTTATAGATGAGCTAGTCCGATTCAAGAAGCTGTAAAAAATTGAGACAAAGAGACATGATTAACAATAATGTACATGTCAAAATGAATGGATGAGTGAGATATTCTAGCCATTAATAAGATAGAAATAGACAAGTTAGACACAACTAAAGACATATTTAATAAATTTGAAATTATTTGACCAGAGCTACTTATTAATACTCTAAATTGAGTTATTGATTGAAGTATTAAATGAGTAAAACAAGATGATTCAAAAGCTACATATTGTAGTAAAATATCTAAAGAAGATGCTGAAATAAATTTCATTAATGACTCATGAATAAATATTTTTAACAAATATAGAGCATATCACACTTGGCCATGAATTTACACATACTATAATAACAAAAAACTAGATATAGAAGATTGTGAACTATTAAATTATGAGAGAAATGAAAAAATATGAAAAGTGCTTAAAATAGACAAAAAAACTATATGAATTGTTTGCAAAGATAAAAAAATTCTGATTTTAAGACAAATAAAACTTGAATGAAAGAAAAGTATGGATATACTCTCGTTTGCAAATTGAAATAAAGACTTTTTAGAATATAATTTTTAATTTACCATGTTAAATATTGCATTAAACACATTTAAAGAAATAGTAAGAAATAAATTCTTATACTTAATATTATTTTTTGCCTTTGTATTCATAGTTTTTTCTATGGCATTAGGTAAACTGACTATTTGAGATGATTCAAAAATCATAGTAGACTTTTGATTAGCTATGATTGAAATATTTTGACTTGTATGAGTACTTTTTGTATGATCACAATTATTATTTAAAGAAATAGAGTGAAAAACAATATTTTTGATACTTAGTAAGCCTATAAAAAGATATGAATTTATATTGGGTAAATTTTTCTGATTTTCAGCTACTATATTTTTAATAATATTTTTACAATCTATATTATTTTTAATAGTATTATTGATAAAAGATATAGAAATAACTAAGTTAGTATTATTTTCGTTAATTTTTACATTTTTCAAATTAGAAATATTACTTTGACTAGTATTTTTCTTCTCTACATTTATGTCAAACATACTTACTATTCTAGTGTCGCTAATGATATATTTCGTAAGTCATAGTTTCACTATTTTACAAGATATAGCTTATAGGACATGAAGTGCAATAGCTGTATATTTCACTAAATGACTACAATTATTATTCCCTCCTTTTGAAGCATTGAATATAAAAGATGTTATTTGAAGTTTTACTGATTTCAAAGCTTTGTACTTTGTATTTAATTCTGGATATTCAATAGTATATTTAACTATTATATTATTCTTCACTATACAAATATTTAATAGAAAAAAATTTGAGAATTAAACCACCCCCTAGCCCCCTCCTTACTAAGGAGGGGGAATAGCTACAAAAAAATGAAAAAAAATGAAATATATAAAATCTGAAAAGATTTATGAATAGATGATAATAAAATAGAAAAAATAATATTAAAAATAACTGACCTTAGTAAAAGTCAGTTATTTTTATGTGATGATATAGATGAAATATTTATAAATGATATAAAAAATAGCTTTATTAGAATAAATAATTGTGAACCTATAGAATATATTATTAACAAAGCTGAGTTTTATTGACTAGATTTTTATGTAGACAATAGAGTGCTTATACCTAGAAATGATACAGAAATAATGGTAGAAAGTGTGTTGAAAGAAATAGAGAATAATAAAAATAATATTACAATAATAGATGTGTGAACTGGAAGCAGTTGCATAGCAGTATCTGTACTAATGAATTTATCCCCTCCCCCTGCGGGTACTCCCCTTAAATATAAGGGGAGAGTAATAGAAAACAGCTATGTAATAGATATTTCAAAAGAAGCTTTAGAAGTAAGTAAAATAAATATAAAATTATACAATCTAGAAAATCAAATAAATCAAATAAAATGAGATTTATTAAAAGAAATATTAAATAACAATAAATATAACATAGAAAAAAGCATAATAATAACAGCAAATTTACCATATATAAAAAATGGTGATT
>CALREY010000003.1 GCA_943356435.1 Candidatus Altimarinota bacterium
CTAAATACTAGTTTTTGTTCACTAAGTATTTGTTCTAAATCTGTAACAGCAGTATCATTGCTTATGATAGATGGTACAGCTAATACTTTACATATACTTCAACTAAGAGCTTTAGTAAGCTGTTCATTATAATTACCAGTTACATAAGCTGTAGCTTCAGTTGTTCAGGCAGAAACATCCCTCACCCCTAGTCCATCTCCCCATGATTGATAAGTAACTGCAAATTGGTCTACTCCTTTCTCCCTTGGGGGGAAAGGTTGGGATAGGGGGATGTAAGAAATTTCATCTCCTTCAATCATTCATCCAATTTGGTATTGGTATTTAGTGCTTGTAATTGAGTAAGTATACTCTTTATTATTAACTGGGTCTGTAGGTATTTTGTCCAATCTATCTACATTAGCAAAAACATTTTCACCGAAAGTACCTTGATACCAAACTATTGCTCAACTATAGGTTATTTCTACAGAGTTACTAGGCATAGGATATTTCCCTGCATCTAGTTGAAACAATTCTAAACTAGTTTTCATACTAGATATATCTGATACTCTTGTAGAGTCTCTAGCACTAGTGCTATATCATTGCAGACTGATAAATGCTATTGTTCATAAAATAGCTAAAATAGTAATTACTACTATTAATTCTACTAGAGTAAAGGCTTTAATTACTTGTTTTTTTTGTAGATTCATAGAATATTATTTTATAAATTATTTAATAATAATTCTAATATTTTTTAATATTTTTTCAACATAATTTTATTTTTTTACAAAATTAAAGCCCTGCTTAGCAGGGCTTTAAGGTTTCGAACTCTAATCACAAATTATGCAAAGATGCATAAATGGATTATTATTCGCAAATAGTAGAACTATCAAAAGCTTTTCGACGTGCACATTCTTCTCTGACCAGTTTTTTTACATCAACTTTCAGAGTTTGTGCTCCATCAAGAGCCAAGTTTGCTTTGTTATCAGCGCTCAGAGCTGTAGTTGTTGCTAATTGTGCTTGACTTCCAGCTTGTTCAGCTTTCTTTTCTGCACGTTTTGCAATTTCTTCAGCTCTTAAAGCTATTTCCTCAGCTCTTTTCGCAATTGTTAATGCTGAAGTATCTGCCGCTTTAACCTGTTTAGCAGGTTTAATCCCAGTTTTAGCAACAACTTTTGCAGATTTATTTGCCTGAATAGCAACTGCTGCTTTTGCTTGTTTTTCTGGAGCTTTAGCAACTACTGCAGCTTTAGTAACAGTGACAACTGGTTTTATGGCTTGTACTTTTTCAAGTTTTACGACCTTTTTTTCCAGCTCTTTTTGACCGACTTGACCAGCTTTGACTTCTTTGTCCAGATCTGTAAGCATACCACTTAGAGTAGTTTGGTTTTTGTTCAGGTCATTGATAGCACCATTAGCTTGGTCAAGGTCAGTTCGGATAACCGCCACTTGATCAGTATTCAGTTGTGTAGAACTTCTTACATCATTGATAGCTATCCTTACTGAAGATATCTTGTCATCGACACTATTTAGTTCTTTTTTCATAACACTAATAGCAATCAATGTAAGGATGATACTAAAAACAGCACCAATCAATATTACTCCAAGTCCATTTGTTTTGGTTTTTTCTTTTTCTCCGCCATTGTAACGATCGGGAGAATTTTTATTTTTTAACTCCTCCTCATCGTCCATGTCGATTTTTTTCAGATTTTCTTCGAGGACATCAGGGCCCTCTGAAATCTGGTCCAAATCAAATTCATCATCCTTGCCTGTCTTTGCAACAACTTCGTCGCCAGCAACTACAGGTTTAACATCAGCATTTTTATCAGTACTCATTTTAAATTCCTTACACTCGTGTGTGGTGGATTGAAAATTTGGATTAAAGTGCTGAGATAATACTTAAAAATATTTAATTGTCAATAGATTTTATATACAAAAAAACAAGTAATATATTTTTACTTGTTTTTATCCGATTCTATAAGTATTTTTGTAGATATCATTGCTGATTCATATATTGTTGGTAAGCCACTTCCTGGATGAGTTCATCATCATACTAAATACATATTTTCTATATCTTCTGATTTATTATGTGGTCTGAAATACAACATTTGAGATATTTTGTGTGATAGATTGAAAGTTGCTCAATTATATATATTGAATTTATTTTCCCAGTCATTTGGTGTAATTATTAGTTTTTCTTTTGTGTGTTCTCTTATATCATTTATTCCAAATCTTTTTTCTATGTATTCATATATTTTGTTTTCTATTTTTTCTTTTTTTGTTTCCCAATCTATTCAGCTGACATTGTTTGGTGTTGGAATTAGTATATATAATGCACTTTCTCATTCTGGAGCTAGTGTATTATCTAACAAGCTTGGATTGTGTACATAAAAACTAAAATCATCACTTATATCCATATTATTCCCTATATTATCAACATATTCTTTATATTCTTTATTGAATACTATATTATGGTGATTTAGGTTTTCGTATTTTTTATCTAGTCACAAATATAGCATAAATGTACTACATGAATACTCTTTTTGTTTTAGTTTTTCATCAGTGTATTTTTTTCTAGCATCATTATCTATTAAATCAGTCATAGCATAAGCAAAATCAGCATTTACTATTACATGGTCTCCATAAATAGTTTCTCAATTTTCTAATAATACTCATTTTGCTACTCATTTTTCTACTATTATTTTCTTCACACTTGTATTTAGGTGTATTTTTCCATTATTTTCTTTTACCACTTTTGCCATTGCTTTTGAGATTTGATTCAATCCTCATTTTACATGATGAATACCAAATTTGTGCTCAAAATATGATAATATAGTGAAGGCAGCTGGACAAGTCCATGGTGACATACCTATGTATTTAGCCTGAAATGCCATAGATATTTTAAGTCTTTCATCAGTGAAATAACTACTCAATCTAGAATGCAAAGAATTAAATAAATCTAGTTTTGGTAATGCTTTTAAAAATCTTTTTGATAAAAATGCTCCTATATTTGAGTATGGTACTTCTAGACAAGGAATCATTGCTTCGAATTTTTTACCTTCTTTTTCAATATATTTCAAATAATTATCTTGTTCCCCAGGAAATACTCTAGCTATTTCTTCATATGTATCTTCTATTTTGGCTCTAGGATAAAATAATTTACCATCATCAAAACTCAATTTATATAATGGGTCTATATCTAGAATTTCTAAATAATCTTCGACTTTTCTTCCTGATAATTCAAATACATCATCTAATGCTTTTTTATAAATCAAAAATGTTGGACCAATATCGAATTTATAATTTCACAATGTTATATTATTATTTCTACCTCAGACATCAGATTGTTTTTCAAATATTTCTACATCATATCATCTACTACTCAATATCATTCAAGCAGATATTCATCAAGGTCCTGCTCATACTATTAATACTTTTTTCATTTATTTTAATTATTATTTTATAAATTTTTCGAAATCTTTTATAAACGGTTTTAAATCTTTTATCAAATCTGCATCAGGTTTGCATTTTATCACCATTCAGTCCAGATACATTAGACTCTTAATTATTGGATACATATCATCATTGAAAGTTGCTCAATTATGCACTGCTGTTTTTATTGTATCCATCATTTGTTTAGTTAAGCTTACTTGAGATACATTTTTTCACTCGAAGTCTTTATATAGCAATTCAAATTCTTTATTAAATTTTTCTATATTATTTATTTTTGTGATTGACATTTTGAGTAATGAATCTGCACATTTTTTGTAATCATATATTACTAAATTTTTAAAAAATTCAAATAATCAAGCTCTAGTAGATCTCAATGCTTCACTTATAGCTCAATTATCTATCAAATATATTTTTCAATTTTTGTATATCAAGTTTCCAGGATGCACATCTCAATGAAATATTCACTCTGAGAACATAAATACTCCATGTATTTGAAAAAATGCTAATAATAGATTGTAATTCATCTTTTTTTCCTCTAATAATCTATCGAAATTTTCTCAATCTATGTATTCTGAAACAAGAATATTTTCATTTGATAATTCCTTATAATATTTAGGTAATGCAAATCTAGATATATCTATTTGGTCTTTATATTTTTCATATACATTATTTAATATTTCTGCATTAGATATTTCATTTAATAAATTTAGTTCTGAAATAGTCGTTTTTTTAATTGATTCTAGCACTGAAAGTGGATTTGCTACTTTTTCTAATTTAGGATAGAAAAAAATAATGAATTTCAAAAATTTTTCAATATTTCTAATATCTTTTATAAATTTTTCTGTGAAATCTTTTTTAATTATTTTTATTACTACTATTTCATTATTTTTTAATCTTGCTTTATGTACTTGTCATATAGAAGCGCTAGCAAGAGGAATTTTATCTATAAAATCAAAATTATTATACCAATCATTTCCTATATAATTTGAGACTATTTCATCAAATCATAAATCATTGTCATGAAAATTTTGAGAAAAAAGTTTAGATAATTCCATACAACTATCCCTAGATAAAAAATCTATTCTCAGTGCAAATACTTGAGCTATTTTTACTGCTAGTAGTCATTTTTTTTGTATTTTTGATATATCAGGTTTTTTACTAAATATATTGACTATCAAGAATATAAAGCTTATAAAATTCATATTTTTTTTTATTAGCTAGAATTAAATATCAATCATTATATAAATATTTATTATATTACAAAATTATTAAAAATCTATGTATTGACTAATTATATATTTATTATATAATCCACGAGTTGAATTTTGTTCATTAAAATCTTTTGAAAATTTTATTTAGGAGAAACTTATGTTTTTAGAAAAGTTGCAAGAAATCTATTCTATCCTTTTGGCTAGAAAAGACAAAGAACTTAAAAAAAATAACTACAAAGCATTATTTCCTCTGTTTTTTGAGGCTAGTGTTTTTTTATATATGATTGTTAATTTCGATAAATATGCTTCTGGTGTGTTGAAAAACTCACATATGAGAAAGTCTAATGGTTCTGAAAAAAGAGCAGAATTATTAGCTGAATTTATTAATTACTATGAGTCTGAGTCGCATCAAGACATCAGAAATATATGCAAGTTTTACCGGGCGCCAAAAAATCTGAAAGAAGCTATTCTATGTGAATACCCCTTTGAGAAAATGAGTTATTTAGAAATGGTTCAGAAACTTTTTGATACAAACTTTTTGAATGAAATAGATTTGTTTGTAACTGAGTTTTATTCTCAGGAAGAAACACGGATAAGTTGTTGTATTCCTTATTCTTTATTTCAAGAAGTACCTACTAATCGCAATTATGAGTATTGGAATTTATTGCAAGCTAGAGGATTTTTGAATCTAGTAACCGATATGTATTTGAATTATAAGGCTGAGCATGGATATGAAAATAGACTTGCTCAGACACTGTATAACTTCATTACTATTGAATTCTCAAATTATTATTACATGTTTTATCGTAATGATGGATCTACGAATAGGGGTACATATACTCAACATTATTACGATGAGCGTAGACGATTTTTGTCTATGTTTTTTGGTAATTCTGACCGAGGCTTGGAAATAATTGCTTATAGTTTTGCACTTCCTATAAAAGCTTTTAGGAGTTTTTTATGGAATATGAATGTAGATTTGCAGGATTTGGAATCCTACATTCGTCGTATGGGTGATAAACAATTTGCTACATTAAAAAATGCATATTATTTGATATGTGTTGATTCGATGCCGGAGCTGCATCCTGCTTGTACAAAGGGCTGGAAACATATTTTTCATCGTCCTAGTTTGCAGGAAATCAAAAATGAAGAACTGTATGATGAATCAGAACGGTTCAAAAAAAACTGGGCTGTAGTAAAAAATGAAGTAGGTTTGGATATGGGATTTACAATGTATCGTGGTACAAAGGATGATACGGTAAATACAAATGCAAAATACCTCTCAAAAAAGGATCACAAAAATTTCAAGGAAAAGGGATTTAGTGAATTCTATATTAATCCTGATGGATTTTATGGAATTTGTACCCGAAAGATTTTTGGTAATTATTTGTGGGGTGATTTCGATGAACAAGAAGTGAGCGGATGGGTATGTCCTAGATTTTGGACTACATTTTTGCTATATTTCACTTTGCTAGTCGTATCGCCTGCTTGTATTGGATTATTGTTGCTTGGAGGAATTGAGAATACTAAAGTAATTGTTTGGTTATCGATATTTGGCTCACTATTTCCTCTACTATTATTTGCTTATACGCTTAAGTATTTGATACTAAAAGTAGTTAATTTTCTGCTGTATTTAATATGCGGAACAGATGAAAAAGTAAAGGAATTCATCGACTTAAGTGTTGAAAAAGTGCAAGAAATTAACGATACAAAATATGGTCCAAAAACCTTGTATTTATTTGCTAAAACTATTTGGTGCACTTTATTGCTCTCTTGCTTTAGTTATGCTTATGAGCCGATTTTGGCTGTTAGTTTTACAGTGGTCGTTGATTATTTCGTAAGTAGTTATTTGAAAAAAGGAGCATATATCCCGCTATCAAATCTGAAATATGCTAAATATGCTATTTTCTTGTTGGTATCGGCTCATTTAATTTTTGTATGGGAGACAATATTTGATATTTCTAGGTTTTTGTTTGATTTTTTCTTGAACTATTATGCATATCTTGTTTCTTTAAGTATGCTGATTGTACCTGCTTTTATCGTTGTCGGTATTTCAAAGAAGTATTTTGAAGTTCAGGATAAATACGTAGTAGAAAAATCGAGTATTGAATATAGCTATGTTGATTCATTGTTTGATAAACTAGTTATGGTTGTAATATTTAGTTTCTTTGCAATTTTTCTCGGAGAATTAATATTTTTTGTAAAGTTTAGTGATTTATCATTGCTGAAGGATGGATTGTATACGATATCAATATTTATTGGTATAAACTTATTGTTATTTTCGCCTAGTTTGTTTTTGTTTAGAAGACCTGTTGTATTGGAATATGAAAAAACTCAGTATAACAGAGGTAAATCAATTGTAAACAGTTATGTTTCAGGTAAAAGAGTTATTTTTGCTATTTCAAATAATAAATGGCTTTTTGATAAAAAAGAGCAATTTATTGATTACTATAATTTGTTTGATAGTTTCTCACCTGACAATGGTCCTAAATTTAAACGATTGTTTGTTAAATACATCAATCGATTAGATGATGGATTTTTGTTTGAAGTGAGGTGCTTGAGAACAATTTTGAACGAAAGACAAAGAGCTTTTTCATTCAAACATATCAAAAAACTTGTTAATTCACAAATGACTGCTCGAGAAGTGGTTGATTATTTTGATAAACTGGAGGCAATCCAAAATAAAATTTTCAAAAAAATAGAGATCGTTTATGATTTCTCTGCAATGATTTACAAAGGTATATGCTATCCATTTATTTGGATTTGGTCTATTGTTTGTATGTTTTTCGGAGCAATTGTTGATTTATATGAATTTGTTATAGATACATTTCACAAGATTTGTCCTTATAGCAATGCTAGTGAAAGAATTTAATTAAAAAAAGGAGAAAAATAAAAAAGGGTAAGAAATTACCCTTTTTTTTGTTATTAAAAAATATAATTGCAAATATGATAATAAGTGTATAATATGGCAAAATTTACTAATTAATGAACAAATATGAATATCAAAATAAAAGCATTACAATTACCAAAAGATGTAAATCTGTCCAGAATAGAAAATCATTTCAAGATAAAATTAAATAGATCAATAGATTGAAGTTATTATTCTGAAATAGAGAATGGGAAAAATATATATTTTTATAAGTTTTCAGCATTTATATTTATATGATTTGAAGACCAAGAAATAGATTTTCATGTAGAAAAAATAACATCTGATTCACCAGATAAAACTACAATAGTAACTCAAGAGTACGAAATAAAAGTAGATTCAACTTTAGAAAATCATTTTTCTATAAATGATAATTTCATAACTATCAAGGAGTATAAGTTAAACTACTTTGAGATTATAGCTTTTTCTCTAGCTCATACTGTAGCTATGGAATACTATGAAAATACAACTGAAAAATTCTTCGAAAAGATAAATTTTTATGATGAAATAAAAAAATTCTGACAAATAAAAAGTAAAGAAAAAGACTTATTAAAAAATATAGCAGAACTATTATCTATAAAACACCAAATAGTAAATGAATTGTATTTACTAGATAAGCCTGAAGTAGTTTGGGATGATATAGTATTAGAAAAATTGTATACTTCTTTGTACTGATTTTTTGAGATAGAAGATAGATTTAAGGCTATAGAATACAAGCTAAATTTCATGAATGAAAATATTACATTTTTGTATGATGTACTTGATTCTAAAAAATGACATTTTCTTGAATGGATTATTATATTTCTAATAATTTTTGAGGTTATTTTTACTCTTATAGATTTTTATGATAGATTTTTGAATCATTAAAAAAATATGTTTTTTAAAAAACATATTTTTTATTGCAAAAAATTTGTATTTTGTCAATTTTTTACTACAATTCCCTCACCTTTACTAAAGGGCTAGTGCGGAACTAGTTTTATAATTAATATTTTAGTATGACAAAAAAGTTAGAACTTTTGATGCCAGCATGAGATTTCGAAAAATTGAAATTTGCTTATGCATATGGTGCAGATGCATGTTATGTATGAGTTCCAATGTTTTCTCTAAGAGCTAGAACAAATGCTTTTACAATGGAAACTATAAAAGAAGCAGTAGATTATGCTCATAAACTATGAAAAAAAATATATTTCACAGCAAATATATATGCTCACAATGTGAAAATAAAACCATTTATAGCACAATTTAAAAAAATGCTAGAAATGTGACCTGATGCATTTATTATGGCTGATCCTGGACTTATTCACTTAGTTAGAAAAGAATTCCCAGAAGCAGAAATACATTTATCAGTACAAGCAAATAATACAAACTGGGCTCAAGCATTGTTTTGGAAAGAAATGTGAATCAAAAGAATCATATTATCAAGAGAGATTTCTATAAAAGAAATGAAAGAAATACATGAACAAGTACCAGATATGGAACTAGAAGCATTTGTACATGGTGCTATTTGTATGGCTTATTCATGAAGATGTTTGATTTCAAATTATTTATCAAATAGAGATCCAAATCAATGAACATGTAGTCATTCATGTAGATGGGAATACAAAGTATTCAAGGATGAGAGAAGTGAAGAAGAACTAGAAACAGTTACCGGTAGACCAGAAGATTATGAAGAATTAACTTGAAATTTTTACCTAGAAGAAAAAGAAAGACCAGGTGAAATAATGGAAATCGACGAAGATAGTTATGGTACATATTTGATGAATTCTAGAGATTTATGTGCAATTGACTATATAGAAGAATTAAAAGACGCTTGAATAATCAGTTTCAAAGTAGAATGAAGAAATAAAACAGTTAACTATATAGCATCAGTTGGTTTAGCTTATAGAGAAGCTGTGGATGCTGTAGAAAGATGAGAAAAATATGATGCAGTAAAATTATCAGAAGAATTATTCTGAATCGCAAACAGATGATATATACCAGGATTTTTAGCATGAAATACAAATGCAAATGCTCAATTCTATGAAAGAAATGGTAGTTTCGGTACGAAATCATTCTTGTGAATACTTAGAGAATACGACTCAAGCGAAAAACTAGTAAGAGTAGAAGTAAAAAATCAATTCAATATATGAGACGAAATAGAAATAGTATCTCCAAGTGGAATAAGTAAATCAAAAGTAGAAAAAATCTACAAATCTAGAATAAATCACGGAACTAAAAAAGCAAATACTACATTTACTGACAATGTGACATTTGATAAAACATTAGCAGAAGAAGTAAATAGTGCTCATGGTGGATGATATGAAGTATGGATAAATCTAGAAGAAAAACCAGAAGATTTCAGTCTAATCAGAAAAGATGCTCCTATGATAGAAGTAGATGCTTCTAAATTATGAGATTTTATGAAAGATAGATTGATAGCATAAAAAACATAACTCACAATTTGTGAGTTATGTTTTTTATGCTACTTTTTGAAACATATTAATTATTTTACCAAATATAGTTTCTGGCTTCCCTGTTCTATATTGTCTGTAATTAGTATATTCTCTTAATAATTTGTTAGAATTAACTAAAAATTTAGTTTCTTTGTAATGTTTACTTCTATATCATAGTAATAATAATACATCCAAGCTGTAAAAAGTCTCTGTTTCATCTTTTTTTTGATTATATACTTTTTGGATATTATCTGATAAATCTAGGTTAGAATTGATAATTATATTACTCAATTCTTTTTTTACTTCTGATTTAGTTACTCCATAAAATTCAGCTATTTCTTTGATAGTTAGCCATATTTTTCACATACTAAACATTGCTTTTACTTTCAAGTTATCATTTCTAAGTATGTATTTTCAACTATTTGTTCTGTTTATTGTTTTCATATTTGTATAGTAATGTATATAATGTATATATACACTATATACGGTTTATATATATTTGCAAATTTATTTTTTATTTTCTTTGGTATTTATAACTTTATCGCTATATTATGAGTAAATATTGTTTTTATAATTATCTAGAAAGTATATACATGAAATACTTTAGAATATTATAAATGTAAGATTAATGTAAGAAAATGGAATTTTAGTATGTAAATATATTTTGAATATATTTGTTTATATGTATAGTCTTTGTATTAATAATTAACATAATATGTATGAAACTAAAAAATAAATTTATAAATACAATAATAATTTGAAGTATATTTTTTATTTTTTCGTTATCATTTTGATGAGTTATTTCATTAAATAATGATAAAATAAATAATTTTTGGGCAGTAAAAGATATTCGTATTGCATGATGATTTAAAGCTTTTGCAGATGACGACGATGATGATTGATATTATGAAGATGAGAGTGATGACGAAGATGATTATTATGAGAGAAAATCTAGAAGAAATAGTAGAAATAATTCTACGACAACAACAACTACCACTAATAATAGTAGTACTTCAAATACTACTTCATCTAATACACAAACAAAAACTGTTTGTAAAACTGTATATGATACAGTAACTACTGCATCATGACAATCAGTTCAAGAACCAAGACAAGTATGTGAAACTGTAGATGCTAATACAGCAACTACTACAAATACAATTCAAGAACCAGCTAAAACTCAGAATATTCAAAATAAATATACAACAATAACTGAACAACAAAAAGTTACACTAAAGGATAATTTTAAAAAAGTAGAAGATTTATTAAATAAAAAACATTCTAATGATTTTTTGAAACTTACTATATTTAAAAAATTGGATAAAGTAATTGATGAAAAAATTTCTAGTCTAAAAAATTCTAGCGATACATTAAAAGATAAAAAAATACAATTATTTACAGAAATGAAAACATTGATAAATGATAAAATACTTTTATATTCAGAATCAACAAAAATATTAAAGCAAAAGGCATTAGCAGATGCTAAATTGGCAGCTGAACAAAAAAAGGCACAAGAAGAAGCACAAAGAATAGCAGCAGCTAAAGCTGCTGCAGATGCACAAGTACAAGCAGCTGCTCAAAAATCTGCACAAGATAAAGCAAATGCATTAGCAGCGCAACAAAAAGCTGAAGCAGCACAAAAGGCTGCTCAACAAAAGGCAGCTCAAGCGGCAGCAGCTCAAAAAGCAGCAGCTGCAAAGGCTCAAGCAGATGCCGCAGCTAAAGCCGCAGCACAAAAAGCTGCAGCAGCTAAAGCTACTACTACAACGAAAGCAAGTTAATACTTAATTAAGATTTAATTAATGAAAAAAATACTTTTTTTAATCGCTCTATGTATTTTGTGATCATGTGAAATTGATACCAGTTTTGATGATGAAAATAATGATTCAGATGATATAAATTTAATAGATAAAGTATGAAAACAGTCTTTAGATAAAGCAATAGAAGTATATGATACAAAGACAAAAGCAAGTTAGATTAGTTTTTTAATTTTCATAACTCACCCTTGAATTCCCTCTCGCACGCCAGAGAGGGAGGCTCATAAAATTGCAGCCCCTTTATCTTAAGTAAGAGAAAGGATTCAGGATAGAGTTATGATTATTTTATTATTAATTTTTTATTATTATTTTAAAAATATTTATGATTAACCTTCTAAAGAAAAATATTATTTTGATATTAAATATATTTTTTTGATTGACTATTTTACCATTACTTTTTGTTATTAGTGTAGTAAATATAGAAAATATATATCAATTAAATTTTTCAGATATTTATACATCGGTATATTTTTTGTACCTTTTTTTATGAATTATCTGATTGTTTTTACTAAGGATTTTCAAGATAAACAACGATTTAGTAAATGAAGAATTATTATATACAATTAAACAAGTAGTATTAATAACATTATTAGTAGTACCTAGTTTTCTAATAAATCATAATTTCCTACATGCTCACTTATGAGAATCAAATCTGTATTTGAGATCATACTGAAAAATTGCTTTTGTATTTTTTGCTCTAGCTTTATCAATTAGTCCAATCCTGAAATTTATAAAAAATTCTAAATTAAGAGATATATTAATACTATCTAGAAAAGTATTTGGTATATTATCGTTTATTTTCTTTTTTAAGCATTGATTAGAGTATTTCGCTACAGAATATATTTATCAAGTAAAACAATTAAAAACAACATATCTATGATATGTAAGTAAAAATATGTTGGTCAGATTTGATGCTCTGAGCTGACTTATAGCTGGTATCATGATGCTACTATTAGGAATAACTTCTAATAAATTCAGTGTTAAACTTCTGACTTGAAAATGATGGAAAAAATTGCAATCACTTGTATTTCCTGCATTTTTGATAAGTGTTATACATATTGCTTTTGCTTCTAGATTCGATAATTTTTATACATTTTTATTTGTATTTGTTATATGAGTTAGAACATTAGCATACTTTGCAAATAACAATAAAGAAACAACAAAAACGGATAAAGCTACTACTAAATATATATGTGTACCTTGTGGATATATATATGATGAAAGTAAATGAGATCCTGATTCTGGAATAATACCTGGAACAAAATTCGAAGATATTCCAGATGATTGGTATTGTCCTGTATGTTGAGTAGGTAAATCTGATTTCGAACCATATTATGACGATGAAAATACTATTTTTGGTTGATATTTATGACAAGTTGTTGGCTATAATATGCTTACAAATGATGTATTAGAATTGGTATTAAAAGTAGATAATATTGTTAAGGTACTGAAATGACAATATGCTATATTGTTATTAAATGACTTTGATTGAGATTTCTCTAGAGCTTATTCGATAGTTTCATCAGCAAATAACACACTAACATTTTGAATTAAATTAAGTGATACAGGTAGATGATGAAGAGTTTTGAAGAATATAAAAATATGAGAAACTATAAAAGTTAAGTGAATATATGGACAATTTTTATTAAAAGAAACTACAAATCCAAAAGTATTTATAGCTACATGAACAGGTTTATCTCCTATCATGAATATGTTATCAGATAAATTAGCTTCTATGAATAATTATTTATTTATATGAGCACAAACACAAAAAGATTTGTTCTACTTAGATAAAATAAATAGTATAGAAAATCTAAGTGTAAATATATATATTTCTAGAGAGCAAACAGAAAAATACAATAATTGAAGAATAGATTTAACGAAGTTTACTTTTAGTCCTGAAACAGAATTCTATATCTGTTGAAATCCTTGAGTAGTAGCTTCTACAAAAGAATACTTACATGCAGCTTGATTCCAAAATATATATCTAGAAAAATTTTAATTAATAATAAATATTTATGCAAAAATTTTCAATAATTTTAACTATAATATTATTAACAGCAGTATTTATATACTCTATGAATGTATTGTCAGATAATAATAAATGTACTTGAGTCAGAGTTTTTGATTGTGAGAAAGGAAAATAGAAATACATACCCCTTCCCCCTGCTGGGACTTCCCCTGGTAGGGGCAGAAATAATTAATTGATAGATGAAAGAATGCAATATACTAGAGAACAATATTTGATGTGAACTGATGTGACAGTTACAATTAATGCAAATGTAAATCCAGTAGATGATATCTACAATACATTTGCTCTTTTTTATTCGCTTGAAAAAGAATTCACTAGATTTTCTGAAAAATCAGATTTAAGCATATTGAATAAAAACAAGGAATACGAAGTAAGTAATAGATTTGTAAAAGTATTAGAATTATCTAAAGAATTATATAATGATACAGAAAAATATTTCAATCCACTTATAAATATATCAAATATATGATATTCTTCAGATTTTTGAAAATGAGTGTTTGAAAAAACAGATGTAGTACAAAATCTAGAACTTGATAAAATAACAATTCTATGAAATTTTGTCTGTTTGAAAGATGGTCAAAAATTGGATTTCGGATGAGTGGTGAAATGATATGCAGTAGATTTGGCAACTGAGTATTTGAAATCTAAATGATATACTGACTTCATCATAAATGCCTGATGAGATATATATCTATCATGAAATAACAAAAATGGAAAAACTCCAGTAGTAGCAATAGATAGTCCATTTAACAAGGATGAAATATTTGCAACACTAGAGCTAAAAGATATGTCTATATCTACTTCATGAACATATAAGAGAAAGTGGAATATAGAAGAAAAACAATACAATCATATACTCAATCCAATCTCAAATACTAATAACAATGAAATAATAAGTATTTCTATTATTCATGATAAATGCTACTTAGCAGATGCATATGCTACTACATGTATAGCAATGTGAATAGAAAAATCACTACAATTCTTATCTGAGAAAAATATAGACTGAGTAATAATATGAAGTGATGGAAAGCTATATCAAACAATATGAATGAGTAAATATAATTTCGAGATAGTGTAGGATCACCCCCTACCCCCTCCTTAGTAATGTGTACTTTGATTCTATCCCATCCCCTCGTACCTCGGGACTTCCCTTGGAAAGGGAAGAAAAATTTGTTTCTCCCTTTTTAAAAGGGAGTACCCCGCAAGGGGGGAGGGATTAGTATCTCACCTACCCAAAATAATTAAATAATTTAGTGATTATTGATGTTTTATGTGATCTGAATTGTCTTTGTTTTGTATAATCTTTAAGTAATTGATTAGTATTTATAAGCCATTTTGTTTCTTTGTAGTGTTTTGTTCTGTATCATAAAATCATAAGTATATCTAGGTTGTAATATGTTTGAGTTTTGTCTTTTGCTATATTATATTTCTTTTTTATATTTTTCTTTAGTTCTTTTTTTCTGTCTGATAATAGATTAGATATTTCTTTTTTGATTTGTGTTTTTGTAGTTCAGTATATATTAGCTATTTCCCTTTTAGTTAACCATATTTTTCATCATTCAAAAAGAGTCTTTATTTCTATGTTATCTATTTTTAGAATAAAGTTTCAGTTTATTTTTTCGTCTATATTTTTCATCTGTAAAATATTATTTATTAAAAGTGAATTTATATTAACCATATATTAGGTATTTTTCAAATATCTTTTTTTATTTGTGTAAATATTTTGTGAATTAGTTTTTATCAATTTACATACCATAACCTAAACCCAAACGAGGAAACAGCCCCCCTGCCTTTCAGGCATTCCCCTCCTTACTAAGGAGGGGAAAATACTAAAGTAAAAAAAGTTTAGAATTAATTCTAAACTTTATACAAATGGCTGAAGCCATCTGTTGACATTAGCTTTCTGTGACTGGTTAAGTCTATTTGTTGTTACGCAAATGGCTAAAGCCATCTGTTGACATAATTATTCTGTGATTATTTAATACACCACTACTTTTTTATTTGTGAATGATTTTAGTCATTCTGCTCAATTTTCTTTTCAGTATCATGAATTTTTTACTCATCAGAATGGTAGATGTGGTTTTGATCATGCTGGTGCATTGATGAATATCATTCATCATTCTAGTTTTGATGCTACTTGTTTGCATTGTTCTATATCATCACCATATACTACTGCTGATAGTCATAAATCGCTATCATTCGCTATTCTGATAGATTCTTCTATACTTGATGATTTTATTATATTCATTACTGGTCAAAATGTTTCTTCTTTGTAGCAAGTCATATCTTTAGTCACATCAGCTAGCACAGTCGGAGCATAAAATTGTCATTTATCTCATATTATTTTTCATCATGTGATTAGTCTAGCTCACTCTCATATTGATTTTTGTACTTGATTATCTAATTCTTGCACTAGACTCTGTTTAGCTAATGGTGGTATTTGAGTTGTCTTATCCATTGGGTCTCATACTACTAGATTTGACATATATTTTCATATTTCAGTTACGAAATTGTCATAGTGTTTTTCTAGTATTATAAATCTCTTTGAAGAATTACATTTTTGTCATCCATTTGCTATACGACAAGCTGTTGCATCTGCTACCATTTTCGCTGTATCACTATGGTCTAGTAATACAAATGCATCGTTTCATCATAGCTCTAACACACTTGGTTTCAAGTATTTTCAAGCTAAAGCACCTATTGTTCTACCTGCAGCTTCTCAACCTGTTAGATTTATTCATCTGATGTGTTTATTTGCGATTACATATTCAGATTTCGATGCTGATATAAACAAGTTCGTATATATTCATATTGGAAATCAAGCATCTATAAAGAATTTCTCTAGTTGCTCTGCACACATTGGTACATTTGAAGCATGTTTGTATACTACTGTATTTCCAGCTATTATATTTGCTATTGCTGCTCTAAGTATTTGATTGTATGGGAAATTCCAAGGTCAAATACCAAATATGACTCCAAGTGGATCGTAGATATATTTCCCATTAGTTCCATATTCTGTGAATTCTTCATCTTTTAATATTCTTCCTGCATTCTCCCCATACCATCTCACTAAGTTAACTGTAGAGTTCATTCATGCTAATGATGCATTATACAGCATTCACATCTCAATAGTTTGAAGTCTAGCGTATTTCTCCATATCTGCTTCTATCACATCTGCTAGTTTGAGAAACAATACTTTTCTATCTTCGAAACTAGTGTCTTTCCACTGCAAAAATGCTTCATGAGCAAGAGCTATTTTCTCATCTATTATTTCATCTGTAAATAGCTCATACTCAGTATTTAATTCCAAATTGTAAGGATTAATTGATTGTATTTTTGTCATTTTTTTAATTATTACTCAACATATACTTCCCTTGGTTTACTACCATTACTAGGTCATACAACTCATAATTCTTCTAATATATCTAGTACTTTAGCAGCACGAGCATATCATAGTCATAATTTTCTTTGTATTAATGAAGTACTTCATTTTTTTGATTCTTTTACTATTGCTATAGCTTTTTCTATTATTTCTGGATCTTCGTCTTGTTCTCATTTATAATTCTCCATTATACTTCATTCTAGATTTGATTTACCATTTACGATTTCTGGTATTTGTAGATTGTTCAACATATCTGGGTCTATAGTCAGTTTCAATTTGTTAACTACAGCTTCTACTTCAGCAGTTTCTACGAATACTCATTGTACTCTTTCTGGCTCTATTGCTCCAGTAGGGTTGTACAACATATCTCATCTACCTAGTAAGTCTTCAGCTCCAGCTTGGTCTATAACAGTTCTAGAATCTATTTGCGATGCAACTGTAAATGCTATTCTAGATGGTACATTTGCTTTGATTAATCATGTGATTACATCTACAGATGGTCTTTGAGTAGCGATTATCAAGTGCATTCATACAGCTCTAGCCATTTGAGCTATTCTAGCAATAGATGCTTCTACTTCTTTTTTGTTTCAGCTCATCATCAAGTCAGCCAACTCATCTATAATCATGATAATATATGGTAGACGGTCGTCTTTTCACATCTTTTCATTGTATTCTTTTAGATTTCTAGCATTTACCTTAGTTGCTAAATCATATCTTCTAATCATTTCTGCTACACACCATTTCAGTGCATTCAGTGCTTTATCTGGATTTGTGATTACTGGTGTCAGTAAGTGAGGTATACCATTGTAAACAGATAACTCTACTCTTTTTGGATCTACCATTATCATCTTTAATTCACTAGGTGAAAATTTGTACAATAACGAAATGATGAAACCATTCATTCATACAGATTTTCAACTCGCAGTTTGTCATGCTACTAGTAAATGTGGCATTTTCACTAAATCACCTACTACTATATTTCCACTTACATCTTTTCAGATTGCTAGAGGGATTTCTATATCTTTTGAATTAAATACTTTTGAGCCTATTACTTCTTTCAATCATACAGTTTGTCTGTTAGAATTCGGTACTTCTATACCTACTACACCAAGTCCTGGAATAGGTGCTTGTATTCTGATAGATTTAGCATGTAGTGCTAGAGCCAAGTCTTTTTTCAAGTTTTCTATTCTTTGTAATTTTACTCATTCTTTTGGAGCTAATCTATATTGTATAACTGTTGGTCATACTCTATATCATTCCATACTTACTTCTATCTTGAATTGTAACAATTTTTCTTCTATTTCTATTTCTTTTCTCCTGATTTCATTTTCATCATATTTTATTTTTCCTCATCTGTTTGATAATAGATTTAGCTCTGGGAATTGCCAGTTTTTGAATTCTGGATTTCTGATAATATGCTCTTCTATTTCATGTGCTTTATCATCTTCATCGTCATCATCTTTGCTAAATAATCCTCATAGTATAGATGTTTCTTTTTTCTCTATTTTTATCTTTTTTGGTCTGTCTTTTATTTCTGTTATAGATAATTGTTCTTTTTGCTTCGACAATGCTAATTGTTTTTTCTCTTCTTTTAGTTTCATCATCATATCATCTAGCTCTTTTTTCTTTTGGTCCATTCTCTCCTCCTTTTTTGTTTTTGGTGGAGTTACTAACTCAGATTTGATACTATCTTTTATCTCGCTTACTTTAGGTGCTAATGCAAATAAACCATGCAAAAATTTAATAGGTTTAAATCTGAATAATATCACAAGCGAGCTCAAAAATAACATAGAAAATGTAAATAATGTAGCTTCAGGTCACATAAGTGCTTCAATAGTAAAATATACATTGAAATACCCACTATAAAAACCGCTATCATGAAAATATCATATAATAGTAGTAAGAGAAACTAGATATATAAATAAACCAATTAATCTAAATAAATTGAATTCTAGAGTAGTATTTTTTATCATAAAAAATGATAATAACAAAACTACAGGCGAAAATATAAATTGATAATATTGTCAGAACAATAAATCAAGCGAACTAAATAAATAAGCTCATATAGTAGATTCAGGTGTAGCTATCAATGAAAGCACTCAAAAAAACACAAAAAAAGTAACTGCAAAATACTTCTTCATGTCCTGAGTAATATGAAAACCGGCACTTTTCTTGTATTTTTTCTTTGGTGGCACTGTTTATAATTTTTAAATGATAATTTATTTTTTGTAATATACTTATTTTTTGTATTTAATCAATCAAAAAAGAGAGAAAAAAGAAAAATAAATTCTCTTGACAATTGATAAATAATATGTAATATATAATATATATTTAATAAATAAATAATATTATATGTCAAACGATAGTGATTTATACGAAGAGATTTCAAAACATCAAATAGTTAAATGAATATATTTACATAATGATAGTGATTTGAATGTTGATTTGGGAATCCAATTTTTACCTGAGTTTGAATTACTAGTAAATGGTTCTAAAATGAAAGTATGAGAAATACTTGTAGCTTCAAAAATAATTACTCTAGATGATTTGAATAAAAAACTAGTATCTCAAAGTAGAATAGAGAAATCTACATGAATCAAACCTAGAATATTAGACTTGGTTTATTGAAATGAATTCGATGAAAAAATAGATTTCTTAGTGACTAATCATAGAGAATTATTATTATGAGAGAAATTGATAAAGGCTTGAATAATAGATACAAAAATATTATTTTCTATTTTGTTAGCTCAAAAAAAATCACCAAATTTATTATTCTGAGAAATATTATTAAAACATACAGGTTACAATCATAATGTAATAAAATTTTTAGAAAATTGTGGTTATTTGACTTATGAAGAATTAGAAGTACAAGAAGTTAATACTCATGCATTTTAACAAAGACACTTTTGCAATATTTTGCAAAAGTGTCTTATTTTTTCCCTCATAACTCTATCCATTCTATGAGTCCATTTTCTAGTATACCACTATATGCGAAATCTATCCCTTTTGAGATGTAGATTTCTTTTTTTGTATTATTATTTTTTATGTTTTCATATTCTTCTATTCATTTCAATTCCTTTACAATTTCTAGATAATCTCACCAATACTTATCTCTAAGTAGATCAATAGTAAATCACTCATAATATGTACCTACTCTCCCCGTAATAATATAATTCTCCAATGTAATCAATTCGTAAATATATTGCACATATTGTTTATCAGAGTACGATTTCCCTGCCACTTTTGACTCTATATAGTTACTAGTTTCTCTTTGTAGTATCATAATATAATAAATTAAAAAATAATAGTATCCCCCTGTCTTTCAGACATCCCCCTTGATAAGGGGGAAAATTTATATACAAATTAAAAGACAATACTGCTAAAACAGGATTGTCTTTTTGAAATGATATCTCTCCTGTAATCAGGTAGGAATTAGCACCTTGCGTATTTGCAGGTTGCTGGAATGTTTGGTGCGAGCCTATTCTCTAACATTCTCTCTGGATATTTCGGTTTATGTAGGATTAGTATATTTAGTATAAATAATAAGTCAAATCATACGTATCAATTTATATTAAATATGATACATATAATGATATATGTATCATATGTGAAACATATTGTGTAAACATTTTTATGATTTAGTTTACATATTATATTAATGTGTAAACTACGGTTTACGTGTTAATATTTTGTTTTTATTAGTATTTGTATCTCTTACTTTTGTGACCAAAAGTAACAAAAGACTTAGGGGGGAGAAGCTCCAGCTGTTAATATCATGTGATTTTAATATGTATTCACCTCGGTTCTCCCCCCTAAAACCCCCAAGTGTTTCTAAGGGGATTTTAGGATTTTGTTTTTTGTTTTTTGTTTTAATGTTATATATAAAATCATACTTTTGAGGTTTTTGGCTCCTCCGCCTAGAAGTGTTCATTTGTATCGTGTTTGCTATTAATACAAGAAATTTTTGCTTTTTCTATTACTCATGCAAATTTTCTCCACTCAATGTATCACAACACTTTCATCAAATCTCTTGCACTCCAAAAATCAAATCAAGTTTCATCTTCCAGTTTTATAACTTCAAAAGATTTCTATACTATTTTAGTAATATCTTCCATAACTTATACATTATATTTTAATTACATATATTATAAAATTATAAATAAATTAAGTAGATATATCTTAGTCTTTTATGTTAATAAATTTACAAAATCTTTAATATAAATAAGTTTATTTTTTCAGATTTTTATAGATGAAATTATATTGTCTTTTTCTAATATATTTATATATTTAGTAGATGATTGTCTTGATAGTCATATTTTATTAGTAAAATCAGATACAGTCATAAATGGATTTGAAAATAGAATATTTACTAATTTATGATTATCCATATTTATTTTAGATAATTTTTGTTCTATTTCATTTATTAAATCTTTTATTTTTATTATTTTTTTACTAGTGTTTTTAGCTTGTGATATAACTCATTCAAGAAAATAGATTATAAGTTCTCAGTAATCTCATGTTTCACTAGTTTTGTTTAAAATTTTATAATATTTTTGCTTAGTTTTATTTATATACTCACTTAAAAACAAAATAGGAAAATCTAGTTTTTTAGCTAATACTAAATATAAAACATTTAAAATTCTTCAAGTTCTCCCATTTCAATCATAAAATGGATGTATTGATTCAAATTGATAATGTATTACTGGCATTTTTATAAGTGCATCAATATCATCTTCAAAATTATTTATAAATTTTTCTAGATTAGTTAATAGTCTAATTATATTATCTTCTCAAACTGGAGGAGTATATAAGACTTCTCAAAGACTATTTGCAATAACAGTTCAAGGAATTTTCCTTATTCATGATTTATTTGGTTCTATAATACTTTGTAATTTAACAATAAAATTAAATCATATTCATCCTTGTTTTTTTAATTTTTCAAATCATTTTATAATAGCATTGTGATAATGAATTACTTCTTTTTCTGGTCATTTGATATTTTCAAAAGAAAGTGCATTTGATTGTAAAACCTTTAGAGTTGTAGTGTTTATGTTTTCTATAGCTGATGATTCTACTGATTCTTTTACCAAAAGAGGTGAAATAAGTATTTCGAGATTTGGAACAAGATAAGATAATCAATTAAGTTTTGAAATCTCTTCACTAGCTTTAATTGCTAGTTTTAAAAAATCTTTTTGTTCAAAGTCAAAAGATCCTGGTAATAAAGGTAAATCATTGAAGGGGATTTTATTATTAAACATAATTTAAAATAACATATAATATATAAATAAGGTACCCATTTAGTATTAAAAGTCAAACAATATGTAAACTATTTAGTAATTTAGTTTACATATAAGATAAATATGTAAACAATTGTTTACATATTATTACTATTTTAATAGAATATATACATATTATATACAATAATAAAATAAGTCAAGTAGATAGATAAAAAACCAAGTAAAAATGTTATTACTTGGTTTTGATTATTGTTTATGTCTCTTACTTTTGTGACCAAAAGTAACAAAAGTCTTATGGGGGAGAAGCTCCAGCTGTTAATATCTTGTGATTTTAATATGTATTCACCTCGGTTCTCCCCCCTAAAACCCCCATGTGTTTCTAGGGGGATTTTGGTATTTAGTTTATTTAGTAAACAAAAAAAGCAATATGTGTTTTTTGCATATTGCTTTTTAGGGACCCATTTAGTACTAGATTATTTTAATATTATTAAATTTTATTTAATAATACTCTAATTTAGCTTTATTTTAAAGCAATGTTTTAGGGACCTAATTTGTGATACTTTTAAATACTTTTACATTAATTTATCTCTAACATAATTTGAAACATTTATGTAATCACTTATACTCATAGTTTATATTAAGAAATTAAATTAATTTTAAAATTTCTCACATACATTTTCAATCTCAAATACTTACACCTAGTTTTTTCATAGGTTCAGATTTATATGATAATTTTTTTAACTTTTCTCAATTTTCTTTTGGTATTTCAGATAATGTTTTATCTATCATTTCTCTTTCTTCATCACTTAAATAAATATAAGTTATATCTTTAATTCATTTTTCATTTTCTATAGAGAAAAGTTTTTGATAATCATATACTTTTTTATCAAATGGTCCAAAATGATATCTGATGTATTGATAATTTGAAATTTGTTTGTGAAAAATTTTAGTTGCATTTATATCTACAAAATATGGAATTTTCATAAATTGCATAATGTCTGGAGTATTTTTTAATTTTGATAATAAATAGTTATATAGTTCTACTGTTTTTCTAGATATACTATCGTATAATAGGTATTCTATTTGTATATTTAAAGCGTTTGCCAACCTAAGTAATAATTCTAATCATGCATCACCATAAGTACCACTTTCTAATTGGCTTATTTTATTTTGTGGAATATTAGATAATTTTCATAACTCTTTTTGAGTAAGTCATAAATCTTTTCTTCTAGTATAAATTTTTTCTCATAGATTTATCAATCTATTAAAGTCTAATTGTTGTTTAGTAAAATCAGGAGAATTTATTAGACTTTTTAAATCTTTAATAGAGTAGTTCATAGTCTTGATTATTAATAATATATTCCAAATTTGGAATAAATACTAATATATAATAATAGTAATAAATAAAAAACCAAGAAAATTTTGGTTTTCTTGATTTTTCTTATTTATGCTCATTATATATCATATGAAATAAATTTTCTTTTAATCTGCTTTTAATTTTCTCATTATCTACTATTTTTTTATAAAATCATGTATTATTATTTAGTATTTCTACCATAACATCATCAAAATATCAATCAAATACAGCTAATACATTTTCTTTTGAATTGTTTTTTATTTTATTCTTTAAATCTTCATTTTTTTGTAAATTATTCATCATTCTTCCTACAAATACTCTATCTTCATCACTAAATTCTGTTCAAAATGTATCATTTAAAGATTTTATTATTACTGATAATTCTTCTTCTTTCATTATTATAAATCATCATCATCAAGATGACATAGATTTTAGTTCTCATTCAGTTTCAAGTACTATAGATTTTTCTCATTTATTAACTATTTTATAACTATCAATATCTGCATCTTCTAATATTCAAAATGGTAAAGGCTCATTTATAGTTGGTAATTTTTTTAATAAAAATTTTCAAAATATGTATAACTTTTCTAGTGATATATCTGAAAATGGAATTAATTGAGATAAGAATCAATAAATATTTTGGTATCTTTTTAATGTTTTTTTGAAATCAACTTGTATATCTTTTTCTTTCTTTTTAAAAGTAAATACTACTCAATTTAATATATTATGAAGATTTGCTTGATTTGCTTTATTATTTATCTGTTTAATATATTCTTCTACTTCTCATAAATCAAATATTAAAAAATTAAATAATTTTTCATATAACTCATATAGTTTATTATAATCTGTTCATTCATGAAGATATGTTTCTTCATAAAATGGATTAAATGATTTTTTTATTATTTCTGGATCATTAGCAAAATCTAATACTAGTGTATCGTTTTTTCATTTGCATATTCTATTTGCTCTACTTAATGTTTGTACAGCTGTAATTCCATTAAGTATTTTATCTATATACATTGTATGAATAAGTGGTTGATCAAAACCTGTTTGAAACTTATTTGCTACTATTAAAATTTTATATTCGTCATTTTCAAATGTTTTAGCAATATCTTTTACTTCCGCTCAATTAAGCATATTTTCTGTATATTCTACATCATCATGTTTAACTTTTCCTGAAAAAGCTACAAGTGTTTTTATATTTAATCATTCTGATTTGAGATAGTTATCAAATGCTTTTTTATATAATAATGCATGTAGTCTAGAACGAGTAACTACCATTGCTTTTGCTTTTCATTCAATTTTGTGAATAGTAGATGAATTAAAATGATTTACAATTATTTCTGTTTTTCTTGCAATAGTATTTGGATGTTTTTCTACAAAATTTCTAAGCAATAATTTAGCTTTTTTTTCATCGTATTTTGGGTCTGATTCTACTTTTTTATATAGTGCAAAATATGTATCATAATTTAAAAAATTCTTTAATACATCCAATATAAAGCCTTCATCTATAGCTTGTTTCATACTATATAAATGATAAGGTTTATGTTCTCATTCACTATTTTTTGTACCAAATAATTCTAATGTTTTATTTTTTGGTGTAGCTGTGAAAGCAAAAAAACTAGCATTAGTAAGGTTTTTTGATTTAGCCATTTCTTCAAGTAATTTTCTATCATCTTCATTTTCATCAGCTATATCAAGTTTTTCTGCATCTTCTAATGAGTTTGTAGCTAATACTTGTTTCATCTTTTTAGCATTGTTTCAAGTCTGACTTGAATGAGCTTCATCTATAATTATAGCATATTTTCTATCTTCAAAATCCTTCATCTCTTCCATAATAAATGGAAATTTTTGTATTGTTGTTACTATTATATTAGATCATGACTGAAGAGCTTCTTTTAATTGTTTCGAATTTTTATCAATTTTTTCTACTACTCATTTTACTTTTTCAATAGCTTGTACTTGATCTTGTAATTGTTTATCTATTACTTTTCTATCTGATACAACTATAACTATATCAAATAATCTTTCATCATTTTTATCAAATTTTCCTAGTAATCAATGAGCTAGCCATGCAATAGTTTTTGTTTTACCACTTCAAGCACTATGTTGGATTAAATAGTTATTACCTAAATCCACTTCATTTAGAATATTATTAACACAATCTAGTTGATGAAATCTAGGAAATATATTTATTTGCGTTTTATTTTTTTCATCTACTTCTAGGTATATAAAATTTGATATTAATTTTGATAATTTATTTTTTTGCAATACATCTTTATATAAATAACTTGTTTTGAAATCTCATTCTACTTCTGGGTTTTCAAATCATTTATTAAATGGTAAAAATCTAGTTTTTTCACCTGCTAGTTTTGCTGACATGAATATTTTTTCATCACTCATAGCAAAATGAACTATACATCTATTAAATAATAATTCCCTAGGATCTCTATCATTTTTATATTGATTTATAGCGTTTTCAACTCATTGAGAAAATGTATCTTTTAGCTCAATTGTTATGATAGGTAGTCAATTTATAAATAAAACTAAATCTATCCTATTTCACATAGCTTTTTTCTCATATTCCAATTCTTCTATTACAGAAAATATATTTGATTCATACAATTCAAATAGTTCAGGATTTTTTGAGTTATTTGGTTTAGAAAAAAATAATTTAAAATGACATCAACTATCTTTGAACCCATTCTTTAGGATTTCAATTGTTCATTTTGTTTCTATTTGGCTATTTAACCTATTTATAAATTTCAAGTCTGCATCCTTTCAATAAAGTCATACATACCTATTCCATAGTTTGCTTTGACTTGATTTTATAAACTCTAAAACTATTTCAATATCCAAACAAACATCTTTATTAAATAAAGATGTTTTTCTAATTTTGTATCAAGTATTTCCAAAATGTTCTAATATTTGTTTTTGAAAGTCTTTTTCAGTTGTGTTTGTATTATTCATTAATAATTAATTAGTTTTAAAGGTGTTCTTAATTTTGAAATTTCTCATCAAAATATATCATGGTCAAATCACAATCTTCAAGCAACAATATTAGATCAAACTCAGTTTTTATTTGAAAATTCTACCAATTTATCTATTGTTATATTTCAACTATTTAAAAAGTCTCTATAATCTTTCTCATTTATAAAATAATTACTTGCCCATTTATTAGCTTCTTGTTCTTTATTTTCTTCATTATCATTAATATTAATTAAGATATCATCTTTTTTATGTAGATGTAATTGAACATGTGCTAATTCATGAAATAATGCAAACCAAAAAGTATCATTTCTTTTACCTCTATCACTTACTTGTACAAATGGAATTCATTTATATCTTCTTGTAATTCAAAATACAGGTACATTTGTAAATCATTCTACAAATGAGAAATATATTCCTACATTTAATAATAGTTCTTGTATTTTAGATATATTTATAAATTCATTATTAGTCATAGATTTTAACTCTGGTAAAACTTCTTTTAATCTATCTTTAGAATATTCTCATATAGATAAATCTTCAATCTTTTTTTCTCATGCTCTTAGCCAACAAGCTAGATTATATTTATTTAGTTTTAATGATTCAGTTTTTTTGAAATTTAATCACATTTTATTGATATTAAATATTTCTAAAATATTTTTCAATGATGAGAGTCAAAAGAAAGAATATAGATTATTTAAAATTATTTCTTGATTTTTTTCATTATAAACAAGTTTAGGAAAAAATCATAATAATTCTAAATTTTTATATCAGTCTTTTATTTCAGATAATATTGATTTTTCTTCTTCTATTCTATCACTCATCAATGCTTTTTCTTCAATCCTAGCTAAGTCTTCATCATATGCCTTTTGTAAATTATTCCAAAAATCAGATGATATTCAAAATACTTTTTTTAATTTTAATGCTGTATCTGGGGTAATACTTGCTTTTGCTTTTATAATATTACTAATATGCTTTTCACTTATATCAGTCCTAAGACTTAAATCTTTTTGAGTCATATCTTCTGACTCTAATATATCCTTTAAACTCATTCATGGATGAATTAATATTTCAGGATAAAAACTTCTTTTGTATACCATAACCTTTTTTATAATAATTTTTAATATCTATATATAATTTTTAATGAGTTTTATCAGTAACTTCTAATATTTTAATTTTAGTAACTAATTCAAATTTTTCATCATTTAAATAATCATTACATACAGTTTCCTTAGGAACAGTTTCAAAAATAATTCTAAATACATTTTTCCTTCAGTCTATGTCTATAGATAATTGATATTTTCTATTTCAAGTTAAGGGGTGCAATTTCAAAGCCTTATTTCGCTTTATATCCGACAATGTAGGAGCTTGTTCTAATTCTCTTACTCTTTGGATTAATTTTGTATTCATGTGAACATCTTTTTTTTTGAAAAAAGATCATGTTTCACATTTTTTTCTCAAAGTTTCAGATTTAAAAACAAGTTCCATTCATAATATTTAAATTATAAAATAATATATTCAATAGTAAATAGTAAAATAATTTGCATTTTTTCAATTTTCTGTTAATATTATATTGATCAAATGATCACGTATCGATTGCTTAGGGGTTCATGAAAATGAATCCCTTTTGCTATATTTACTAATCTTTGTCTATTTCTCTATTCCAACAAATAAAGTTTTTTATTTTTTTTAAATCATATACTATAGCATGAGAATCATTTAATTCTTTTGAAATTTTTCAAGCAGTTGAAAATATAAAAATCTTATTTGAATTTACATTTAATTGTTCAATAATATCATAAAAATCACTGTCTCAACTAAGTAAAATAAAATTTTCTATATTTCAATTTCTCATATCTTCATGCATTTGTATTCATATTTCAACATCAAAATTACACTTCCTATCTTCTATATATTTTAATCATTGTTTGTTTAATTCTAAAAGTTTTTCATTCAAGTATTCTATAGTAGATACTTTTAACTCGATTAGTAGTGACTTTCTTATAAAATGATCTAATATCGCAGTACTACTTGGATCTATACTTGTAGTATCTATCGATTTTTTCATTATTTTTACAGGTTTTGTAATAACATCATATCAATAACTAGTTACATCTTTTATTAATGCTTCTGATTTTTCGTTTCACTCTAATGTTCAGTAGAAAAAATAAATTTTATCAACGTTTTTGAAGCTCCTAAAAAATTGGTAAAATCTCTTTAAATCTATATTAAAGTGTAATCTATCATTCCAGGATAATATATTTGCATAGTCTATATAAATATTTGTCTTTTTATCAAATATTTTTTCAAGTTCCACAATCCTTTTTGGATATTTATCAGCAAGTTCTTGAATTTTTTTTGTTTTGGCTTGAAACATTGTAAAAAAATAAAGAGTAAAGTACTTTTTATATACTTTACTCTTTTTAAAAACAATTGCAAATTTATTTTGTTATTTTATTAACCAGTATGGTTAATTTATTTTATATCTCTTTTTTCAATTGCATCTTTTGCTCATTCTGGTAGTCAATCATATAGAAAATCTATCTCTTTAGGTTCAGTAATCATTTTTTCTGCAATTAAATTTATTAAGTGAAATAACTTTAAAACAATTTCAGAATTTTCTTCAAGATTTATTTCTCATGGATGGACTGCATTGTTTCACGTAATTCTTAAAATATCTAATGATTTTTGTATTTGTGATGATAATCATATAGTAACAAGAAATCAAATATCATCATTAATATTTTTTCATTTTCATCATAATTGAATACAAAGTTTTTGTAATGCTAATCTCAATAATGCTGCTGATGCTCTTACAGAATCTTGAAACACATTTGCAGCCTCCATATAAATTTCTTTAATATCATCTTCTAAATCATCATTTGGTAATGGAACTATTATTTTTTTAGGATAAATAATATTTCACTTATACCAAAACATTATATTATAACAATGGCTACACTTAGAAACAAACCAATCAATTCAAAATTCTTCTGAAAATAACATATTATGTCTTAGAAATGTTCATGAATAAACTGACCTATCTGTTGAAATATGAGACCATTGTTGTTTAGAATATACATTACAATGAGGACAATGAAACTCCGTTTTTCAATATTCTGGAGGAAAATATTTTTCTTTGGACATAAAAAATAATTTAATAACTAAACCTCAACCTTACCCGTAACCACATTATAAATTAAACTTTTCTTATACTCTTCATAAAGCCTAATTCTCTCTTCTACTTTCTTTACATGACTATCTATTTTCTCAGTTTCTCTATCCAAAAAATCTACGATTTTTTGTTGTTCTATGTCACTTGGTAATGGAACAGGAATATTAGATAAATAATCTAAATTTAATCAATCCCTTTCTCAATCTCAAACTAATCATCTTATATTTTTATAATTACTCTTTAACCAATAGAATATAAATTTTGAATTATATTTATTTGAAATTTCTATAGCCCCTAATGATTGATTACATGTACTTTTAAATTCTAAATATCAAACAGTTCACTTTGTTTTTCATTGTCATGCTAATGCCATTAAAATCGATCATTTTTTTATCATTTTAGCACTTGAGCTATTAAATCATACTTTTGTAATATAAGTTGTAGGATATTTTATATATTCTTGATTTACTTCTCAAGAGGCTATCCAAGGAATAGTTCAATTTTCCCAATATTCTTCTAATTTACTTTTATCAGGAGTTCATCATGAAAATATTTTAGAAAGAAATTTTAATCTAGTATTGCTCCACCCCTCAGGAATCTCCCCAATCCAATCAACTCCACTATCTTTCATCTTCACATTATCATCAAGTCCTTTTGTAACAGCTTTATTTATTAAACTAACTCTTCTTTCTTTTAAAAGTCCTATTAATTTTTTATCTTTTTCTATAAGTTTTTCTATTTGCAGAGTTTTTGAATCTAGAAAAGATGAGATTTTTTGTTGTGTTTGGAGTGGTGGAAGAACAAAACTTGAATCTTTAAAATCATATAATCATAAAGTCATTCTGGTAGTTCATGTTGCTTTACTTGATAATTGATTTAAAAAATAATTATTATTAAAAATATATCTCTTAAATTCATTATCAATAATTTCATTATTATTAAATCTTAATCTCAAAATATGATAACTGTATACAACTCATTTTAAATCTTCTGTAACTACTGCTGAATGTCATATATCATCAGATGTTTCTGATGATGGAGTAAAATATAAATCTCATTTTTTGACATTACTACTAACATATTGACTTGGTTTTATTGTAACTTTCATAAAATCAATATCTTTAGTTATACTTTTATTTATTGATTTATATACATCCATATAATTTAAGAGTAATATTGGTTTTTCAGTTGTGGCACTTTTTTTATCTACACTACTTGTAGATAAATTTCATATATTTTTTATTTTCCTTACTTCCCACTCTACAGGAATCTCCCCAATCCAATCAATTCATGAGCTTTTGTATTTTGAATATCTTTTTAGTTTCATAGTTGTTTTCAGTCACTAAAATAAATTATTTTTGCTTCTTGATCTCAAAAATCTATAAACACTCATAATTTATATCAATATCATTTATTAATATCTGTAAAATTAATTAATTTATTATAATCTTTGTTTCTAGCTTCAGAATTAGTTAGTTTTTTAATTTCTATACATATTAAGTTGTCTTTATCATTTCATCTTTTATGAATCAATATATCAGGTCTTACTTCTGTTCAATCTAATATTTTAGGATTATCTATATGTTTATTGTATTCAGCATCTACATCATATTTTGGAAACATTCTAAATAGATATTGTGATAGTTTACAGCTTATTGTTACTTCATAGTTATTTCTATATATTAGGTCAGAATCATATTTATAGAGTTTTTTTATAGCTTTTTTTATTTTGTAAATATAAATTTTCTTATACAAATTATTTATTGATTTTATCATAATTTCATAGTTATTTATAATTCTTCCTTTACCAATTCATCTATTTCTGCTGTAAGTTTAAAAATATCAGCTTCTATATCTTCTAAATTTCTTGGTGGTTCATATTTATAAAAATACTTTGTGAAATTTATTTCATAACCTACTTTGTCTTTACTTCTATCCATCCATGCTTCATGATAATATGGGATTACTTCTCTTTTGAAATAGTCTTCTATATCTTCATTTAGTCTTATCTTTTCATTATCTCTCAAAGCACTATTTGCTTGTTTTTTCTTTTTATTATCTAGAATAAATGGTGCATTATCATCATGCTCTGATAAAGCCATAACTATTTGTTTTACAAATGCTGGTTTGAAATCAAATCATGATAATATATTTTCTACTTGTGAGTAAAATTCATCATAATTTGTATACAATTTATCTCATATAGTTTTTAAGTTTCCTATAATTGTTTCTTGTAATTCTACTCATTTTTGTTCTTCTGATTCTTTTATTTCTATATCTTTTGATTTTGATACTGAAAATTGGGCAAATGCTGAAATACTGTATAGATTTTCTAGTCTTTCATCTGTAATTTGGAAATTTAATTGAAGAGGTCTTTCTACTATTACTTTTGTATATGCAAATTCATTATTATTGAATATTTTTGAATACTCATTTTCTTCAAAATTATGATATAAATCAATTATTTTTTGTTGATGTTCTTTAGGGTCTAATTCTCTTCTCTTATCTCATAGAGATTTTCTCATCTTTTTCCAAAAACTTGATGCATCTATAAGTTGTATTTTTCATATTCTTTCTTTTTTCTTTTGGTTTGATAAAATCCAAATATAAGTCGTTATACCTGTGTTATAAAATAATTGTCATGGTAGAGCAATAATTGCTTCTAAATAATCATTTTCTATTATAAATTTTCTGATTTCACTTTCTCCACTTCATGCATCTCATGTGAAAAGAGGAGAACCATTTGTAATAACTGATATTCTAGATTTTTCTCAGTTTGTTTTCATTTTTGAAATCATATGTTGCAAGAATAATAATTGTCAGTCATTTATTCTTGGAGTACCTGCTTGAAATCTTCCTTGTTCTCATAATTCTGCTTCTGCTAATACTTCTTCTTTATCAGCTTCCCATTTAGTTCCATATGGTGGATTAGATAGTATATAATCAAATTTTTCTCAAGTGAAAGCATCTTTTCATAGAGTAGAATATGGTCATCTAATATTATTTGCTTCATCTCATTTTAATAGCATATCTGATTTAGATACTGCATATGTTTTTGGGTTGATTTCTTGTCAGTATAATATAAGTTTTGCTTTTGGATTTATATTTGTTTCTATATATCTTTTTGCATTTGTTAGCATTCATCCTGTACCACAAGCTGGATCATATATTCTTTTAATAATATGTTCTCATTTTATTTCTGTTTCATCTTCTATAAACATTAGATGAGTCATTAAATCAATTACATCTCTAGGTGTGAAATGTTCTCATGCTTCTTCATTTGAGCTTTCAGCGAATTTTCTAACTAATTCTTCAAATATTAATCACATTTCATGATTATCAACTTTACTAGGATGTAAATCTATTTCTGTATTATTAAATTTTTTAACAAGTTTAAAAAGTAAATTAGCTTTAGCTAATTTTTCAATTTCATTTTTTATTTCAAAATTTTCGAATATATCTTGTACATTTTTAGAAAAAGAATCTATATAATGGAGTAGATTTGATTGAATATGGTCAGGATCTTGTAAAAGTGATTTGAAATCATATTTAGAATAATTATAAAAACCAGTTTTAACAACACTCCTAAGCATATGATCAAAATTTTCTATTCATCTATCTTTTGCATTTTCATATTCTTGTAATACATCTTTTTTTGTATCAGCTAATACACTATCAAATCTTTTTAGTACTACAAAAGGTAATATTACATTTTGATATTCACTTTTTTTAAATGGTCATCTAAGTAAATCTGCTAAATCCCATATAAAACTTACTTTTTCATTAAAATTAGACATATATATTTATTAAGAAATATTTATTTTAATATAATTAAAAGGAGTAAAAAGTCTAATAAAAATGATTTTTATAAAATAATATAAACAAAAAAACTCTAGAAAATTTTCTAGAGTTTTTACCAGTTTGTTTCTTTATATTCATTGAATTCTTTCATAGTCATCTGTCTTGTTGAAGAACCTGCTCTTATGAAAAATAATTCTTTTCCTTCATTTTCTATGAATATTGGTTTATTAGATGGTTCTACAATTACAACAGCAATATCTTTTCAATTAATATGTTCAATTTGAATATTAATGAATTTGTGTAATTCTTTTCATAAATTGTTATCTATTAAGTTGTCCATTTGAAGTAAAAATCAATCTTGGTCTTTTTTACTTAATGAATTATAATCATTTTCAAGTCATAATATATTTCAATTATCTTCAACTCAAATTAAAAGTGTTCATCAATTAGAATTTAAAAATGCTCATATTGTTTTTGTGATATTGAATTCTAATTTTTTGTTTACAATTGATTCTCTTACATCCCATCTCAAACTAGATTTAAATTCTAATTTATTTGATTCTCAATATTGTATCAATGATAATACATCAATACTTTCTTTTTCTTCTACTATTCATCAATTTGATATTATTTCAAAATATTTTCTAATAGATAAAACCATTAATTTTCTTCTTTCTAATAGAAATTGTTCATATGATAATTCATAAAAATTTAGAGGGATATCATTATCAATTAATCATTTATTTACTTTATCCTTTCAATATTTTACAACCATTTCATCATAATATTCCTGAGGTGATTTATCTGATATTTTTATGTTATCATTATAGCCTAAATACACCATGTTTGCTACTTGATTCGTATCCTTTATATCGTTTATTCAGAAATATGTATTTAGGTAATTTTTTGGAAATATATGATGCCAATCTAGTAATTGTTTATTTAATACTAATTCATCATTAATTAAATCTCAGAATAAATTATTTGAGAAAAGTATTCTTGTATTATTAAATATTTTAGAAGCTAAATATATCATATATCAAGTATTTTTTGCATATGATGATTTTATTTCGTCAATTAATTTATTATTCCAAAAATCTTCTCATATATTTATTGAAATTTGATTATCAAAATATTCTAGAAATTCTGCTGATGTCTTTAATTTTTCAATTGTTTTTAATTCTTCTTCTAGTGTAGATTCTGTACTAGTACTATATTTTCAAGATAATAGAGTAAATACATAGTATTTTCATATATAACATTCTAATAAATTGTAATCTACTTTAAATTTATATTTTCATAGTAAATATAGTATATAAGTAAAAAGTAGAGTATTATCACTATTTATAAGTTTTCTACTTTTAAATCATATTCAAATAATAATTTTAAAAAATCATGCCCAATTTGTAGTATCTAGTACTTTATCTAGATTAATTTTTAGTAATTCTATTCTTTCATTTTTAAGATTTTCATCAAAAGATCTAGTCTCTGTATCTCTTCATCTTAGGAGATTATACATATCCTTTAATCTTCATCTGTAAAAAGTGTATGATACTAATACTTTTACGATATCATCAGGAAGTGGTGATAATAAATAATTGAAAGGACTTTTTTTATTGTAACAAAAATTTTCTATTCTTTCTCTTCATTCTTCCCAATACACAGAAAGTAGGGTTAAAATAAAATCAGCTTGAGATAATTGTTTTCATTTTGAATTTATTCTCATAAATATGTCTGAAATTTCTTCAATTCATACTGTGTTAGAAATTTCTAGTGAAGTGAAGTTGAAATTTTTTATTTCATATAGATTTTTTATTCTATCCTTTATTTCTCTTTTATTATCTTTTGTAAACTCATATTTACCTTCTAATCATTCAAAATATGAATCAACTAAATCAAAAATTTCTCAGTCAAAGAGTTTATTATTGTTTTTATATTCATTTTTGCTTATTGTTTTTGGGTTGTGTAAGTTTTTATCTTTAGTCCATAAATTAGTAATGTTTGAAATCCATTCTGGAGATCTTTCATGAGCAGGAGTTGTAACTTCTATTTTGTTTTCAATAGGATTAAATGCTAATCTTATTTTTATCCAATTTCAATCACTATCTTTTACTCTTTCTCATTTTATAATTGAGTATAAACTTGTAAGTCTTTGTTGTCAGTCTATTATTACTTTCTTAGCTGTATTTTCTTTATCTCATCATATACTATGAGTATTTTCTGGTGTATCAATATCCCAAAGTAAAAAAAATCAAACAGGATATCATTGATATAGACTATCAAATAAGTCTCTTACCTGAGATGTTTTCCAAACAAATGGTCTTTGTAAATCCGGAAGTCATATAGTTCAATTATCTAAAAATGTTAATATCCCTCAAATTGTGTAGTTTGTAGTTTTATAAAGTTGCTCCATAATGTTTTTGTATAGAATAAATTATTTTATTTTAATATATTTATTAATTATAGAAAGTCTATAAAATTAAAAAAAAATAATACCCCCCCATACAAAAAACAGCACATCCTGTGCTGTTTTTCAACTCTCCCCCTTTTATTTATATAAAACTCAAATATACGAAAGCAAGCACTATAAGTATAGAGTCTGCTATTAAGGTGTATTTTTCTTTAAATATATTATTTAAAATCAAAGTCGTAGCATTTACTATTGCAAATACGCTCATGCAAAACAGAGATATTTCAAGTGTTTCATTTGCATCCTTATTAGATAGGATAAATATGAAGCTGATACTTGAGATCATGCTAATATTTACCAATCCATAAAATGTTAGGATGTTTTTCTTGTACATCGTCACCATTACGAATAATAATATCTCTAACAAAAATATTTGCATAACAGCAATATTATTGACTTCAAAGTTTACGATGAATTTACAAACTGTAAAACTAAGAGATATACAGATTGAAGTCCATGCATAAAACATGAACATCCATGGTGAATCATTTCTTAAAATATTCATTTTTATTACCTCTATTGAAATTTTGTAATTATATGATAATAATAAAATATAAAATGTCAATATAAAAACGCAAGACTAGTCTTTCATAACTCAATCCTGAATCCTTTCTCTTAAGTAAGAGAAAGGATTCAGGATTGAGTTATGAAAAATATACAATTATATATTACAATAAAAAAACACAAGACTAATCTTGTGTTTCATGTTTCTTCACTATTCAGTATTTCGTATTCAATCCTTGTATTCATTTAGCTAATAAATCATAGTTTTTGTATGCATTGTTTGAGACTCATTCGTTTTCATAGAAATTGTTTGCTACTTTTACATAGACATAGATTCACTTTTTAGTAAATGATTCTTCTATCAATTTCAGATAATAACTCACACTATCAAAAGTAGATAAAAATCTGTATGCTATTCATCTGACTTTGCTTCATTGTAGCTGATTGATGCTGATATTAGCATCTTCATCTGAATCCATAGACAATGTTACAGCAGGGTAATAAGTATCGTCTTTTTCTCTCTTGTATCTGATGACTAGTGCATATTGTCAGTCCAAAAGTAGCTTGTTGCTAAATGTCCCCTGTTCATATTCACTCTGAGAATACTGCGTTCATCATAGTATTTCCACCATTAGACGAGTAGAGTCTATGGCTTGGCACATAGGATTGTTAGGAGTGAGTTTGTGATTTTTGAATTCGGGTATATGTATGTTCTCTAGTAGGTTCATAGGGCAAATTATATTTTTAAGAAAAATATAATAATAGAAATATCGTATGAGTCAATAGGATTTTGAATAATTGTAAATTAAATTTGACTAATATGAATAAAATGATAACATTAATATGTTCACGACAAAAGAGTCTCCTAAAAGTGTAAGTGCTTCCGGACGACTCTTTTTTTATTGTTTATATTTTAAAACTTCCCTGATTCTATCTTGTCACAAATTCATTCAATATTTATCTTTAGTAGGTTTATATAATGATGAATATTTATTATTTGGGAATAATATTTTTTTTAATCTATCTTTTTCAATCAAATAATTAACTAATTTTATATAATCTCAATCTCAAGTAACTAATACAATTTTATCAAAATCATCTTGCTCTAATAATCTATGCATAATTTCAAATACTATATCTACATCTACATTTCATTTTTTAGTTCATTTCATATTAGAATTATGTTTTCTAAATTCTAATTTAAATCAAGAATTTTGTATTTTTAAATACATTTGTTGATGATTTTCGTCAATAAATCATAAAAAAATATAAGCATCAATTATGTTGAATTTATCTTTTAAATAAATTCTAAATTTTTTAAAGTCTACTTTCCAATTATCTGATGTTGTTCATAAATGAAGGTTTTGTCAATCAATAAATGCTATATTACTTTCTTTGTTACTCATATCATACTTGTTACTTAATATATAAACATATTATATACATTAATAAACACAAATCAAGTTCATATTAAAAAAAATGCTTATTAATAAGCATTTTTTTTAACTAAAATATCCACTGAAAATATCTTTTGTTTCTTCTCATATTTGTTGACGATAATCTTCCCCATCCATCTCTATATCTGGACATATTCATATAAATTCGCTTATTCTAGATAAGAGTAATCCTCTTTCATCATATTTTTTGATAAATTCTACTAGTTCTTTTAATGAAAAATTTGAAGTAAATATTAGTATTTTTTTGTTCTCATATATATCAAAAAATAAATTTTCTAGATATGTGTAGTCCCATTTTTCTAGTTTTTCTACATTGTTTTTCCCTGCAAATAAATCATCCAAAGCCATTATTTGGAAATTTTCTACTCTATAATGCATAGCAGTATTTGGCTTATAGTCATATTTATAGCTAAGTCCTGCTTTTGCTAATTCATTTAAAAATGATTTCAGTAAATGAGTCTTACCTCTACCTGCTTTACCATGTAATGCAAACACGACTGGTTTAGGTGGTTTTCATTTGAAATCTATTGCCAATTTAGCTAATCCTGCTATATTATTCTTTGCTCTTTCTTGAATCTCTGTTTGAGGTTTGAATCAATCTAATGTTTCTTCATATGGTAATTTATTTTCCAAAATCTCATCTATTTTATCTGACAAGTTATCTATTCACATAATATATATTATTTTAAATACTATAATTTTACTTAATTGTAAATAAAATACTATTTTAGTCAAGGGTAAAAGAATTTTTTTCTTCTCTTCTATTTTAGTATAATCTAAATATTGGTGGAATAAAAAAATATAATAAATATAATAGTATAAGTTAACTAATCCCTCCCCCTTCGTTGCACTACGGGTACTCCCTTTTAAAAAGGGAGAAATATAAAATAAACAAATATGAAAATATCTAATATAATAAAAGAGACTTCAAAAAATAATATTAATAATGTTTTAAAAACTATAAAATCATAATTGTAAAAAATTTCTCCCTTTTTAAAAGGGAGTACCCCGCAGGGGGGAGGGATTAGAATAATAGTACACAAAAATTTAGATTATACCGTTATTTTTGCTATACTATTCTCAATTATTGTTAAAAGTATCTATGCAAAACCTGAAATCCATCTCTCACAAACTAGCTAAAATCGGCAAAAAGATATATATTGTCGGTTGATTTACTAGGGAAAAAATCATGTGACATGAATATGCTGGAGATATAGACTTGGCTACGGATGCTTTACCTAGCGAGATAGCTATGCAACTCAATGTGATAAAAGAAGTATGAAAAAAATACGGCACTATGATAGTAAATGAATGAGATGAAGTATTTGAAATCACGACTTTTAGGCAAGATATATGAATACTGAATAATAGAAAACCTGTCGAAGTAGAGTTTACGGATAGTTTAGATTTGGACTCTGCTAGGAGGGATTTCACTTGTAATTCTATATATTATGATATAGAATTGGGTGAATACATAGACCCGCAAAATGGTATAGATGATATTAGGAATAATCTAATCAGGTTCGTATGAAATCCTAGTGATAGGATAAATGAAGATGCTCTGAGAATACTTAGGTATATCAGGATAAAAAACAAGTTTTGATTTGAAAATGCTTTGACTGATACATTTGAAATACTCTCTCTAAATATATGATTATTAAAAAATATAAGTATAGAGAGGATAAAAGAGGAATTTGATAAGATATTGTTATTGAAAAATAATATAGAAGCTTTAAATGACTTGAAAACTATCTGATTTTTTAAGATATTTTTATCAGATGTAGATAATCTGGAGCTGACTCTATGATGACCATGACACCACCTAGAGTGAAATGTATGGGTGCATACTTTGATGACTATTAGAGAGTTAAATAATGTATTTGATAATGGATTAGTCTTGAGTGATATGCAATGAAATGATGAGATAATCAGATATGACTATCTAGAAAAGCTAGACTTTTATCGGACTATGTTATTGCACGATGTATCCAAATATGAGACTTACAGAATAGATGAAAATGGAAATGTGCATTATTATAATCATGAAACACTATGAGCTATAAAAGTAGCTGAAATACTGAAAAAATACAAGTTTCCAAACAATTCTAGCAAAAAAATAATCTGGTTAATACAAAATCATCTAAGAATATTCAAGGTAATCAAAATGAGACCACTCAAATCTAGAAAACTCATGATGCATAAATATTTCCGTGATTTGATACTAGTCTGAATAGCAGATCATCTAGGTAGAATCCCCGCAGATGCATTATTAATAGATGAGTTGAAGCTGTTTTATAAACAATTTATGATTATCTTAAAAGATAAAGTATTCTATAAATGATGAGATATTGATTAAATAAAGAATAAACCACTATCAAATTTGATAGTGGTTTTATTTTTCTAATCCCTCCCCCTTCGTTGCACTCCGGGTACTCCCTTTTAAAAAGGGAGAAATATAAAATAAATAACTATGAAAATACCTATATAATAAAAGAGACTTCAAAAAATAATATTAATAATTTTTTAAAAATTATAAAATCGCTCCTATAAAAATTTCTCCCTTTTTAAAAGGGATGACCTAAAGGCCTCCCTCAATGGGGAGGGATTAATTAACTTATGCTATTTTATTAATTTCCATAAAAATATATAAATAGATTTACGAGTAAAAATATGATAAACAAAAATAATATAGAAGAAAAATAGTAAAATAATGATATATCGAAATAATTTATAAATGAGAATATTATAAATAAGATAATAGATCAAAATACTAGGCTAAATATCAATCATATAAGTATCAAATAAAAGTATTCAAATTTCACTCATAGAAATAATTTCCTCTTTATTCATCATAGAATATGTAGTATTTTTATTTTGTATTCTTTGAAGCTTTTTAAGAATAATATAGAAACCAAAAAACTTATAAATGAAAATATAAATATATAAAATAGAGAAAAATATACTACTTTTAATATTTTATCTGCTACTCATAATACTATATCTATTATATCTTTTGTATTTATAAATGTCAGATTTGATTTTGTTTCTTTTGCTAATATAGTTTCTAGATCCTTTATTTTTTCACTTTGTTTATATGATAATATGTATGATTTCGGATACTTAGAGAAATCATCTGTATCGAGCATAAAGTAAAAAAATGGATTGGTTCAGTTTCTAATTGCTTCTCTGAAATTAGTGACTACTAATTCTTTTTCTAGTCATGCTACTGTGAATTGTATCTTGTCTCATAGCTTCAGTCATAGTCTATTTGCGAATTCTATATCTACTGAGACTCATCATTTTTTTAATTCACTTCATTGTATTATTTTGTTATCTAGTTTCTTAGTAGTGGAGAAAAATTCACGTGTATATTCACCACTTACTTTGTCTGTATTGAAATATTGTTTCAAATTTTTCCCATTTATTTTGTTTATTCTCAAATTTGTTATTTCAAATATTTCATCACTTACAAAATATTTATTTATAGTTTCTATATCAATTTTTTGAACATTTATAACAAACATATCATTACTATCTTTTGTTATGTTATTCAAATATGTGATAAAACTTCATGAAAATACAAAAAATATAAATATACTCAAAAATGATACAATACTAGAAAATACAATTAGAAAAGATATATTTCCAGGTTTAATAGTAGAACGAATAGCATCAAATAAATAGAAACTAGATATTTTTTTGGATAAGATATTATAATTGAAATCGAGTAAATATTTGATAAATATATAAAATAATACTACTATAATCAAACTAGAAATAGTAAAAATAATACTATAAAATACTTCTACTCATGAAATAAAATTTATGAAGAAAAATCAGAAAAAAATCAGTAATAAATATATAATATAATCTTTTTTCGTGAAATTGGAGAAATCACTAGTATCTTTTAATAAGTCGTTTATTTTACTTTTTCTTATTTTATAAATAGGTGAAAATAATCAAACAATTAGTAATACTAGCATGATAAGAAATCATTTGTAATATGATTCATCGAAAAAAGAGAAAAATGTAAATCTAGATTGCAATAGTTCAAGAATAGCATAATTTAATAATATAGATATTATATATGCAAATAAAAATATAGATAAAATAGACATAAAACTATATAAATATATCTTGGATTTACTTAAACCAAATATATTTAATAATCAAAAATTGCTTTTATTTTTTTTGAAAAAACTCTCAAGTGATAATATGATAATAAAAAATGTGAGGATAAATACTACTAGATTAAATCAATTTATAAATAAATAAAATCTATCACTTATTTGACCAATACTATCTTGTCTATCGTTTATTGTTCTGACTCTATAGGATTTAGTTTCTCATATTTGTTTTATACTTTGTACTATTTTTTCATCATATTTATCTAAAAAATTTAAGTATAATTTATAAGTCATTCTAGAATTAGTTTCATTTAATTCTTTGTCTAATATTTCTATAGGTAGATATATATTTTTTTCATTTGTATATAGAGATATTTCTCATAGAGGCTTTTTATTTATTATTCATTTAACCTTTATTTTTTTATCAAATATTTCTATATAATCTCAAAATGTATCATAAGTCAATTTATCTACTACTGCAAATCAATCACTATGAATAGTGTCATAAGAAAATGAATCATAAAATGGATAATTGTCACTATGATAAATTATTTCATACAATATAGACTTATTATTTTTATCAAAAATAGTAGAATTAATTTCTATTGTTTTAGCTTGTTTGAAATACTTGATATAATCACTGAAGTATTTCGTATCTATTGGTTCATCTTTTGATATCACTATATCAGCTCAGACTAATGGCTTAGTTTCTTGTTTCAAGTATTCTTTTACACCTAGTATTACATTATTTGAAAGAATATATGAAAAAATACTCAAACATACTGCTATAAATATAAATAGAAAGTATTTTTTTTCTTTGAAAAATATGATTTTTATAAATTTTTTAAACATATTATTTTGTTACTAGATTATAATCTTTCATTTCATATACTGTATCTGATTTGTTTGCTACTTCAGTATCATGAGTTATTAATATGATTGTATTTTTTGTTTTGTTATGTAGTTTTTCTATTAGGTCTATTATTATTTTTTTATTTCTTTGATCTAGAGAACCAGTTGGTTCATCTGCTAATAATAATTTTGTTTTTCAGACAAAAGCTCTAGCAATAGCAACTCTCTGTCTCTCACCTCCACTTAAGTTGAATACATAATTTTCACTTTTATTTTTTAGTCATACTATTTCTAGTATTTCATCTGTAGAAAAATTCCTTTCAAGTCAGTTTAGTTCTATTATTAGATCTATATTTTCTCTCAGTGTTAGATTGTCTATCAATTTGAAATTTTGAAATATATATGAAATATTTTTTCATCTAAAAAGAGTTATTTCATCTTCACTCATATTATTATATTGTGTTCAAAATATTTCTATATTTCATGAATAATCTGTATCTATACCTGATAGCATATTTAAAAAAGTAGATTTTCAGCTACCACTTGGTCCAATAATTGAGATAAAATCTCAAGAATTTATTTCTATGCTCATATCTAGAAATATCTCTACTTTTTCTTTGTTTTCTCAGAATATTTTACTTAACTTATTTATTTTTATCATTTAATTATGTTATTTTTCTAAAATATTATTTTTTATCAAAAAGTTGTATAGATTATTCACTACTATATCATATCATGCACTATTCGGATGTATTTTATCACTATTATTTAATTCTCTTACTCATCATACTCATTCTAAAAAATAGTCTATTAAATATATATTTTCTTTCTCTTTTTTTATTTCTTTGTAAATACTTTTGAATTCATTTCTGTATTTTGGTCACAAATTCATAGGTATATCCATTCATCATAATACTATTTTTGTAGTTGGTGGAAATGCGTCTATTATTTCTATTATATTAGTTTTTAAATCACTAGTAGATAATCATCTAAGTCAATCGTTTCCTCATATTACTAGTATTACTATATCTGGCTTTGGCTCCAAGTACAATCATACTCTAGATTTCAATCAATCTGAAGTATCTCATGATACTCATGCATTTACTACTTTGTATTTGTATCAATTTTGTGTTAATTTTTTCTCCAATTTACTAGGGTAATTATCACTTACATCTACTCATAATCAAGCAGTTAAACTATCTCATAGCGCTAGAATAGTTTTTTGTTGTTCTATTACAGTATTTCAAGTTTGAGTGTTTGTTTGCTCATTTTTACTTGTACAAGAAAATAAGAATAAACTCGTTAATAATAGTATAAAAATCTTTTTCATAAAAATTATGTTAAATCACTAAATATAATTAAATTCTCACAATTCTTAACTAATTTAATAGGGCAATCATCACTACTCACACTCTCATCCATAAATTTATTATAAGCCTCTATCTTCCCTTCTCACATAAAAAATGCAGATGCGAAATCTATGTCATATAACATATTTACAGATATAGTTATTCTATCACTTGGTGGCTTAGGTGAATCAGATATTTTCAAGTATCAAAATGTCGTATCTCTGAGTAATGCATGATTTGGAAAAAGTGAGCAAGTGTGACAATCAGGTCATACTCAAAAAAGTCATATATCTATATGTTTCACTTGATTGAAATAATCTGTTTCATAGTCATTTAAATTGAAATTTGGCAAGAGTATTTGAGTTTGTTTTACATATCATTTGCTTATTAATTCAGCTAGAAACAACTCTTTTACTAGTTTGTAATTACTATCTATACTATCGAAATCTACTACCCTCTCATCCAAAAAACAAAAATATATCTTGTCTCTCAAACTAGAATCAATATTCTCAAATATATTTGCAAACTCTGCATAATATATATTCAAAGAGCTTCATCCTGATAATCATATGACTATTCTGTCTCTATTTTGCAGACTATTAAAACAATCTAATATATAATTATTAAATTGTTTTTTTAGAGTTTCTGGATTATTGTTTGTTATTGTTTGCATATTTTGGGATATAATTTGTAATTTAGATACTATAATATATTTATATGTACTCTGGTTTTACCCCTACCCCCTGCGGGGACTTCCCCTGGAAGGGGCAGAAATATTTCTTCCCTTTCCAAGGGAAGTGGCCTTTAGGCCGATGGGATAAAACCAGAGTACATATTCAAATTTACATCCTATACTTACCCATACCATTTCCTTCTATCATTCTCTAATAATATATCACTAGCTATTGGTCCATTTGAGCCTTTTTCGTATTTGTGTATTATTGGACAATTATTTTTGCAGTTTACTAGATTATCTACTATTTTCCATGTTTCTTCTAGCATTTCCCAACTTGTAAATAGTGTTTTATCTCATACTATAGCGTCTTCTAATAATTTTTCGTAGGCTTCTTTTGATTCTATTTCTTTTATGAATTTTGATTTCACTCTTTCTACTTCTTTGCTGTTTCAGTTTTCTTTTATGTTGAAATGTATATCTATTCCTTCATTTGGTTGTATTTCTAGGATTATTCTGTTTTTTGAGATTGGTCAGAATTTTTTGAATAATATGTCTGGTACTTCTTTGAATTCTATTACTATTTGTGTAGATTTTTCTATAAGTGCTTTTCCAGTTCTTAAATATATAGGTACTCATATGAAATTCCAGCTATTTACTTCTAGTTTCATCGCTACAAATGTTTCTGTTCTGCTATTTTGAGCTACATCTTTTTCTCATAGATATCAGTCATATTGACCAAATACTATGTTTTTTTCATAGTCGTTTCATAGCTTGATACTTCTAAATACCTTTAGTTTTTCTTGCCTGATTCATTCACTATCTATCATAGATGGTGGATTCATAACTACTAGTGAAAGTACTTGAAATAGGTGATTTTGCACCATATCTCTCAGAGCTCAACTATTATCATAATATCATCATCTATCTCCTACTCCGACTGTTTCAGAAGCCGTTATCTGAATATTATCTATATAATTATTGTTCCAAATCGGCTCAAACATGATATTTGCAAATCTGAATGCTAATATATTTTGAATTGCTTCTTTTCATACATAATGGTCTATTCTATATACTTGTTTTTCTCTGAATACTTCCATGATTTTAGTATTGAGTTTTTTTGCTGTTTCTAGGTCTGTACCAAATGGTTTTTCAAATATGATTTTTGCATCTTTGATATCTATGTATCTATAATTATCTACAAATGCATCGAAATACTCTGGAGAAATAGATAAATAAAATATTACTTGTGTTTCTTTTTTCTCGTATTTATTTATATCTCCTCTCAATTTGCTATAATCTTCGCTTTTAGTTAGTTCTACTTTTGAGTATGTAATTGTATTCAAAAATGCTTTAAAATCAGCTTCTTTTTCTATAAAATCACTTGTTTCTGTATCTATATATTGGATAAATTCCTCATTTGAAAAATCTCTCCTCCCAACAGCTATAATATCTATGTTTTGTTCTTTTTTGTCTTTGAAAATATTATAAAGTGCTGGAAATAATTTCCTCTTCGCTAAGTCTCATGTAGATCAGTATATGATAAATATTGTTTGCATGTTTATTGTTTATAGAAATAATCCCCCTCTCAATCTCCCCCCAAGGGAGAGAAGAAGCTACAATTTGTTCTATTCCCTTTCTCCCTTGGGGGGAAAGGGTAGGGATAGGGGGATTTCCTCAACTCTACACAAAAACTAAAATAAATCAAATAAATAATGAGAATAATTCTTATTATAATAAACAAAACCCTTAATAGAGACATGTTTAAATGTCTCGATTAAGGGTTATTTCAAATGTAAAAATATTATGTAAGTATTTGTAATTACTGCAAATATATTATCAAATACATATTAAGCTGCTTCTAGAACATCAAATCTAGATAAAACAGACTCTATAGATAATGCAGGTTTTTTGTTTAGTTGCATCATTTTGTCATATGTATTTTTTCAGAAATAAGCTGCCAATTGTGCTTCTATTGTATTTACTTCTTGCTCGTCTGAAAGTTTTTCAGACTCAATTCTAGCATTGTGTATTGCTTGTTCCTTTTCTGAGAAGAATTGGTTCTCTAGCTTTCTAGTCACGTCTTGCGACATGCTCAATGCTCTATCTACACTGAATTTTGTTTTATCACCTTGTCTATATACGGGTGACTCAGTTAGATTTGGTTTTCTATCTGAATAGAAAATTTGTGTTTCTATATTACTCATAATTCTATAATTAAAAATTAAAATATATATTTAACTATTACCTCAATTAACCTAGTATCTCAATTAACCTTTTCATGAATAATTCATGTTCTCTTTCAATATCTTGGCTCATTTCACTTGTGTTAAATGGTCTTGATTTGTGGTGAGATTTGTTAGCTTTATTTTTCATAGGACTTTTAAATTATTAATATTTAAACTATTTAAGTGTTAGATATGCTTGTGCATTTTTTTCTAATGTTTTAGATAATAGATAAGCTCATTCTCATCTAGTTATCTCAGAATCTGGTCTGAAATAACTCTGACCAAATTGATCTTTCCATGTAGTTTTTTCATCAAAAATTTGTGCTAATTTTTTACTTGTTTCTTCATCTATATCTTTGTATGTTTTTTTCCCTGCTCATGCAGGATTTAATACTAGATATTTGTAACTCAGATTCAAGAATTCTAATCTAGTAATAGTTTTGCTTTTACTTGCATTTAGTTTAGCTGTTTTTATATCGTATAAATTGTTGTTTATTGTAGTATTTGTTTGATTGTCATATACTTTTTTTTGTATTTTTGTTAATGAGTTTTCTATCCATGTAAGTGCATCTTTTTGAGTCAATCATCTAGCTTCCATGAAATATCATTTATTTATTCAATCAGCTATTCATTGCTCTAACATAGATATTACTTCATTTTTATATTCGTAATTACTTGCTAGTCATTTAGGATTTGTTACTGTGTATTTTTTTTCTGATAATATTTTTCAATCATAGTTATTTTTTACTACTATATTGAAGTCTTTTGAAGTAGCTTTGTAGTCAAATACTAACATTCATCAAACAGTATTATCATAAGTAAAATTTGCTTCATTTTTATAATCACTTTCATTACAAGATACTGTATAAATCTTTTTTAAATCTTTTATACTTCATTGTTTTATACATATTTTGTTGTCACCTGACGCTTTTATGTTGTATGTAGATCCATACTTCAAGTTGATCATATTTTTATTATTAGCATCTTTGAACACTACTACTCATGTTTGTTTTCATCATAGTACTGTACTATTTGCTCATATAATACTCGAACTTTTTGGGTATTGAGCTACTTGAGAGTTGTAAACTTTTAGAGAAATAGTTTTGATTACTTGATTTCATACTTTTACATACAAATTTGTATCTCATTCTTTTACTCATGTAAGTTTAATATCTCTTTGTCAGTCTGTGAAAAAGAATAATTTTTCAGGAAATACATTTACTTTTTCAGTGTTTACTACAAATGTCATACCTCCAGGCATTTCTCATTTGAAAGCTACTCATTTTCTATTTGTAATATTTAGTTTCAGAGTTTCTGTATTTCATTTTTGTATATTTCATCATTGATTTATTAGTCTCAAGTCGATGTTATACAATCTCAGAAATTCTTCTACTTCTCTTTTTTCTATTTCTTCTCTAGACATCAAGTTTGTTTTTTCTATTTTTTGTGTTTCTACTTTGTTTGATACGACTACTTGTACATTATTATTATTGCTTGTATTTGTATTAGTGTTTGTTGTACTAGTTATACTTGTTCATCATCCAGCTAAATATGCTAAATAATCTTGTTTTGTAGTGCTTCTTGTTTTTGGGCCAAACCATCCAGCTCAGCTATCGCTCTTTTTAGCTAATATTCATTTAGATACTTGATATTGGAATACTGAATCCTCAACATCTTCATATTTTCAATTTATTGCTCATTTATAAATACCTATTTTTTGATAGATTTCTTGTACTTTTTTAATATCTTCTTCATCGTATCAAATATAAACAGTTCTATCAAATATACTTAAGTCATTTGAACTATTATTTGTAGTATTTGTTTTTGTACTTGTATTTGTTGAAGTAGAAGATTTTGGTATTGTAACTGTTTGAGTAGATATATTATCTAATACTGCTCAAGAAGTTTCAAAGAATTTTAATGGATCAATAGTATTTTGAGCCAATTCATTAAAACATATTCATTCTTCAGTTATTTTGTAATAACTATATGGACAAGAATTGTATCCATAATAAAATGGGTGTACATTTGTTGTATCCAAATCTATTTGTACATGTAAATGATTACCTGTACTATTTCATGTAGATCATACTTCTCATATTTTAGTTCAAACTGTTAATGTTTGTCCTACTGTTACATCTGTTTTTGATAGATGCATATATGTAGAAAATATTTTCTTTCATTTAATTGTATGTTCTATTGTAATATAATTTCATTCCATTACACCATTTTTTACAGTTGTTACTTTTCAGTCAGCAATAGTATAGACAGGAGTTCATTTTGCAGTTGCTATATCTGTTCCAATATGTCAACCGTATCACATATCCCATCAGTATTTATAACTTGCTCACCATAAAACTGTATAAAGTCTAGTATAATCATTATAACCTCAATTTAATGTAGCGTACTTTTGATAGTCGCTAGTGTGTAGAATCGGTAATTCCTGCTTACAATCATCTGTAAGTTCGGAAAAATCATTGAATCTACACTCGAGTTTTGAGACTTGTTTCAAAGGATATATTACTTTATCAGATTCTCATTGCGCTATTGCTATTGCTGGTACGGGATTTATATTTGTTACCAGGAATATTCATAGCATCAACTCTGACAAAAACCTTTTAAAGTCTTGTGTTGTTTTCATAATAACTTTATTTTTGAAATAATTTGTTTTAAATAATCATTTTTTACATATAATGGGAATAAATATTTACAATTGCAGTCATAAATACTTTTATATATAGCTTGACATTTAAATATTTGTATACTTAAATTATTTCCGTACATATATTACAACATAAAATAATAATAATGTCAAATATTATATACTACTAATTAAATAAATATAAAGTCAATACTTGAAAAATGGCTTTATATAAATAAAATATAGATGAAATATAAAATATTGACAATTTAATAAAATATTTGATTATATAGAAAAATAACCAAACCACTTATGACTATTTTTGAATTACATATATTTTGAATAACTCTTTCTCCTACTTATTACTGACTTATGTACGCTTTGTGATTTATGGCATGATATCAGATAATAAAAAATAGATGAATTATCCCCTTTGAGAGAATGGATAATTTATTTATGTATATATTTTTGGGGGTAGTAGTGTGATGAAGACTAGGTTATATCTTGTTTTATAATTTTTCTAGTTATTTATCCCATCCTGCTAATATAATCAAGTTTTGGGAGTGAGGGATGAGCTTTCATGGTTGAGTAATTTGAGTTTTGTTAGCTATGTATGTGTTTTCTAGGAGATTTCAGATAAATTTCTTGGTACTTGCTGATCAAATCACTTTGATTTTACCTATATGACTTTGACTAGGGAGAATATGAAATTACTTAAATAAAGAACTTCTTTGATATTCACCTTATAATTGAATACTTGCAGTAGAAAAAAATGGTATATGATATTTCCCTTCACCACTTTTGGAAGCATTTTTAGAATGAGTTGTTTTATATTTTGTTTTGTTATTCTTTTATAAGAGGATGATAAAATGAAATACCAGTTTCAATAATATATTTAATGATAAATATCACAGGTGACAAATATGAGCATTATTTCTAGTATTTTATGCTATATTTAGACTAATAGTAGAAATATTTTTTAGAACACCAGATCTACATATATGATATATAATGTGATATTTTACTATGTGAGAAATACTTACACTTCCTATGCTAATAATATGATTGATATTGTATTTTAGATTTAAAAATAATTTATGAACAACAGATTAACAGTTTCAAATACTCTTATAATTATCTCATTTATAGCAACTATTTTAGCCACTTTTATGCCTAGTTTGTATATTTTTGGTATTAGCAATGAGTTTTTGTTACAGTGAGCATATCATATATATTTCTTACAGTTTTTTACTGGTACTTTTTTGCATATTTGATTTTTACATTTGTTATCCAATTCTATTTTTGTTTTTTATTTTTGAAATATTGTTGAGTGACTTATGTGAAAGACTAAATACATAATATTTTTTGTGTTTACTACTATATTTATATGAGCTTTAGTTACTTTGTTAACAGATGTAAATACTGTATGAATAAGCTGATTTTGTATGGCTTTATTATCGTATTATACTTTGGAACTGAGATCTAGAAATAATCCTGAGTATAAATGATGAATAACAGCGATAGTAATAAATGTATGAGTATGATTTATGCCAGGTATAAGTTTGTACTGACACTTATTTTGAGCAATTGCAGGAGTAATATTTTATCTACTTACCAAGGATTTCTTTAGACCAAAATATGTTTGATTGGATGTGGAAGTGTAAAATCTATTTTTAAGAACTAGTTAAGAAAAACTAGTTTTTTTGTAAAAAAAATTTTTAAAATAGAAAAAAATGAGTATAGTAAAGACTTCTTAGTAATATGGAGGATCCCATGTGGAAATTCGACAGAGACTTTTAACATCAATTATTTTGTTTTTTCTCATCATTATTCCTGATACATCATTTGCATTCGTGAATAAAAAAACGGATTTTATTTCTAGTATTTTACCTGAAATAGAAATGGCAAAAGATCGCGTAGGTGGAATTGCGGATAAGATTCCAGCTAGTCTTGTTTTAGCTCAGGCTATTCATGAATCTGGTTGGGGTACATCAAATTTCGCAAAAGATAGGAAGAACTTGTTTGGTGTTAAAACAGTAAAGGTAATTCGTAAGAATAAATCAGTACGAAAAGTAATGGTTTACAAGTCATTTAATCGTGTAGGCGAAGGTATTCGTTATTATTTGAGTAACTACGCGTCGAATGATGATTACGAAGAGTTAAGGAGATATGTTTCTAAAGGCTCCGGTACTCATACTTTAATCAAGCATCTGGGCAATTACGCGCAAGATCCAGAGTATGCAGGAAAACTGAAGAAAATCATAGACGACAATCATCTATTGAAGTTCGACAGTTGATTTAAGGGAGTGAGGCAGAAATGTCTCACTCCTTTTAACTTATAAATACTATTGACAATTAATAAATATTATGTACAATACAAATATCTAATCTATTTTTATATAGATGCTCATTAAAATTTTTCGAATATAGGTAAACACAATGAAACTATTTAAAGCATGTTTAACTATTCTATATATTTTATTTGTTGTAAATAATTACTTTGCTAATTTTTCTAGCACTAATGTTTCAAACAAATTGAATGTAGAATTGCCGGTTTCAAGTCAGATAAATATTGATTTGAATAACACTAACACTAATGTATTAATAGCAGATTTGTATAAAACATTGGATAATTTGAATAAACCTGCAAAAAATCTGAATGACAAACATATTTCAGTCAGTCAAAACGATGTGTATGAAAAGGTATGTGATTTTGTATTTATTACGATTAAAGGTTTTTTAGTTTTAGTCGTTGTATTGTTTATTTTATCAACGATTAGTAATCAAATAAAATATTTCAAAACAAAATCAAAAGCAAAAAAAGCAAAAAAATATTGTTTGTATATGATTAACAGTTTCAATACTATTCATGATTTGTTATACAAAGACTTAAGTGTATTATCTGAGTCTTTCAAAAAAGAAAGATTGTTAAACGAATTATCAGGTGTGAAATGTGATTTCGATAAATATTTATCATTATATGAAAATATTCTACGAATAGGCAGAGATCCTGAATACTCTAAATTGCTTTCTGGCGAATATGAAATTGTTATAGAAGATTTTACAAACATTTCAGATAATATTAGTTTTTTGATCAGTGTAATGAATGAAATACTTCAAGATTCAAAAAATCCTGATACTCAAGATTTGCATTATACTGGTAGAATTGGAGAAGTTGATACTAGCAATGTTTATGGATTAAATCATCTACAAGTTAAATCAGTTCCCTATTCAGAAAGAGTTATTGAGAATTTGGGCTTGGATTTTGACTTTAGTGCTGTTAATTCAGTGTCTGATGCTGATCATTTATAGTATTTGTATGTCTTACCTAATTCGAGAAATTAATAAAAACAAATATAAAATGATGATTTTGAATCAAGTTTGTAGTATTACAAAATATTCAAATCCCCCTGTCCTACGGACATCCCCCTTAATAAGGGGGACTCAAAAAAAAAGGAGAAAATAAAGACACTGTAACTAGCTTACAGTGTCTTTTTAATTGATAAAAAATATATTGACAAATATAATATTTTATGTATCATCTCGCCAATCTGGTATTTTGCTGGAGAAGTTCATTAAAATTTTTTGAAATAGTGAGGAAAAACAATGAGTAAAATCAAATATAGTTTTGCTTTACTGCTTTTTTTGTTTTTTAGTAATTCATTTGCTGCAAATTATTGCAGTGACTTGATTTATGACGAAACTGGAAGCATAGAATCAGCGAAATCTGCCCAGTTAGAAACTGCTGCAAATAAGCTGGTTCAGCAAGGTGTTGATGTAAAAGTCAGAATATTAAAAGACCTAAAAGGTTTTCAAAGTCTGGCTGCTCTAAAAAACAGTGCTCTGGAAAAATGCGGAAGCTGGAAAGGTGGTTCTTCAGGAATGAAAAACAACCTGATGGTTTTCTATTATGTTCCAAGCGCTGGTAAAATGGCCTGGTTTTATGGTGATAGCTTAATAAGTAAGTTTGATCCGCTTGAAAAACAAGTTCAAAACGTAATGGCAGGAATGTTTCGTGATAAATTGGTTGCTGATGGTTTTATTGCTGGTTTGAATTCTGCAGCAGATGTGAACTCTATTCCATTGGCTCAGCAGAATGCTAAACAATTAGTAATTAATCAAGCGGCTGATAATTCTCAAGCATGGAGTTTGTTGGGATGGATAGTTTCAATATTTGTTGCATTCATCCTATTTTGGGTTTTAACTATAGTTTTGTCTAATCGTGCTAAAAAACGTAAGGCACAAGTATCTGCTAAGACTCAAAGAGCTCGTTGCACAACGGCTATTAATTCTTTCGATGAAAAATATGCCATTTTGAAGGCCAAGTTGAATAAACTTGAGTCTGAGAAAAGAAAGGGTGATTTATTAGCTAGAATGCTAAAAGTAAGATCGAACTTCGATTTATACTCTGCAAATCTCGATTCGTTGATTCGTGGTGGAAATGATACTGATAATCCGAAACTTTCTGCTGATGAATATGAGCAGATGTCAGTTCATTTTTACGAACTTGCTCGGAAATTTGAAGCATTGTTCGATATTATGAATGACATCGAGCGTGATTCATTGAGAAATGAAGAAACTGAAGTAAAAATCGATACAGATTACACTGCTGGAAAATCTGGCTTTGCTGAACAAGTAAGTAAAGTAGAACCAGAAAAGCCAGTAGAAAATCGTCAAGGTCAACATGGCGGAACTTCTACGACTCAAAATTATAGTAGTGGTCGAAATGATCCACCAGTTGTTCATCATACCACAGTAATTCATGAACGTGATAGTGGTAGTGATTTCACTACTGGTCTAGTTTTGGGTAGTATTTTGGCTGATGATGACCGTGAGGTACACCATCACCATCATTATGATGATAATGGTGATGCTAATCGTCAACCTGACTATGGACATCACTCAAACAACGATGAGCAACAAAACACTAGTGGTGGAGGTGAAGAGATAGATCTCGGTGAATCTACTAAAGGTGGTGGTTCTGAAATTGATTTGGGTGTAAGTAGTAATGGTGGCGGTTCTGAACGAAGTATTTTCGATGAACCAGAAGAAGATGATTCTAAAGGTGGTTCTGAATCGAGCATATTTAGTCGTGATCCAGAACCAGAACCTGAACCAGAGCCTGAAGAAGCTCCTGATTTTGGTAGCTCATCTTCGAATGACGATGATGATGATTCGAAACCAGCTGATTCAAATTGTGATTGTGACTGTGATTGCGATTGTAATTGTGATTCCAGTAACGATTAATTGAAACAATAGTAGGGACGGACCTGTGTGTCCGTCCTGATACGAAACTGTGTCCGTCCTGATACGAAACTGTGTCCGTCCTGATACAAAAAAAGTGTCCGTCCTGATACAAAAAAAGTGTCCGTCCTGATAACTAGATAAATATTTTGGAGTAAATGTGAAAGAGCGAATTGTAACAGAATTAGGAAATGGGTTTTATGTTGTAGTTAATCCGCATGCATCTAATCCAAGAGATTCATTGCAAGTTCTTAACCAATTACAACTAAATGTTTTATCTAAACAATTAAATGGTGTTATAAATTTCGATACTCTGACAGAGAATGAAACTATAGCATTTTACAATCTAGAAAAACGAGGTGTATTAAACGATAAAAATGTTGAAACAAACAAGTATCCAAAGACTCTTTCGATATGGCTTCATGTCACTGATCAATGCAATATGGCTTGTACTTACTGCCATGTAGTAAAAAAGGATCAGCACATGCATGATGCTATGTTGAATGATTTTGCTGATATGTTATTCAGGACAGCTCAAAATAAAGGACTTAGGGAAATAACTCTTCGTCTAGCAGGTGGAGAACCTGTTCTGAGATTTGCTTCTATTCATGATTGGATTGAAGAAACTAGGAATAGATTAGCGAGTCTGGATTGTAGCTTGAAAATAGCTATGTTATCTGGATTAGCTAGCTTGCCAACTCAAGTAGTTGAGTTCGTAAAGAAGCCAAAAAATGGTATATCTGTTTCTATGGATGGGATCGGTGAAGTACAAGACAAATCTAGACCCTTAGTAAATGGTGAAGGTAGTTTCGAAAAAGTCAGAAAAAATATTGAGAAATTGAAAACAAATGGAGTAAATCCATATATTCTCACTGTTATATCTGATGAAAATATTGAAGGTCTGGTTGATTTCACTAAATGGTTGATTGACGAAAATCTAGGTTTTCGTTATTCTTTCCAAAAAGGTGGTGAGCTCAACAGATTGAGAGTTGCACAAGTGCTTATAGAGTGTTATGACTTGATTGAGTCTGCTGTTTTGTCTGGTGAATACACAGAGTTTCACAGACATAGATTGGCTGATTTATCGACTTTTAATGCTCAAAAAACAGCTTGTGGTGCTGGTAGAAATACTTGTTCAGTTTATCTGGATGGAAATATTTACATGTGCCAAATGCAACATGGGAATACAAAACCACTCGGAAATGTAACTGATTCAAATGATTTATGTGAAATATTGGTAGATAGGTCAGAGCAGAATGATTTTCATGATTTGGATGATACTTGTAAAAAGTGTCACTTGCGTGCTAATTGTTCTGGTGGATGTCCTATTGATAGACAAGGAGGACATAATCCAAATTGTAGTTTATTTAAAGAGTTTTTACCAAGAATCCACAAGATTCATGGTTTAAAAAAATTGAAGAAAATTATTGGTGAAGATAAATTCTATCAAAAGTTTTATTCAAACAACGCAGTAAATTGAAATTTCAACAACCTATATAGGAAAAACAAAATGTCACAATCTATTTTAGATAAATTGCGCGTTATCTCTCTATCCAACTTGCATTCATTTTTGGATGCAGTAAAGGCAATGAACTCAATCGGTGAGCTCGAGCAATATATTCGAGATATTACTACCGTACGTAATAATCTAGATGATCAATCGGCATCACTACGTGGTCGCAAGTCGTATCTGGAAACTCAAATCTCATCGGCTGAAGCAAACATCGCCGTTGCAAATGAAAACATCGATCTGGTACTCGGTGACGATGATCCTGAAAACGATCACATCGCTGTTGGACTGCAGGTTGAGATGGATGCAGCCGAGAAAAAGATTGCTAGTGCTCAAGCTGAGCTCGATACAATCCTACCACAGGTTGCACAGTTCGACGAAGCAGTCATAAAACTGAACACCAAACTGCAAGAATCCAACATTAAGTTGGAAACTCTCAAATCACTTGAAGACACAACCAATGCAAAAGAAAAGGCTGCAAAAGCTCTTTCTAGCATTGATTTCGGCGATGAGCCTGATACCAGCGGTGTTGAGTCAAGACTGCATCAAAAAGCAGCGGTTGCCGATAATGCTTTGCAACGTTCTCTTGGTGAAGTAACTGCAAGTATTGGTATTTCTTCGAGTCTAGATATGGCCAAGGTCAAAATCGAGCAACGCAAAAAGCTCTTGCAACAGAAAAAACAAGGTGATGCCACAATTAATATAATCACCTAAAAATCAAAACAAAAACAAATCCCCCTGTCCTTCGGACATCCCCCTTATTAAGGGGGACTTAAAAAAAAAGGAGAAAATAAAGACACTGTAAGAAATTACAGTGTCTTTTTATGTGAAAAAATTATTAATATAATTGACAAAATAGATAAATATTTTATTATATCTTTAATTTAATTTTAATATACTTTTTTGTGGATAAAATAGAGATAATTGAGGGTTTACAAGTTTTGAGTACTTATGATAGAATGAGTATAGATGAAAAAGTTGTAGATGCAATGGAAGAAACTATTGATGATTATTATGATTTGATGAAAAATCCACAGGAAAATCAATTAGATATTTCACCTATAGATTATTATCAATGAGTAAATTGAGTATTGGTAAAAAAAGAATCAGAAAATCAATTCGTAAATCAATATAGATTTGAAACATATGACTATTTATGTAAAAAATATTCTAAAAAATGGATGGATAATTTATTTATGGTATTAAATACCTCAAATTCTGGTACTTATATAGATAAAATGTTAGAAATTATCTATGATATATGAGACTTAGAAATGATCCATACATTAGTTTATATAGACTCTGAGCTTATCTGAAAATCACTTTTATACAAACATTATTTATCTAAAATACAAAATGATTTGGTATATAGTGAGTCAGCTAAAATATTATGATTATTTTTGTATGAAAAAGTAGAATATAGAAAATCATATGAGTTTATAAGTAAAATAAAAGAAACTAATTTAGTTATTTTAGATAAAGATTTATTATGTATTTATATCATATTAAATAAAGTAGTAAATAATGATGTATGATCTGATGAATTATTGGAACATTTATCTAATATTATCAGTAAAGAATATGACAAATGAACAATTGATGATGAAAAATTCAAGGACGATCTATCTTTTATATTTTCTAATTATATAGATTTTTATCTGAAATTTGACAAAAAATATGATAATTTGATTCAATCTGCTGAACAATCTGTTATATTATGAGATGAAAATGCAAACTATCATTTGGTTTATTGATACATTCAAAAATGAGATTTATTAAATGCTACCCATGCATATAATAAATGGAGATGATACAGAAAGAATAAAAAATCATTTTTATGAAAGAATCCTATCAATTCACTTGAAGAATTTTATTTGTATTGATGTGAAATCTGAATAATTTGAGCAAATGAATTATTAATCAATTTTTATAGAGAAGAATTTGAAAATAATTGATATAATGATGACTATTTCGAGAAAATATTATTTTATACTATAGATTGAGAATATGAATTTTCTGAAAAAGATAATATATTTTTTGAATGTTTCAATAAATATGTAGATAGTTTGGATAATGACAAGAAACAATTTTGAATGATTGATATGTTGTTTACTAAATATATAGATACATGATTTGCTCTATATCTAGATAAAATTTTATCTATATGTTCTAAAATACTTAGAGGATGATATGCTTGAAATCCAGAATTGAAGAAAAAAGTATCTGCATGGATAGAAAAAATGGCAGTTATAGACGCAAGTCGTGATAATCAAGAATTATCAGAAACATTAAATGAAGAATATTTGAAGAATAAAATATCATTATTAAACGATGTAGATTATTTGGATGCTAGGTTTGATGAATTGTTATTAATTATGTGTGTACATAATCTACAATATGTAAATACATTTAGTAAAATACTAGATATACCTACTACACTGGCTTCAATTTTTGATTATTTTGGAATGTACAATGAAACTAATCTTGCTCTTCAATTCGACGATTTTTTTCAAAAAAATAATACACCAATTACTAACGTAAAAAAAGCTCAAAACTAATTTTAGTTTTGAGCTTTTTGAAAATAAAAAAACTTCTAGGTTTAACCTAGAAGTCTTAACCTCCTTTTGATTGTATTAATTTGTTTTGGTTTTTCAATACTATTTTGTATTTGTTTTTCATTTTGTTTTTACATTTTGTTTTTGTTTTCCTCTTCTGTTAACGTTTGAAAGGCATTTTCGCTATTTAGCTTAAATGTCTTCACATGTTGTTTGTAATCAGGATCCAATCCAGCTTTGTCAGCTTCGCTTAAAAGTGGTTTTATGAGTGGAATATATCCATCATAGCCCAATGTGCGTCTTTGAGGTAAATATTGCTCAAATGACACATCATGTACTATTTTTGAACCTCTTTTAAAGTCATCACCACGATCATCGGTATAATATTGTGACAAGACCACTAGACGCGACCCAAGAAATCCAGCTTCGTGAATATCATGAGTGACAAATAGTATAGTCATACCAAATTCTTCCCATAATTCTAGCAAATACAACTGTGTATCTCTTCGAATGTTTTGGTCCAATGCACCGAATGGTTCATCCATGAGTAAAATATCATGTTTTGCCATAAGTGCTTGAACTATTGCTACTCTTTGTTGCATACCACCTGATAATTCATGTGGTTTTTTATGTGCTGCTTCAATGAGTCTGACTCTTTCTAGCAACTCCATTGCTTCATCTATATATCTTCCCTTTTCTTGTTTCCACCAGTTTCTATGAAGTGCTATTTTCCAGAGCGGTGTTGACCAAACTTTGGATAAAATAACATTTTCTAAAACTGTTTTGTGCGGTAAAAGAGAGTATTTTTGATAAACTATTCCACGATGTTTGTTAGGAAAATCAGCATCTTTACTATCAATTAGTACTTCACCGGTTTTTGAAACGAATTCTTGACCGACAATCAGACGAAATAGTGTACTTTTACCAGATCCAGATGGACCTAGTAGAGTCACGAGTTCACCTTTTTCAATTGATAGATCGAGATTATCCAATATGATTTGCTTATTGTAACCATGCATTACATCTTGAATATGTAGTTTGTTAGTTCGGAGTTCTTGTATATCCATTTGATTTACTCTTCGTGTTTGATTTTTTCGTAAATTAATTTCAGACCATAGTCCATCAAATATGCTAGATAAGCTGTCCAAATACCGTACGGAATAATGATATCCATATTCATTTGTCTTTTGTTTATAGCTACTTGATGTCCTAGACCAGTTTCAGATGTAGAAAATTCTGCCATGATAAGAAATATCCAAGCTGCACCTAGACTAAAACGTATAGCATTTATCCATTTCGGAAGTAGAAGTGGTATAACCATTCGATGAACGATACCAGCATCTGACAAACCTAGTGTTGCTGCTTTGACTGCATAAGCTTTTCTTATATTTTCTGCATTTAGTAACATATCTCTAGCAATAAAAAATACGGTACCCAATGCAATTAGTGAAACTTTACCCACATCTTCAAATCCAACCACATATGAAATAATAGGTTGAAAAATAGGTATAACGATAACAGAAAGTACAATGGTAAAAGTGCCGAACATTTGTCTCAAACCTGGATATACACCCATGTATAAGCCCCATATTAAGCCTATTACTACACTAATACTTACTCCTGAAACCAACCTAACCAGACTGTCATATGTATCTACCCAGAAAGTGTATTGTTCTGAGTATTGATCTTTGGTGAATGCGAGATTCTTCATTGATTCATACATTTGACTGAAGTATGGAAACAATCGATCGTCAGGATTTATTTGATGCCTAGAATATGCAAAATACATATATAATACCAAGCAAAAAATAAATGGCCATAAATTGCACAACACTGCAAACCATCTTTTTTGAGATGGGTCTGCATGAATTCCTAAGAAAAGTGGTTTTTTCATATTTCACCTATCTTGCAAATGTACTCATCCCTGAGCACATTTACGATTAAAAAATTTACTTGATTAATCCTTCGTCAAGCATTTTTTGTGCATAACTAGCATCAAAAGTCAGCGAAACATTATTGGCATTGCCGATAACAGTTCCATTTGGAAATTTGACACCTATTTTGTCAACATCACTTGCAGTCAGACCGGTAGAGAACAACCAATTGTGAACACGACCACTCATGTTTTGAATGAATGCATCAGAGCTCATAAAAGCAATTGCATCTTTTGGGTTATCCAATCTGAATGTTGTTGATAACTGATCTTTGTAGCTATCAAGTGAATCGTTTGGCACAGCAGCGATATTTGTTAGTACTTGATCGTTGTTCATAGAAGCAACGACTTCATACCAGATCCCAACCAATGCTTTAATTGCATTTTCCGGCATTTTTGCATCGACAGCTAAGCCGTCAACGATATAACCAGGAAATTGAGCTGAGCTACACAGACTAGTGACATTTTTCACTTGGTTAACAAATGGTTTCCAAGTAACACCTGAAGATTTTTTAGCACCTTCAAATGCTAGAACAATGTCACTTTCTGCCGCTTGGATAGCTCCAACAGAACGAATATCAACACTAATATCACCCAAACAAGCAAACAGAAGCATATCGGATACCGAATCGTTATCGTATCTGAATTTCACTTTTTTCTTCACGCATTCTTGGAGCGTTGTGCACTCGTTTGAAAATGCGACATCATTACCGTTTGAAAAGTCTCCAGCAATTGGAAAAATGACTTTTTTCGATGTAGCAACTGACCAAGCGTCACCGTTGGTAATAGTTACTGCATCGATTTTTCCATTACGAAATAGGTCGAGAGAATCAGTGTACGACGAAGCTTGAACGATGTCGATTTTGACCCCCATCTTTTCTTCCCATTTCTTCACAATACCTTCTCTTTTTGCGTATTCCCACTGATACCAGTAGGCATAGTATGACCAGCCGACTTTGATAGTAGGAACTTCCGCTTTCGCGATTGCTGTAGAAAACAGAGCAATAAGTGTAAACAAACTAATAATAGTTTTTTTCATTAGTATATACCTCTTTTGGATTGAATGATTAGATTTTTTCAGCAGCCGCATCCATATTTGCTTTTTTGATGGATGCGTCAACTTGATTTTTCAGTTTAAGCAACAGGTCTTCGGCGGCACGACGATTTTCAGCTGATTGTTTTTCGTTTTCACGATCAGTTTCAATAGCTGTAATAGTAGATTCCACCAAAGACTCAATTTCTTGAGCTCTTTTCAAAGCAAGACCTTGACTTTCTTTTGCCACATTTACGACTTCATCGACGATTTCGGTAGTGTGCTTGTTCAGTCTAGATTCCACTTCATCGAGAGCTTGACGGTCTTTTTGAGCTTCTTTCGTTTCGTACAGAGCAATCAGCTCGACTATTGAGGCTTTGAGTTTCGGTATTACGAATAGAATACCTCTGACAATGCCTTCGATTTCGATTTTGATTGCGTCCTGTGTTCTACGAACACGAGGAATAGTGACAGATGAAGCTTCCACATAGGCAAGTTTCAGCTGTATAAATCTCGTGTCAAAACTTGCTATTTGTTGGTAAATGTCTCTTACATCTTGTAGTTTGAGTGTATCGTTACTTTGTAATGCAGCCTTGGCAAGTTCATCGTACTCAGCTTTGGCTTTTTTCAGAATGTCTTCACCGGCTGCAATGTAGATGCGGATACCGTTGATTTGCTCGATTGTTGCATTGCGCAATTTATCGAGTTTATCACTTTCATTGGTCAGTGTTTGGATGCGATTGTTGTATTTCTCAACCAGCTCATCAAACTTTTGAACAATTGTATCTTGACTTTGCATCAGGTAATTTACATAGTCAGCGATACCACCGAGTGCTTCGATAATACCAGAAAACAACTTTGTAAGTTTCCCTTGACCATGTATAATTTGCTCTTTGGTTTGATCCAATTTCAGTAAATCTATGCCGTCATTGAGTTCGATTGCCAATTGACCAGCCAGACCAGCGTCTTTTGTCTTAATACCAGCTAAGAGTTGATCCAAAATGCTATTGAATGCATTTTGTGGTGCAGCACCGTAATACAAGTTTGCAGCAGTGTTCATGATGTCATGACCAGCTACAATTTTCTCGACTTCAGCCAAATCAGAGGGTGACATCTCATCGCGATTGATGAGTTCATCGTCACCTTTGGTTTCGATTACCATCGGTAAATTTGCTGTACCACCAGTAGCAAATACATTAGCGTCAGCGATAGTGGCAGATTCAGTAGTTGATTGTTGTTGTTCACTCATTTTAAGCCCCTTTTTCAGGTAAATAAAGATTGGTTTTGTTTGCTAAATCAGATGCTTGATTTCTCAAGTTTTCCAGAGCTAGTGCTTTGGACATATCTGAAATATTAGCTACTTTTACAGTTAATTCAGCCAGACCTGTGAGGGTCTTTTCTACTTCGTTTATTAGTATTTCAACTTCATTTTCTTGTGTTTCCTTTAAATTTATTTGGTTTAAAAATGGTTGTTTTTCAGCATCATTATCAGCTGAATTGATAGATCTATTTAAACTATCTACATCAATCGTTTGAACAGAGCGGTACTTCGATAGAGCTTCCATTAGCTTGTTTAGTACTGCTAAATTTATTTGTTCAGCAATACTTAAATACTCGCCATGGCTAATACTGTTTTCAAAAAATTTTTCTCCTAGTACTTTTTTAAAGTTGATAAAAAAATCGTTAATTTTTTCTACCTGTTCAGCAGGAGTATCAAGATTGAACTCTTTGAACTCACTTATCAGATAATCAGATAGGTCCTTGATATTTTGCTCTCTCAGCTTTTCGTGTTGTTTCAAGTAATCAAACTCATGTCTGTTTTTCCGTAGAAAAATATCCAAAAACAAGTTTCCTAATCCAACACTAGTAAGTAATATGCAAACTATAGACCAAATCTTGATTGATATACCAAACCAAACAGAGCCAATCATAAACAAGCCAGTTCCTGATACTACTGTACCAAGAGTAATTGGATTGTTTATGATACGGCTTTTTCTGTATTTTTCGGCTTCTGCTGAACTGACAGGTAACAAGGTTGGAACCTTTCTGTCAGTCATTTAAACTCCTTAGCTATCTAGCTGTATTTTTTAAAATAAAATGAACTTGTCTCAATCTACCACCATATGACCGAGTCGATTCGTTAACTTGCATTGGTATTACTTTTTTTACATTTTCAGGACTAGGTATGATTACTCTCACTCTATTCCTATCTATGTTGTAATTACTGATAATGTATTCCATTACATTTCTAGCTCTCCTCTCTGCTGTTTGTTTCTCATCTTCGAGATCTGTAGCATTTGAAAAATAACCAGGAGTTAATTCAATACGGAAGTTCGGATAATGTCTGAGTTCATCCATTATCTCATCCAAGAGTTCATTTGAGTTTTCACTCAAACTACTATCTCCTGAAAGAAATATTATTGGTTTTGCTTTTAATTCTCCTACTTCTACCAAATCATTCCATTGTTCGTCTGTTAATTGACTAAATGGGTGAGTTAGCGAATCAGTAACAGTGTTTTTGTCCGATTGCTGTGAGTATCCTCCTAGCAAGTAAAGTTTACGGATTATCGTACTGTTGATAATTTTTGTGAAATCAAATCCTTTCAAATGATCCTTGTGAGATTCATCTTCCTTGATTATATTTCTTGCATTTTCATGTGCTTCTAGTAGACCAAAGTATTTTTGACCAGCTAAACCGAACCAATTTTCTGCATTATCACGCAGATTTACCCATTTCACTCCAGCTATCATCGATGTAATTTCTTCATCAGATAGACCACTTAAGCCAGCATATTCATCGAGGAAAGACTTGGATTGCTCCAATAAAAGACTATTGTCATCTTTTAGCTTTTGCAATACATCGAAGTATTCATCGATTATAGTTTCTAGATGAGCATACTTTGAATTATTTTCCTCCAATAATTTACGATTGACAAGAAGTAAATCAACTATGTCTTTATCAGCATTTCTAGATGAATAAAGTTCTACTGTACCTTCCAGAGCTAAAAGTTTGCTTTTCCATGGTTCCCATGTAGTTATTATGCATACTTCTTTGTTCCGAAATTTTTCATAGATTTCTTTATCCGACTCTCCACCGACATACCAAGGTTTATCAGTTTTTAGTAATGCATCTACACCGAAATCTCGACCAATTGTCCTGACTTGTTGATGACTTGGAGTATTTTCCAAATATGCCATTTTCCATCCATCAGGATTAGTAGCACTAAAATGAGGCTTGGAATTCAAATCTGAAATTTTTGATATTCCACAATCCTTCCAAGCAATGGTAGAATCTCCACCATGTGACTCATCAATGACCAAAACTTCAACACCAATCAACTCGTTTTTAATTCTGTTTAATTGATGTGCATCAGCAGTAATTACCGCAAAATCGATTTCACCATTATTCAATGCTTCAATTCTTTTTTGGTAATCACCTTTATCTGATATCCATTGTAAATCTATTCCCTTTACTCTCAAATTGTTTTGAAGCAGATTTGATGCTATAGGAATATAACCAGGCCATCCATCCAAATTACCATGAAAACTGACTTTTATGTTTTCAGCATCACTTGTTTTGAGTGTTATTTCTTCATTGAGCTTATTTTTGTAAAAGAAAGTAGCACCGGCTGTAAGTAAAAATATTAAAAGTACCGATATGGCAACTTTTAAACCCGTATTTGAATTTTCTTCAGGATACATTTAACGCTCCAAAAGTTCCCATATAGGGACTTGTTTAAAAGGAGAAGCAATTAATACGAATACTAATTGTTCCATATTGATGATTTATAATCATCTTTTAGCTTATGCAATACATCGAAGTATTCATCGATAATTGTTTCTAAATAAGCGAACTTTGGATTGTTTTCATCGAGAATTGCTTTATTAATTTGCAAATCGACTTTATCTTTGTCAGTATTTCTAGATGAATTAAGTTCAACTGTACCTTCCAGAGCTAAAAGTTTGCTTTTCAATGGTTCCCACATAGTTATTATGCATACTTCTTTGTTCTGAAAATTTCCAAAGAAATTAGTTCCAGCTATTACAAAAAATAATAAAAGTACCGATATGGCAACTTTTAAACCCTTATTTGAATTTTGCTCAGTATACATTTATATCTCCAAAAGTTCCCGTATAGGGACTCGTTTAAAATGAGGAGCAATTAGTACGAATACTAATCGCTCCTTGTTAGTGACTACCAGCTATCACCGAGATTCAAGTGTGACATGTCACCTTTGAAATCTATCTCAGCTAAAACTGACTTGAATGCTTCAGATAATTCACCAGAATTTTCCACAGTTTTGAAATCCATACCTGGTCTTTTTAAGATATCCAGATTGGCACAAAAACCTATTGCATGGACCATTACAGGTGTTTTATCAATGAAGTAATCCAGGTATTTAGCAGTAATCTGCTCGCTGTCAGGTATTCCATCACCCAAGATAACTATGTGATATTTACCATTGGATTTTTGAGCTTTAGCTTGAGCAGTAATACTTTGGTTTGCCCAAGCTAGTGCGCTGTCCATAGGTGTACCACCACCAGATTTTAGCTTATTTATGCCAGCCAAAACCTGATTTTTATCTGTGCTTAAAGGTGTATCTATTTTCGAACTAGATCCGAAGTGAATAAGACCGACATTAGCATTTTCAGGAATCTTGTTTAGAAATTCCTTAGCTGCTTTTATAGCTTCGCCAAATTTTTGCTTTCCACCACAACTACCTTCCATGCTTCCACTTGTATCAATTAATAACAATACATTTGTAGCAAACAAGTCATTTGCGATAGTGACTACTTCGTTATCAGCGATTTTGCCTGGCCATTCATGAATACTGCCAGCTATCACTTCTGTTTCAATCGTTTTTGACTCGATATCACAAGCTGTTAATAGTAGCAGTAAAAACGGTATGATTATTTTTTTCATACTATTCTCCCTTTACCATTGCACGCCAGTTGTTAGGTCAATTTCCCCGTCCATGTTATGGGCTGAGAAAACGGCTCTTCTATTTTGTTTAGCTATATCACTGCTGCTTGGAAAACAAGGTTCAACAGTATCTACTCCATGATATGAGTATTTGCAAGTGCCGTTTATAGGACTTTTTACACCCATACCTTGAGGTACAACATTTGTAAAACTGATATTGTAACCTTTTGAGTTCACACTGTTTTGCAACGCTTGAAACATCTCGTTTGCACGTCTTTGTGATGAATCTTGAGCTGCTTGAAGAGTATTTTTCCAAACTTGTGCATCAACACCATTACCATACTGTGCCTGCAATTTATCTCTTAGAGCTTTAGGAAAATTTGCAGGTAAAACCGCAACTCCATATTTTTCCAAGAGGTATTTTGATGGGTCAGCATGAGCTGTGATTGTTGAAATACTACCACTGCTTTTTGCCATGATGTTGAAAGTATCGTTAAATTGCTGTGTGTATAAATCAGCATTGAAGTCATTATCATTGGCATCAAAGTTGATTGTAATACTTACAAAACCATCATCCAAGTGACCTTCGCTTGCTAGTTTTGAAACCACTCTTGCAACATCAGCTTGTTTAAAAGTCTGTACTTCTACACCGAATTGTTCATTCAGTCCATTTTTCAGGCCGTCCCAATTGTGTTTGAAAGTAGTGATTTGAGATGCTCTGTTTGAGTTTTTTAGTATTCCCATTTCGCTCAAGCTTTTTGTTACTTCAGATAATTGAGAAGTCAAACAGTTTGCTTCTTTTTTACCATTACCAGCATCACATGTAGCGTATTTGTAGTTACCTGTCCATCCTGCCATGGTGAGATCGTATAAATACATATCACCGATTGCAGAGATGAAGTTTGGATCATTTGCTGCTTCAAACAGTACTTCTGCACCTTTTTCTTTCAGTTTTTGCCAATCAGAGGAGCTTGCTTTGGCTAATTCACGAGTTTTTTCATTTGCAATCAATAAGTCATGAGCTAGTTTTGCAACTTCATCTGGATTAGCATCGCTGTATTCTTTTGTAACCCATACATGGTCTGTAATGGAGTTACGAAGAGTAGCAGTTGTAACTATGATTGAGCCATTTGTAGCTTTAGCGTCATCGCTTTTCAGGTCTACGGTGATACCAAAAGAGCCATCTAGCTCACCACCGATAAATGCATTTACTGCACTTTCTTTGGTTTTGCTATCTAGACCCAAGTCTTTGTACCATACATACTGAATTGGACTGCCTTTTGGACATTCAGCCATTGAATTGACTGTTGAAGCCAAGTCCATGTGTGGACCACCTAATTGTAAACCAATCTTTTTACCGCATAAATCGGAAAAATTCTTGATTTCTTTTTTTACAATCAGGCCGTCACCACCTGTCGAGTCTGAGTACTTGTATAACCAGACAAGACACTTATCACTTTTTTCACATAGTGCATCAGATGCATATGCTGCTTGTCCGAGTGTACCACGAAAAAAAGGTGTTTTACCTGATCTAACATCGTTGATTTGTGCAATGATATCGTTTTGTAGGTGGATTTTGTAGCCTGATTGGATTGCTGTAATATCAGCCCCCCATAAAATCACAGGTAACTCATTCCCACTTACATTTCCAGTCGGTAAAAGTTTTTGCTCAGAGGCAGAGATTGCCTTGAGTGTTTGTGTTTTTGCTGCGCTCGAGTTTTGTGACAGGATCACAAAAAACAAGCATAAAAGTATTTTAATTACTTTCATATTTTTCCCCTTAAATAGTTTATCAAAAAATGTTAATGAGCCTGCCAAAAATTAGCTGGCAGATAATACATAAAAAATATAAAAAGTCAATATAAAAATTGACTTTTTATATATATTTCTTATTTTATATTTACATAAAATTTTTTGGAGTATTTTTGATGAATATTTTTAGTGATTTTTGGGTTGTATTGATTAGTTTTTTAGGGTTTGAACATATTTCTGTTGACTATGTAAACTTGGCATTAATATTTGTTGGCCATTGTTTGTTTTATTTATTTGCTAAGTATGTAGTATTAAAAAAGATATACAGGTATGATGATTCTAAGAGGTACAATTCTATAAGAATCCTCGTAGTATTGAATATTCTGTCTTTTATTACTTGGATAATTGCAGAATTAACAAACGATTATGAACATTTGAGAGTAGTTGCTATATTCTCTATTGCTTATGTTTCGAAATTTACATTTCATATAATGAGTTATATTAACTTGAAAATATATGGAAAACATAAAGAATTCAAACAAGAAGTCACGAATCCACTCAAAAAAAAGAAATTGAGAAAAGCATTTGCAGAAAAACTAGAAAGTCCAAGTAATGATAAAGTGCAGTTAAATCCAGAATTTTATTACATTGTGTCTGAGAATAAGTTTTATAGAAATGTTATAACAAATGTGTCATCAAAAACATCTAAATTGATAGATGTGTTGATATTTGTAGTAGTGTTTTTTGTATCACTTAGTTTGATTATTCCTGTGATTGGTAAACTGAGCGAATATTTGAACAATAGTTATGTATTAGCTATTTGTGCATTTATTTTCATCTATGTTTTGGGTCCTGTTTATCCAAATCTCTATGGTTCGTTTTTGGTAATCAAGAATGATAATCTAGACTTGGGTGACTTCATAATGATAACTGAAAAAAATATTAAGGGTAGAATTATCGAAGTATCTATGTTTTGGGTAAAGCTCAAAGATCATGATAATAACACTATTTTGACAGTGCCATCTTCTTATTTTCATAATAATATTATAGAAAATCTGAGTAGATTTCAGTCTAGTCATGGAAAAAAAGTAGAGCTAGAATATATTGTTAGTTATGATTTATACAAGGAAGACCAAGGTGCAAGATTGAAGGTTATTTTTAAACATATTTTGGATGAATTGGAGGAGCAGTACACTGGTTTTCATAAAGGTAGTAGTCATAATATATGGCTTACACCTGATGATAAAGGAGTTACCGTAACTATATGGTACTATGTATCAGATATAGAAAAGGAGGAAAAACTGAAATTGCAAGTAGAAGATTATTTGTTTTCTAAGTGTAGTTCTAATGAGATATATTTGGGTTCGCAACAGTTTTTAGAAATCTCAAGTAAATCTTGAATATAGTAAAAGAGGCTTGTTAATAACAAGTCTCTTTTTAATTGTTTTCAACGTTTTAATAGAACGAATTTTTCGCTCTTTAATACATTGAACATAATTTGTATAATCACAGGAGATAGAATAATCCCTGCAATAAGTACAAACAAAAATACGAACATCATAGCTAATAGCATCAATAAAACTAATGCTGTAACTACTAAGTAAGCTTTTAGATTACTATATTTTTCCATATTTAGCTCCATTTAAACTACGTAAAACAGTGCAATCAGCATTAATACTACTGACACAGTAACTACTAAGTAAGATGTTAAATTGCTTTGGTTTTCTTGCATTTATATTTCCTCAAACAATTAATACATTGTTAGTGTGAAAATAGTCAATCCTTTTACTTTTTGAGTAGCTTTTCGCGTAATGGTAGCAAAATAGAATCAAATTTATTAATAATCCAAAAGTCAAAAATAATACGACTAATGGGATGAAAACGAAATATTTGCTAGATTCTATCATTATTTCTTTATTCATTATATTCTCCTAGATTTTGTGTTTTTATTTTTGTTTATTTATAATACTATAAAAAAAGATTATGTCAAAACTATCTTGATATAATCTTTATAAGTTCATTTTCTAGTTCATATTTGAAGTCACTTTCTTCTGTTCACATAAGTTTTCCTGACTTCATTTTTTTATCTAGATTCAGTAATCTGATATAAAATCTCTTTAATTCATTGTTATTTATTTTATAATTTTTTGTTATTAGGAATGTCTTGTTTCCTAGATTTAATGCCTCTGATATATTTGTAGTACTTTGTCATAAGTTTTTAAGATGAGATATATACATACTAGTTCTCAGATTTGCTAGCAGATTATTATAAAAGGCATATACATTCACATCATTTAGTATGATATTCATTTTTTTTGTTGCTTCTACTATGTTTTTGTTCAGTATATCATCTATCAGCTGAAAAATACTCTCTTCTAGCTCTGGTACTATGTTTTCTACTATTTCTTTTTTGTTTATATATTCAAATGTGATAAGTAGTTTTTCTATCTCTGACATTATTTTACTTAGATTTCATGACTTATAATTTATTAGTGTTTCTATTGCTTCCCTAGATATTTTTTTATCAAAATTTTTGTTTATTACTCAATAAATATCATTATTATCCTTTACGTTTAATTCTTCTATTTTTGCTATTTTTGTGATAGCTTTATAAAATTTGGTTCTTTTATCTGGATTAACTGCACTTATTAATAATATATTATCATCAGGTATTTTATCAAATAAGCTAGTTAGATAATCTAGTTTTGAATTCGATGAATCATCTTCAGTTTCTCAAGTTTCAGATTCTGTTTTTTTAGTTGGAGCATCTATATCTATGATTACTAATTTTTTCTCAGATAAAAAACTAGTAGATGTAATATTTAAAGTCAAAAAATTATTATCTACAGTATCGAAGTTTTTTATATGTAATAGATTGAAATCACCGTATTTTGATACAAATTGTTTTTTCCAATTTTGTACTTTTTGTTTTACCAAAAATTCAGAATTTCAAGTAAATAAATAAATCATAGTTATAGTATTATTTGTTTTAATTTATCACTTCATTCATTTTGAATTATTTCATATATTTCTATTATTGATTGTAGTGATTTTTTTAGATTTAGTAAATCTCTAGGATTTGCTCTATTTAGAGCTAATCTATTCAGGATAGTATTTATATTTGAAACATATTCAAGTTTGTTTCTCACTTTATCTAATAATATCTTGTTTTTTGTGAATTCTTCTATGAAATTGTGTCTTTTTTCTATTTCATCTATGTTGTTAAGTGGTTTGATTATTTGTTCTCTAAGTAATGCTGCTCATGCTGATGTTTTTGTCTTGTTTAATATTCAAAACAGTGTTCATATAGTAGATGATTTCGTAGAAAAATTGTAGACTAAATCTAGATTATGAATAGTAGATTCATCTAGATTTATGTAAGAGTCATAGCTTGTATATGATATACTGTTTAGGAAATTTAGCTCTGTTTTTTGGTTGGATTCCATATATTCTAGTAGCATACTACTAGCTTTTTGTGATAGGAGTTTATTTTCTATTCAGTATCATTCTAGATTTTGTACTTGGAAATGACTAAGTAGTCTTTCTCTTGATTTACTTGTTGCTTCGTAATAATAAATATTTAGTGAGAATTTCTTTTCAAGTATTTCTTTTAATTTTTGGTCTGTGAATAGTTTTTTTTCTAGAACTACTTCTTTTGGTCATAGTTTGTACAATTCTGTTTTTAGGTTTTCAAATGAATTAAATTCCCCTGTAGACCATTTATTAGTTCAAATATTTAGTTGGCTTATACCATAAAATCCTTCTGACTCTACTATAGAAATAATATAATTATTTGAGTCATTGTCATACATATCTCACTCCAAGCTCAATGTAGCAGGTGTAACTACTCTGACTACTTCCCTTCTCACTATTCATTTCAATTTTGGATCTGATACTTGTTCAGCAAATGCTACTTTGTATCCTGCATTTATAAGTAATGGTAAATATTTCTCTTTTGCATGAAAAGGTATTCCAGCAAGTGGAGTAGGAGTATTTGAATTCTTATTTCTAGAAGTAATAGCTATTCAAAGGATTTTGTGAGCTATGTGAGCATCTTCATCAAACATTTCATAGAAATCTCACATCCTGAAAAAAAGGATACAATCATTGTATTGCTCCTTCATTTCATAATATTGCTGCATAGCAGGGGTTATATTTTCATTCATTTTTTAAAACATAAATTTATTTCTACTTATTCTAGAAAATTTAGGAATATTTTCTACATTTCTAGATATACTAAGTAATATTCATAATCATAATCATAGTGAAAATAATGATGATCATCCGTAACTAACAAATGGCATTGTAATTCAAGTAAGAGGTACTATATTTAGATTTACTCATACATTTATAAATGTTTGAATAAGTATCCGTGAAGAAATTCATATAGCTGTATATTTAGCAAAGTAATCTGATACTCTACTCGCTATGTAAAATCATCTATATCAAATGTACATATACATACTCATAATAACTAATCATCATAAAAATCATAGTTCTTCTATAATAACTGAGAATATGAAATCTCATTGCACTTCTGGTAAATATCAAAATTTTTGTATAGATCATCCAAATCCAAGTCATGTGAATCATCCACTTCCTATTGCTATTAATGCTTGTTCTGTTTGATAATTGATAGTTTTGTTTTTTATTGATTCTTCATTGTCTGCCAAAAAGTTATCTATTCTTTGAGTAATGTATCCAAGTGTATTATTATTTTTTCATGTGACTTTATCATAATCTCAAGCAGTGTAGACTGATAATAGTAGTAATATTCATATTCAAACAGTTGCTAGTAAGTGTTTTTCATTCATTCATGCATAGAAATACATTATTACTGCTACTGGTACTATCACCATAATAGTTCAAAAATCCGGCTGTAGTCAGACTAGAAACACTATTCATCATAGGAATCACATAAATGGTAAATATCATTTTTTCAAATTATCCAGATATCATCTGTATTTTTTAAAAAATGATGCAAAAAACAATATAAATGCTACTTTTAAGAACTCTGTTGGTTGTAATGTGAAAGGTACTCAAGGAATATTTATCCATCATCTGGCTCACTTCATACTCATTCATATCAATAATACCATCAGTAATAGTATAACAGAGAATCAAAATATATGTCTAGAATATTTTTCAAATTTACTATAATTTATTTGTGTCATTATTCATAGAATAGCTACAAAAATTCATACATGAATCATATTTCTTATAACATAAAAGTAGTTGTATGAATTTTCTATCAATCAATTTGCAACCATTTTGTCTGTTAGTTTAAAAGATGAATAAACAGATACACTTGATATCATTATCATTCAAAAAACTACTAGTGCAATAACAGTAAAGAATAATTTGTAATCAATGTTTTTTTTCATGGATTAATGTGTTAGGTTATTTATTTCAAACGGAAGGCTAGGAAATACTATAAATAATGCTCATTTAATAAAAATTATTAAAAGAATTATTATAATAGGTGTGAAATCAAATGGTCAAAATGTAGTTGGAATTATTTTTCTTACTTTTGAATATAGAGGATCAATTATATTTGCTATAAATTTTGGTCTAAATCTGATTCACACTAATTGTAACCATGATAATATAACATCAATAAATATAATGTATGTTATAAGTTCCAAAAATATTATTATTGCTATAAGTATTTGCATATTTTTAATTTTTTATGTTATTAAATCAGTCTTCTGCTGCTTTTTCTTGTGCTTTTTTCTTACTAGAACCTGTTCATTTTCCTATCATTTTTTCTCATAAATATACTCCTACTTCAAATGTTTTATCATGATCAAGTCATGATTCACTCAGTACAACATAATTTGGAGTTATTTCATAAATAGCTTGAGCATATTCTTGAATAGTAGTTTTGTAATCTTTTATTAGATTATGCTCTATTATATCATTTACATATGGGTAAATATGAATATTGATGAAACTAGTAGCAACATCCAATCATAAATCTATATATATAGCACCAATCATAGCCTCAACTACATTTGCTAGTAAATAATCATTTTTTCTACCTCATGTTAATTCTTCTCATTTTCATAGTACTAAATATTCAGCAAAATTTAGATTTTTTGCTGTTTTTGCTAAGTTTGTTCATCTAACTAATGCACTTCTAATATCTGTTAATTCTCACTCAGATTTTTTCGGATAATCTCTAAATAGATTATTTGTAACTACTAGTTCTAATACAGCATCTCACAAAAACTCTAGTCTCTCATTGTGTTCTGGTGTATAATCTGGTCTTTCATTTACTACTGATCTATGTATAAATGCTAATATATAGTGTGAAATATCATTGAATTTGATATTCAATTTATTCAGCATTTTTTCAAATTTTTCTATTAAAGCCTCACTGTGAATAGCTTTTTTCTTAACTACCATTTTATAAAATTGTATTTAAAATAATATTGAAAACATTAAACCCTTTCCTGAATCCTTACCCTTAATTAAGGGTAAGGGGCTACAAATAGGGACTTAAAATATTTATCAATATATTAAAAATAAAAAATTTAAAACTAATAAGACGTTTTCTTAGCTTTAAACTTTTTATTTTCTTGTGTTATTATATTAGTTTTTTTATGCAAAAAGTAAAGAAAAAACCAAACAATTTTTTGTTTGGTTTTTTGTGTTAATTATTTGATATACAATGTTCAAGAGTTATTTGCTATTGTTCAATCATTTGGTCATAGACAAACGTGGTAAGTTGAAGCATTATAGAAATAATTTACTTTATTAGCACTACTTCAGGCAAAGTCTGCTGATAATCATCTCGCTCAAGCAGTAGCTCATCAAGAATATGATGTATCTGAAAAACTACTTGATCATCATACACAGTTTCAACTTGCATTCGTAGCTGCACTAAATGTACATGAAGTCCTAAAATACCTAGTTATTACATTTGCTAAATAACCACATGTCATTCTATAAGCATTTGTATTACTAGATAAACTTTTAATTGCATTTATTTGTGTGTCTGATAACTTACTTGGCCTATTTGAAGGAGTAGGTGTTCATCAAGCTGCTGCTGATCATAAAAGTGTATTACTTGCATCATATCAAATAGAAGCTGCTAGAGTTAGCCCTCCTCAATCATTTGTCATATCACAGTATACTTTAAATTCAGTGTTAGAATCAGGTTTTATCCAATATATTCAGTCTCATGTTGCTCATGCATATGATTTTCAAGAACCTGGATTTATATATGTATTACATGTTGTAGCAAATGAACCATCACTCCATGTTCTACCTGCTGTATCATCTCATGTAATAGTTAATGGTATTACATCACATGTGCTTGTTCCACTATTCCAGCTATATCCAGAATCACAAGAATAATAACAAGGATTTAAAGAATTTGTATTTTGCCGTCATTGATTATCAACTGTTGGAGTTCAGTCAGTAAATGTAGCATTTGCCACTGCTGGTGGTAATGCACAAGAATATGTAATTACTGTATTATTACTACTTGATGCATTAGATACTTTCACACTTCCACCTAAATCATTTTTTACTAAATATGTAGATACATACTCTGTTGCTACACTATCACTTGTATTTGTATTTAGTACTTGAGATATTTCTCATACATTTACTAGACTTGTTCCTGTATAGGCTAATTGCAATTTTTGTATTAGTTGTTGTCTAGCTGTTACTCATGTACTAGTAGAATCTGATAATACTGATATATCTCAACTAAATACTAACAGACTTCCACTATTTACTAGATTCAGATTTGTTTCTGGATTTGTATTGTATGAACCACTATATTGATATGGTAAGTTTTTGTAACCATCATAGGCTAGATAATTATTGTTTACTATTGTATCTACTGTTGATCATGTTGTTGTCATTATACTTGGCATAGCTAGTATATATGTAGTTGCTCATGAGCTTACTTTTAATACTTTTCCATTATAGCTTCAACTCAATTTCAATTTTGCTGTTTTTGTTGCTGCTTCTACTTGTAGCTGCTCCTTCCCTAATTTTAGGGAAGCTTGGGATGGGTTAAGGTAGCTCAATGTTTCTCCTTCAAATGCTCATGCTAATTGGAATTCATTTCTAGGTCACGTAGTACTATATACATATTCTTTATCTGTAGATGGATCTTTTGGTACTTTATCTAGTTTTGATACATTTGCATACACAGTATCTCCAAATGTTCATTGTGTCCATGCTGTTGCTCCACTATATATGATTGCTGTTTCATTACTTGGTATTGGATATCTTCATGATTCTAGATTGAATAGTTCTAGTGAACTTTTCATACTACTCATATCTGATAATCTAGTACTATCTCTGGCATCTGCACTATATCAACTCAGTGATATAAATGCTATTGTACCAAGTATTGCTAGAATTGTAATTACCACTATTAGTTCTACTAATGTGAAGGCTTTTATTTTTTGTATATTCATAGAATAATTGTTATTTTTTAAACCTATTAATTATACAAAAAAAACTGAAATGAGGAAATTTATTACTTCATTTCAGTTTGACACATTATGTTAATAGTATTTATAATGTTTAATTATTTTACAGAAACAGAATTAAACTCTATTCTGTTATTTCAATATGTTACATAAGCATCATATACTCATCTGATAAATAGTGATAGATTTTGTGTATAGTTCAATAATCCATTACTTCTTGTTATATTCCATCATTCGTCTATTAAATTGTATTCTCCTCAATTATAGTTCAAGAAAAATCTAGGGTTATATCATTCTGGTATAGTGAAATATGCTTTTAATTTTTGTTTAGAGATAAGAGTTAGATTTCCTCACTCTGTTCTTTTTATTACTTGTCTGAAGCTATTTGATTTTCTCAGTATTCAATCAGCACTTACATATTTGAAATATCATTCATATACTCAAGCAGGTATTCACATAATAGTTATTTTGTATCATGCTCTTTTATTTGTATTCCCTACTTTGTATTCCTCCCATTTATTACTTATTTTCACACAATCTTTTCAAATCACACAAAAACTAATATTATTTCTATTCAATTCTGTATTTGCAATGATAGTTAATATATTATCATCTGATATATAACTATCAGCTGTAACTGTTCAATTTATATTGTTAGAATTATTGTTATTATTATTTGAATTACTATTTGAATTATTATTGTCTATTTTTGCAGGATATACATAAAAAACACTGTTATTGTATCTCTTGTATCCATTACAAGCACTATCAGTAGTGATGAAAAAATCTTGTCATTTATAACAATTATATATAGCAATTTTTCAGTTATCAGAATTGTTTCCAGAGTATCATATTAATTTGCTTGTTGGATTGTAAGTGATGTATCCATCAGCTCATTCTCATCATAGATATACTGCTGTTGTTCCACTTACATTTTTGCTACTAAGTACATATACAGAGTCAACATATTCTCCATCATGAGTTATTACGGAATTAACTGAACTATTAGTAGAATATTTCAAATAATATTTACCAGTTTTATTGTTGAATGTTCTATATAAATATACTTTTGCTATATTAGTAGTAGATACATTTGTGTTATTATTATTATTTGTATTGTTTTGATTTGTATTGTTTGGTTTTTTGTATGTAGTGTTATTTGTATTTGTTGTACTTAAATTGAACAAATAATTCAAATCACATCTAGCATTTTTTTCACACTTCAAATAATAGTATTTATTATCACTTCTGAAACATTCAGATCTATCATAATAATTAGCAGTATTACTATAATTTTTTATATTATCTTTACATAATTGTTCTGATCTATGAGCAGCAGATATGAAATACCCTTTGTCTAATAATTGGTTTATTTTAGCAGAGTCCACATTGTATACTGCATAAGTAGTATTTCAAAATACTAATAATGAAATAAATGATAATAGTAAACTAATAAATAATTTATTGCTCAGCATAGGATTATTTTAAATATTAAATTATGTATATTATACAGAAAATAATATAAAAAGCAAGTAAAAACAGGAAAATAATTGATTATATTTTTCACATAAAAAAATCCTGAAATAAATTCAGAATTTTCTACCTCTTAAACACACTCTCCACTATCTCACTATAATCATTTTCTTTTAATTTATCTAATTCTTCTATATCTTGTAATACTTTGTTTAATACCCCATTTACTATTTTTTTTGATGAGTCGTCTCAGTAAACTTTTGCTACTTCTACAGCTTCGTTTATAGATACTTTACCTGGTATTTCTTCTGTTAAGAAAAACATTTCTGCTAGTCATATATATATAGGTAATATGTATGATAAACTCATTGTTTTTACATTGAATTTAGGTGTATATTTCTTTAGTATGCTAATGAAAAATGCTTCATAATGTGTAATTATTTTTCTCATTTCTGTTAAATATTCATCATCTGGTGTGAATGTAAATACATCAGAAAAAAATGATTCTCTAAATAAATCTTTATTAAACTCATTTAGCGACATAGCATACAACTCCTGAAATAACAATTTCCTACTTTTCCTACGATTAACTATGTTTATTGTATTTGTCATTATTATGAATAAAAATCTAAAATCACAAAAAATAACATAGACATAAATATATCTATGTTATAAATACAGTAGTTACTATATTCTAGTAACGTTACCTTTTTTAGTTTTAGCTTTAATTACAGTTCTTCCGTTGTAAGTCCCATCTTCAGTAACAAAGTGAGCTAAACCTGTACCTTCTTTGTTTAACATAACTTTGTTTTTTAATTTCAAAGCAGTTAATTTAATCCAATTCGTAGTTCTAGTATTAGTTCTAGATTTAGAGTGTTTTTTCTTTGGTGCGAATGACATAATCAATTCAATTAAATAATAAAGAGCGTTTTTTACAGAGCAGATTTTATAAACTTTTTAATAAAATGCAAATTTAATTTGAAAAAAATATAGAAATCTTTACAATAAGCAAAATATTAGCTATAATTTTATTTAAAATAATGAAAAAAATACTTATAATAGAAGATGATAAATGAATATCTACCTCTCTTAAATTGTACTTAGAAAGTTCAAATTTCAAAATAGAAATACATGATGAATGATTGCATGCAATAAACAAAATCAAAAATATTAATCCAGACCTGATAATACTAGATATCAATTTACCAGGAAAAAATGGTATTGAAATAACTACTGAGTTAAGAGTGTTTTCTGCTATACCTATTATTATGCTTACAGCTAGATCTAGTGAATATGATAGAGTTACTTGATTAGAAGTATGAGCTGATGATTATATAGCAAAGCCATTTTCTCCTAGAGAGTTATTGGCTAGAATAAACACAATTGTGAGAAGACTAGATAATAACAAAGTGGTAGACACTGACTTGATTATTCATCAATGAGTAGAGTTAAATATTAATACTAGAAAAGTAAAAGTAGATGGAAAAGAGATAATATTGACAGCAAATGAGTATGATATATTAAAAAAACTAATTCAAGAAAAAGGAACAATCGTAACTAGAGAAACTATCATGAAAGATATTATTTGATATGATAAATATATCTATGATAGAACTATAGATACACATATAAAAAACCTGAGAAAAAAAATAGCAAAACAAAATTTCATCATAACAATTAGATGAGAATGATACAGAATTAATACATAATAACACATAATGACCCTCGCTAGAAAATTTATAATCTCTCTTGTTTTGAGTATTACATTTATAGCATCTATAAATATTTTAGCATTTTATTTCTTTTATTCTGCTAACTTAAAAACTTATATATCTGAAAAGATAAAATCAAGAGATGCAATAACAATAGAATATATAAATCAAGTTATAGAGAAGCAAACTGTAGACGATATAGATAGTATATTTACAGATACTGAAATAGAGTTTTTTGAGTTGCTTGAAAATAACAATGGTAAAATCCCATTAACAAAGCAAAAAAATATAGACATAGTAATCAATTATTTGGTGAAAAGCTGAATCTCATCTAAATATATAGAAGAAATAGTTCCTACAGATAATTTCTGAAAAGTACTTGAGGCTTTGAGAGACAAGGATTCACTTGAGTACAAATTTGTAAATAAAATGGCTATATCTATACTATTAACAAATATTGTATCTATATCTATTATCATATTTTGACTATTGATATTTATCAGAATAACGATATTGCCAATAAAAGAAGCTACGGAAAATATCAAAAATGCAGTAGATTCAAAAGATATAATCTGAAATGATAATACAACAGAGATAGAATATCATAATAAAAAAGATGAGATATGATTGCTGATAACAGCCATAAATAGCTTGAATAAGAGTCTGAATATGCAAGCAGAAATCAGATCTAGACTACTCGCTGATATATCTCACGAACTCAAAACACCTATAACATCTATCCAATGTTATTTAGAATGAATAATGGACTGAGTAATAAAACTAAATGAAAAAAATCTGAAATCTATAACAGATGAGATGAAGAGGCTTATTACACTAGTAAATAGGATAATGGATTTCGAAAAAAGTGATAAAGAAAAATTAAATCTAACAAAAACAGATACAAATGTTTCTGAGTTAATCAAACAAATAGTAGAAACTCATAAAAAGAGACTAAAGGAAAATAAACAAAGAATAAAAGTATCATGAGATGTGAATCTAATAATCAAATCTGATTCAAATCTATTTAAACAAGTAGTACATAATATAATATGAAATTTCTTGAAATATGCTTGAAAAGATACTCTACTAACTATTAATATTACCAAGAAATATATAGATTTCATAGATAACTGACAATGAATAAAATCTAGTGAGGTACCATTTCTAACAGAAAAATTCTATCAATGAAACATAGAAAAAACTGGTGATATAAGCTCTAGATGAATCTGAGTATGATTAAGTATCACAAGTAAAATCATATTAGCACACGGATGGAAATATGAAATCAAATCAGATAAAGGAAAATGATTCAGTTTCAAGATATATTTGTAATCTTCACACAATCTTCACATTCAAAATTTGTAATTATAAAATTTTTGTATACAATAACCACACTATTAGGGAAAAAAATAGGTTAAAGCCAAAAAATACTTTATAATTTTCCCTAATTTTACTATGTATTAACTATGATAAAAAAAATCCTACTAGTATATATTACTATACTGCTTACATTTTCTATTCAAACTACTAATTCTTATGATAAAGAATTAAGTGCTTTTGATGATTGAAAAACAATTAAGGAATTAAAAGAAAGTATTGATTATTTGGATAAAGCGAATTCTGAACTGGATGATAATTTTAAAAACCTAGATATAGATTATGAAGTAAAGAGATTTTTGAGAAGCAATTTGAATGATAATGAATTTAAAAATATTAGATACTTAATATCAGTGTTTAATTCTAACAAAGCTATAATAGAAGCTGAAATAGTAAGTAAATTAAAAAATAAACAATCTGTAGTAGAAGAAAAAAAAGCATTAGTAGAAGAGAAAAGAAAGTTTTTCAATGGATTAATTCCCTATATAAATGCAGAATTTGATGATGAATATCTAAACTATATAAAAGCAAATGTACAAATATTCACAGAAAAGAAATGAAATGATATAGATACAAAAAAAGAAATACTAAGTAACAAAGTTTGAGCACTAGAAACAAAAATACAAGAACATAGAAATTATATAAACGAAAATATAAAAAAGATAATAGAAACAAAATTAGATGAAAAACTGAAAAACTTAGCAAATAATCCTACTTTTAAGGCTTTAAATAAAGATCAAAAAGTAAAAGTATTAAATAAAACAATAGATAAAATCAAACAAAAATTGGATAGACTTGTAAATGCTAACTCATCAAATACTTGATCTACTTCTAAATATGCTAATGATATATATGATAAAAAAATACAAACATTTTTGATCGCTGTAAGTAAATTAGAAGATTTCAGAGATACATTTAGATAATAAAAAAAAGAACAAAATTAATTTTGTTCTTTTTTTGTTTTTATTAATTTTTAAAACATCTAATAGGTAATCAAAATGAGCGATTCATAGAAAAATATACTTTTATATCAGTCGGTGATACATCTAATCTATATGCATCATTTCATGTAGGTGTTGAAGCCCAATATTGTACATAATTTCAGTCTCACATTTGATACATTACTCAATCAGATCTATGACGATATCATGAATTTGCTATTTTTAAATCACTCATCATTTGTCATCCATTTGTTCACCATCATCATGTATTTACTAGATTTGACCACTCTATTTGTGTTGGTACATGATATCATGGCTCACATGGTCACTGCATTGCTTCTTTTGTATTAGTATTGTTTCACCATAAATCATCGTTTTTTACACTACTCCAATCATATGGTGTTGACATAGATGCTCATCAAATAAAATTAGTATTGTTATAATAATTGCTTGGTCAATATGATGATCAATCTACTAAACTAGTAGTAGGTGTTATAGTTCAACTAAATGTTCATCAATTATTTCACCATTGGAAATATTTCCCATATGAGCTAGTTCATGTTCCAGATACTGTAGATCATACATTACAAGCAGATAAAGTATATCATAATCAAGGTCAACTACATACAATAATATCTGGACTACTACATCAGTTATATGTAGTTGAAGCATTAATTATTTGTCATGTACTTGTACAACTACTTATAGTATTAGTTTTTTCTCATTTTATACATCTTACACTATATGCAAAACTCTTACTACCAGCTTGACGTCAAACAGTATTATTTCATAGTATAATTTTACGTATAAATTGTACAGTATCATGATAAGAATCTGCTGTCCATAAAGAAGTATTTATTCAACGTGATGAAAATGAAGTTCAATCAGTATTACGTTGTCAAGCTAAAGGTAATTTTAAAAAATTTACTAAGTTTGTATCATCTGTTTTTAAATTATGTCAAAACCATCATAGTCAATTACAAAAAAATCAAGTAGTTGTATACCTACATTTAGATTTATTTAAGTTGTCTTCTAATAATTCCCAGTCATTATCTGTTGGTACTTTCCGTCAAGAAGGACATGCTGAATCCATATTATATCATGTATACAATTTTCACCATATATTATCTACTTCAGTATCTCAATTTGTTGTATTTCAAATATACCAAAGATTTGCTTTATAATTGCTAGTCATTCAAGTGCTATAACTATTACAATTACTAGTATTACTTACTCAGTCATAGTTTGGGTAACAGTTTGTAATAGTTCAATCTATTCAATTATCTTGTTTTCACCATTCTATACCATTTCATAATGTAGAATTACATCATGCCCAAGTTTGTCATCATAGACTTATATCTGGATTATTACAATTAGAGTCCAATGTTTGCCATCAAGATACTACTGAATTTCCGCTAATTTCCAATTTTGCTCACAGAGTATTATTTACGAAACTTGCAGCATAATTTAGCAAATCTTGACTTGGATTATTTGTATCTATAGTTAAATCTGATATATTTTTTATCTCTCACTCATTTTGTACTATCGATCAACTATAAGCGTCTTTTAATCATTTTACTAAGTTTACTCTAGCAGTATAGCTAGTAGTATCAGTTAATGGAGAACAACTAGATGCATCAGAGTATGCTAATAAGTTATTAGTAGTGAAATCAAATCAAGCATCATGTTTAAATTTGCTTCATTTGAAAGTACTAGGTAGGTTTTTATATTTATTATATACCAATTTTTTTTCTGTAACTATTTGTTGTAAATCAGTTACGCTAGTATCATTAGTAATAATAGTAGGAATACTTAATACATTACAAGTTGAACCAGATAATGATTTAGCCATAGTTCAATTATAATTTCATGTAGTATATGCTATTGCTTCTACTTCTCCAGCATTGGTTTGTGAAACTACATTATTCATTATTCATTTTTCATTATTCATTGATATTTCATCCCCTTCCATAATTCATCATAATTCAAATTCATTTTGAGAAGTTATAACTGAATAAGTATATTCTTTATCAGTTATTGGATCTAGAGGTATTTTATCTAATTTTGATGTATTAGTATATACTGTTTCTCAAAAAGTTCATTGATTCCAAACAACAGCTCAGCTATATGTAATATTTACTCAAGATGTAGGATTTGGGTATTTTCAAGCATCTAAATGAAATAATTCAAGAGAGGTTTTCATAGACGAAATGTCAGACAATCTAGTACTATCTCTAGCATCAGTACTATATCATTGTAGGCTTATAAACGCTATAGTTCATAATATTGAAAGAATAGTAATTACTACTATAAGCTCTACTAAAGTGAAGGCATTTTTATATTTTTTATTCATAAATTATTATTAATTATTTATTAGTATAAATTTAATAATTTTGTAATTTTAATCAAATAAAAAAGTATTTACAATTGTGTGTAAATACTTTTAATTATACTATATCTCCCAGTCAAAAAATTGTTCCAAGTCTAGTCTTTCATCATCATATTTGAATAATTTTCAGTCTTTATTAAGCATTTCTAGTACTTCATCTACTATTATTTTTGATACATTTTTACCATATAGATGAGTTTTATTAATCATTTTTTCATTCGCTATTGCTCAAAGTACTATATCTGCAATCAAGTTTGATTTGATAGGTGGAGCAATTATGTTTGTACCTGCCAGAATTGTTTCTGTTCTGTCTGAACCAAATCTAACTGTTACACATGGTACTCATACTATATTTGCTTCTTCTTGCATACTACCACTATCTGTAACTACTGCTCATGCTTTACTAATCATATCTATTACTTCACTATGGTGTGCTAGTGCAGGTCCATATGCAAAATTGTCCTTGTATTTTTCTTTTAATTCTTCTATATCATTTCTCAGACCATAATTATCTATAGCGTATTCTGAAGCATATAGTCATAAAAAACATACATATACTCATTTTTCTACTAATTTTTTAATTGCATTGTATATTACTAGAAATCTCTCTTTTTTTTCTGTGTTTTCTCTTCTATGTATTGTTATAAATATGAATGGTTTATTTTTCATATTTGGGAATTTTTCAAATGCTTTTGATTCCCCTATTTTTGTTTTAGATATTTCTATTGCATCTGCTACTGTATTTCATACTACTTTTATATGGTCTGATGGAAATCATTCATTTGTAAGTGTTGTTCTATATAGCTCCACTGGTGCTGCAAATAGCCCTGTAGAAGCTTCTATTCATCTAGTATCAAACTGTTCTGGATATGGTTCTATACTACCTGTTTCATATAAATCAAAGTTTTGTAATGCATTGTAATAAGTATCCCAATCAAAATTTCATTTATTGTATTCTTTAAATAAATTGTGATAAAATTCCTTGTTTGGTGTAAATGTTCTGATTCATGCTTCTACGTGTACTACTGCAAATTTATTCAAAAATGCTGCTTTATCAGCTGTAGTAGCTGTAAGTGTATCACCATGTACATAAGGAATTGGTAATTTACCAAAGTTTTGTGATAGATTTACTAGAAAATCACCTAATCTTTCTACTATAAGTGAGAATTTTTTATGAATAGGTCAAAAAATATTTAGATTCACATCTACTTCCATATCGAATTCATCTAATACTCATTTACTCAAATTGTAATCATAATGTTGTCCAGTATGAACTAATACAACTAATTCATTTCTATTTTTTAATTCTTGATATAGTGGAGCTTGTTTTATTATATCTGGTTTTGTAGCTATCATTATGATATGAGCATATTTTTTTTCTGATTTTTCTATATCTAACCAAAAATTTGGTCTAATATATACACTGTTGTCTTCTATCGTATTATTTGTCATATTTTAGGCATTCTTTAAAAAATAATTAGCTTGATTATATTGACTTTTGTATTTTTGCAAAATTAATGTAGATTTTCTATATTATTATGGTTTTCATATTTGAAATGCAGTTTGATTGATATGTATACAAATAAATAAGATAAACCATTTAATATTAGAAATATTTTCAATAATGTTTCTATTGAATATGTGCTATAAAATACAAGTAATAAACATAGTATAAGTGTAGAAATTCTAGATATTGCAAGAGTGAATTCTCTAAGTATCATAGATGGAAAGAAATCTGAATCAGTATTTTTAATAGTATCCATGATTTTTAAATCATATACATGTTCAGATACTCTGAATATAGGACTCAGTATAACAAGAGATAGATTAAAAAATATGTATGTATAGATATTGAAACTAAAAGAAAATAATAAGTGGACTAGAAATATTACTAAAGTGACTCAAAATAGTATAATCAGTCTATTTTTTGCATTTCTAATATGGGACAAAAATATTACTAAAAAGAATGATATTAATCACATAATAGATTCAAATATTCATACATTTACTTCATTTTTTAACAGAATAATTGCTATTATTGGTAGTATTACTATTTTGAATGCTCAGAGCATACCGGTAAAAAATATATATGCTTGTCACCAGAAATATTTTTTCAGATTAAAGAAATTTATTACATCATCTTTAGTTATTTTACTAGGTATGTATACTCATGTATTTTTTATAAACAAAAAACTTATTAGATTAACTATAGGTATTATGATAAATAACAGATAGTATCAATTGATAGAAAAAAAACTCGAAAAATAAAATAGTACAGATACTAATAGAGGTGTAATTATTTGTAATATATTTCATCCTGCTGATATAAGTGATGAATAAAAATCTCTGTTTTCATCTGCAATATTATTCAACTCATTAGCATGAACAGCACACCAAAAACTACCCAATCAAGTACCATAAATAAATCAAAATATATAGCTTCAAACAATATTGTTTTTAAATAATAGTAGAAATATAAATGACAAGATAAAAACTATGTAAGATAAATAATACATAGTTCTAATATTTATTTTGTATAGAGATAATATATACCCTACTCCAGAAAATCATAGTAAACAGGATGCAAAAAATATTATATTATAAATAATTACATTTGTTATATCATTATCTATTTTGAATATATAAATATTTATAAATAAAGCTGCTATGAATTGTCAGAAGCTATATATCCACATCAAATATATCATACTCTTATTTGAAAGAGGAAAATTGTTAAATTTTGTTTTTGTTAATTTGTACATTATTACACTTATTTATTTAATTTATATTATTAATTAGTTCAAAAAATTATATCATTACTCAAATTTACACGACTAAGCATATCTTTATCCATTTGTATTTCATCATTATCATCTCATGACCATGTAATAATTTTGGATACTACTAATTGGTATATTTTCCATATATTGTTTATTTCTTGTTGTATTATTCTATTTTTTATATCGTTTATTGTGTCATCTTGATTTAATACTACTGGTATTTGTGCTATTATAGGAAGTTTATCTACATCTTGATTAAAGTAACTTATTGTTAAAAATGTTTTATCTATCATTCAAGATTTATATTCTTGCAGTACTCTTTTACATGTTTCCACTTCACTTAATCACATATATTGATTTTTTGAGTTTCATATAAATGTATCAATAGTTTTATGTGGAGTCAATCAAGCTACATATTCTTGCCAATTTGATAAAAAAATGTACTCAAGTCAGTATTTTTCTACTATACTTTGATATACATTACTTACAAATTGTAATTGTACTTTATCATTATGTGGATTATCTATTTTATCAGATAAGTATTCTAGTCTCTCAAATTTTATTCCAGAATTGTATGCTTCTTTTCTCTCTCAGCCATTCCAATCTTTACTTATTATTGCTGCTACTTTTACATTTAATTCTCAGGCTTTTACCTTTTCTAATAGAGTTTTTATTTTTTCACATCACTCAGAATACCTTTTTCATGAATTGATTAATATTCATACTTTAGGTGCATCTACACTAGCAGACAGATTATTAGATAAACTGATTCAGAATATAAATTGATATTGTTTTAATAGATATTTTTGCATAATATATAGTTAACATATAAAGTTTAATGTTATACATTTTTTCTAAAAATTCAATTAATAATAATTTAACATATATATTAAAAAATTACTTAAAATAATATCATAATCAAACTAATATAGTAACAATAATTGTAAGTAGTAAGTCTTTTTTACTTGGTTTGTCTTTGAGGATTATATATGATAAAAATAAAGTTATTCATATTCAAACGAATGATAATAGAATACTTACTGATATTCACATACTTTTGATAATTATTAGAGACATTAAATATGATAATCATCATAAATGTGAACCAAAAATTCTTTCTGCATAGAATTTTTTGGGTAAAAATCATATGTTGCTATAATCTTTTTTTCTAAAAAATATAAATAGAATAAATATTATTCAAACAATGTAATTTAATACAAAAAATTCTATATTTGATATTTGCTTTAACAAATATCAAGTAAGTAAAAGAGCAATAGAAACTAACAATTGTGAAAATGCGAATAATTTGATTGATTTAGGTAGTTTGAGTGTTTTGAAATCAATAGTAAATCAAATAATAACAAAAACAGTCAAAATGGTTATAAACAGTGATGTAACAGATATGTCTCAAAATAATATAAATCAAAATATTATTGATATTATTCTATTTATATTTTCATAAGGTGCTAAAACTGATATTTTATCTACACTGTATATTTTTTGTGAAATAATTTTATTAAAATATCCTAAAAAAATTATTAAAAATATTATAAATATTGTAAACCAAGTAAAGGTGAAACTAAAATTTTCAAATTGTCATAATAGATATAATGCAAAACTTATTAAAATAATAGGTGTGTAAGACATTAACAAAAAATATGAACTAGGTGATTTATAGTTCAGAGATTTTTTCCGAAATATTGTTGCAAATGAACCGAGTATAGTTGAGATTATTGCATTAATCATAACAATTTATTTATTGGAAATAATATCACAATCATACTAATATAGAAACTATAGTAGTCAGAATTATATCTTTTTTGGATGGTTTATCCTTTAATATAATATATGAAAATAATAAAGTGATTCATATTCATAAAAATGATAGTAATATACTTATCGATAATCATAGATTTTTTATAACTACTAGTCACAAAAACCAAGATATCCATCACATAGCTCATATATATCTATTTATAAAGAAACTTTTGTTTAATCATTTCAGTGTCTTGAATTCTCATAAGTATAAAGCTATTCAAGTTAATAGAACTATTCAAAACAATACAAACACTATGAAATATAATACTTCTGAATAAGTAACTATCAAGTATCATGCCCATATATTTTCTATTGCTGCTAGAAACTCTACCAAGAAAATCATTTTTGTACTTTTTGGAAATTTGAAACTCTTGTAATTAATAGAAAATCATATTATTACGAATACAGCAATTATAGTAATTATAAGCGAAGTAATAGATACATCTGAAAATAATATAAATGAAAATATAATAGTAAGTATTTTATTTACATTTGTGTATGGCATAATAACTGAAATCTTATCTTTTGTATATATCTTTTGATAAAGAGAAGCATTAAATATAGCTAGAAGTGTAATAAATAATATAGAAATCACCAAGAAATAGTCGATTTGTGATAAATCAACTCAAGTATACAAAAAGTATCAAACTATCATTAATCATATAGGATAACTCATCAAGTCATGTACTTTTCATCATACTCCAAATCATAGAGATTTTTTCCAAAATATATCAGAAAAACAATCTATAAGTGTAGATAAAACTACTAAAATCATTTGTATAAATATTATTAGCTAAATAAATCAGTAATATTAACACAGAAAGCTAAAGCATTCTGTTGATAATTAGGTAAATACATTTATTCAACAGATGGCTTCATCCATTTGTACATTAAATAAATTCTATCAATTTTTGAATAAAAGACTTTTTCTCAGCAATTGTATTAGATTTATTTTTGTTTATTTCTTCTAAATTATCTCTAATATCAATTGTATGTTCTTGAATTAACACTAGTTTTTTATCTAATATTGTTAAAAATCATGAAAATAGATTTATTCATATAGCTGTATCTGGAGATATTTTGCTAGATAATAGTACAAGTGCAGAATTCACTTTTGTTATCATTTGTAGTCTAAATACTTCATCTATTACTGCTTTTTTGTATTCATCTTTTGTTATTCTTAGCTCTTTTGGTAGATAATTATCTATATCTTTCAATTCTTCGATTTGATCTATTTTATCAAATATCTTGTGTATTTCTTCATCATCTATATCCAGTCATTCTGCTATATCAGTAGCAGTATCTTTAGATATAACTCATTTTGTTACTAATTCTTTTAAGTTGTCCAAGTCATGTTCTGCTTGTATTTCTATAGATATTTCATCTTTTACTTTTTTGAATTCCAAGACTTTTTCTTCTTCTTTTATTTTATCTTCTTCTGTGATTTTTGATTTCTTATTTTCTTGATCTTTGATAGCACCTGCTTCTATTGGCATATATCAATAATTAATAATAAAATATATTATTATATTACATTATTTTTTAAAATATTCAATTTTAAATTTTTCTTGCAATATTTCTATAAATTGTATATAATATTTTTACTTATAATTTAACTATATTTATATATGTGATTAATAATATTGTTAATTGAGATTTTCATTTGAGTAGCTTTGATAATGATTCCAGAGGTTTGAATAATGATATGAATTGTTTATTTTATTTTCTTATTAATATCATGAGTTGTAATAGTACAACCAAATAGTGTAAGGAGTAAGGAAGTATTTGGTAAATATACTTGAGTACTTAGACAATGATTCAATCTAGTTATACCTTTTGTTACTAGAACTATAAGACTTGATTTACAAAGAAAAAACTTCCCAGTAGAAGTAGAATGAGTAACTCAAGACAATGTAAATGCATTTATATGATTAAATGTTATCTATTATATTGAGGATGATAATGATGCTACTACTAATGGTAATATATATAAAGCTATATATAGTATAGATGATCCAAAAACAATGATAAAATCAACTATTGATGAACAATTGAGGGCGATGATTGTGACTTTTACTCATAAAAATATATTTGCTAAGAGAGAAGAAATCTGAGAATCAATAGAAGAAAGACTAAGAGTTAAATTATCTACATTTTGATTCAAACTTGATTCTATTCAAGTAAGAGATGTGAAACTAGATAGTGCAGTAATGGCTGCTATGAACAAAATAGTAGAAACAGAAAAATATAAAGAAGCAGCATTCAACGAAGCTGAAGCTAAAAAAATCATGCAAGTAAAACAAGCTGAAGCAGAAAAAGAATCAAAAATACTTCTATGAGAAGGTATGGCAGGTCAAAGAATGAAAATAGCTGAATGATTCAAAGAATCAGTAGATATGATCAAACAAGCAGACAATTCTCTAACTGCTGAAAAAGTATTAAATTTCTTACTTGATTCATCTAGAATAGAAACACTATGAAATATCTGAGCTCAAGATAATTCTAAATTAGTATATTTAAATGAAAATCTAGAATGAAGAACTAGTAGACTTATTGCTGGAAGTGAAATAATATAAGAAAAAATCACCACTTTTAAGTGGTGATTTTTATTATCATTAACAGTACATTAATTTAAAAATACATAAAATACTAATTTGATTAGAATTAATTATTTCATATTACATTTTATATCTTCTTCTAGTTTATTCATTTTTCACCATGATTTATTATAATCAGATGTAGTCATAAACACTCATAATCAATTTTTATACATAAATCTATATCAATTTCAACTTATAGGTACATATACAATTTCTCATAAAATTTCTCATACAGAGTTTGCTGATATACTTATGTAATCCTGATTGTTATTTTTATTTAAACTAATTCTTATATATTTAGAGTAATTGTAATCATATTTTTTAGCTTTATCTATTTTTACTCAACGTTTAATTAATATTAATTTTTGGTCATATATATATTTATCTACACTTACTACTTCACCTTTAAATAAATATCAATCTATAACTATTGAAAATACATCTCATATTTTAGCCTTAAGAAATGGATTTATACTTACTATATTAAAGTATTTTCCACCATCATAATATACAGGATTATCTATTTTTTTTGTATCTATTCATGAAAAATTATTTATTTCAATAAAAGGAACATACCATTTATTTTTATCATTTTTCAAATTTTCTAAATTTGCTGGTTTAACAAACCATTGTGAGAATATTGATTTAGGTGGAATTTTAATTATATTTCTATTTTCTAAATAATATTTATTATAAATAAAAATAATAAAAAATGTTAAAATTAAAATTAATCATACATATTTTAGTTTTTTCATTTTCCACTTTTAAATAATATTTTACCTATCTATTCTCCACTTCAATATCTTTAAAAATCTAGTTACCAATCAGTCATTTGGTCATGCTGTATCTTTGTTCAGATTTGTATTTGCAAATGTGTTTTTGTCTAAAGTTGTATCTTTTCTAATTCAATTAAATAATATAGAATTCAGTCTTAATTCTCTGAGAGTATATGTATCATATGTTATAGCTATATTTCATGATCAAAATCTAGTTTTGTAATCATGATAAGTATTTGTATTGAAATAATTCCACTTGTTTCTAGAAAAATCTATATAATCTTGTACAGATACTGCGAATTGTTCTAGAGTAATATCTCATGGTGTATAATATTTACTACTTATTTGAAATGGTCAGTATCAATTAGCTGGATTGGATAGATTACAATTGTATTCTATACTCCAAGTAGCTATTATTAATTCTGTTGGGAAATCATTTTTTATAGCTATATCATTTACGAAATCAAAATATTTAGTACATTTAGCATTTACTTTTAAATCTGTTGTTATATCTTTTCAATTTTCTTCAAAAAATGATTTATTTTTTTCTATATATGCTATTTCTAATACTTTAGCATCATTTAGTTTTTTTATATTTTCTTGTTCTTGTTGTTTTTGTAATTCCACTTGTTTTTTAGTTTCTTCTGCTTGTATTGCTAAGTCTTGTTTAATTAAGTCGTCTAATACAAGTTTTTTATCATCTATTATATGAATTAATAAATAACTAATTCTTTCATTTTTGGTAACCATTAGTGATTTTTCTAGAGAATTAATCTCTCTCTTTAGCCATAATTGTCATTTGATTTTTGCTTTTTCTATTGTTTTTTGTTTTATTATTGATAACAATTTTATTTCATTGTCTGTAGGAGCGTACGCGAAAGTGCTTGAAATAGTAAGTAGAGATAAAATAAAAATTATTAAAATTTTTCTCATAAATTAGTTTAAAATTTAAAAAATGTTTATATATTTTATCCATTAAATGCTAAATGTAAAATTTAAGAGTATTTACAAATAGTATATTTATTGATATATATACTTAATTTTTACAAATAATATTGACTTAATTTTATAATTTATATAATAAGATTTCTTACATTAATTTAAACAATAAGGAGTAAAGATGTGTAATGTAGGTAGTCCAGATCCGAGTCTAAATTTAACTCAAAAAAACGAAGATTCAGTTAATGTTTCTGATTCGGAAGATGGCGAGAATAACGCTATAAGCTATTATGATAATGATCCTGATGAAGGAGTGTGTTACGTATTAGCTATTGATTAATTCTTTTGTAAAAAAATCCCATAAACCTAGGTTTAAGGGATTTTTCCTTATTAATAGTAATAATCATCATAATAATAATCATCGTAATAGTAATCATCATAATAATAATCGTCGTAGTAATAATCATCATAATAATAATAACTAGTGTTTCAATGGTAATAATTATTGTTGTGAGTATTCCGGTTTGTTTTTTCTTGTACTTTTATACAAGATTTTCCACTTACATAGTAACCACTGTTACAAGTAGCATATGAATCATAAACACTTACATAACCATTTACACATTTTAATTTAGTAGTTAATTTTCATCATGTAATATCCTTTATGTTTGCATAAGTTTCCCCTTCATTCATATTTGGGTAACTATATGAAGCATAACTATTAGCTCTACATGTGTATTCTGGTTGCCGATTATGATTTTCAGGGTAATTTGTATTAGAACTTTTTACTGATACATATCAGTAATTGCATATTAATGTAGCTGTAGTGTTTCAAACAGTTGTAGTATAAGTAGCACCATTACTAAGTGCAGGATATGAATAAGTACCTATTTTTCATGATTTACAACCATTATCAACTGGAGGATTGTAAGTATTAGAATGAGTACTTGAACTAGTTACTGAAACATATCAATTACTACATAATAATGTTACAGTAGTGTTTCATGATCTAGTAGAGTATGTTTGTCAGTTTGATAATTGAGGATATTTGTATGGTCAAGTATATCCTTCACTACATCATTTGTCATAATAATTATTAGAATTATCATTGTATGTATTGAAGTTATTATTGTGGTTTGAATGATTATTATGATAATTATCATAATAATATTCGTTACTATCGTAATAATAATGACGAGTATTATCATAGTCATAATAGTAATCATCACTACTATTTGTATAAAAATCGTATGCAAATGCTGTCTCAGAACTGATAGACATACTAGATAAAAAAACTAGAACAATTCACAATAATTTTTTCATAATATAATATTATTTAATATAAATATATTTTATTATAAGTAATTAATTTAAAAAATCAATAGTATTTTTGACATTTTTAAAATATTACTGATAAATTACTTATTATTCTGGTTTTTTATAATAATATCATCTTTTTATTCTCCTAAATGTTTCTATAGTCCAGTTCAAATAATAGAATGGCGATAGTACTAAATCCTGAGCATGTAGTAGACTATAATCATATCCTGCAAATTTTCTCTTGAATTGAGATACTCATGCTATAGGATGTTTAGGATTATCATCTGGTGATACTCACCAAAAATTGTACAATGTACATCCATCTCTTCTAGCTTTCAAAATAGCTTCCCATTGACATAGATAATTTGGTGAAAATTTAGGATTTAGTATATCTGATGCAGCTATATAATATACACAGGTTTTTCAGAACTTAATTGTCATTAGGATTGATTCAGTTTTCCCATTGTATGATGCTGAAATTGTCGATATATCATTTCAAAATACTTTGTATAGATTTTTGACAAATTCACTAGAAAATGCTGAATATGTTTTCTTCCCATTTATTCTATTTGCATGATTTTGATGCATTTGTATCAATTGTTCTATATGCTCTATACTATTGTTTATCTTTATTTCTACTCATTCTTTTATTGCCCTATTTATATAATATCTATCTTTTTTCTTTATATTATTTAGTAGTTCTTCCTCTGATTTACTTAAGTCTAGTAAATGTGTGTCTTCAGCATGTTCATGCATAGGAGCATCTATGAATTTGAGTTTTTTGAATTGTTTTTTGTTTTCCAGTGTATTTTTTACTGCTGAGTTTAGTCTGATGAAACTCATACCATCTAGATTAGCTAATACTTTTAAATCTTCTAAAATAGATGAAAATATAGTGAAAAAATCACCCCTAATAAGTGGTCAATGTGGTATGAAATAATAACTAGCTCTTTTTGCATTTACTTTTATAAGCAAAAATACTCATACTAAAGTGATATCCTTGTAAATACCATATCTAACTATTTTTTTTCAGGATAATTCTTGGAATTCTCACCATTCCCATGATTGCAAAAAACTATAGAATTCAAAATCTGATCATATGATAAAACTATCCCAAGTTTCTTTGATGAGTATTTCTTTTAATTTATACATTATTTTTTAAAATTATTTAATAATTTGATTATTTTATCTGCATTTTCTAGCGTAATTAATGTGTGATTTGGTAGAGTTAAAATCCTTTTACTTATGTTTTCAGCAACAGAACATGTTCAGGTTATGTATTTAGCATCATCTATATTTGTTCAGAATGGTACTATATTGGTTTTACTCCAAGTACTTCATAACAATACATTATTATTTTTCATGTAATTGTACAATTCTTCTTTTAATTCTACTGTTTTTACTAATATAGGATATCTGAAATAATTATTTTCTTCATTTATCATTTTAGTAAATAACGGTTTGAAATATTCATTATTCAATTCCTTATCGTAGTAGTCTGATAACTTAATTCTATGATGAGTAATTTCATCTATTTTTTGCAATTGTTTTTTAGCTAAAAATGCTAAACTATTTGGTAATTTGTAGTTGAAATCTCTGAAATTGCATTTTTTTTCATTTTGACTAAGTATTTCAGTGATAAATTTTCCTTTCCTTGATAAATATATAATTATTTTTCAAATACTAAAAAAATCATAAACTTTATAAGATTTGTAAGCTGAAATATTGTATAATAAATTTTGTAATGTTAGTGTTCTACTTGGCATGATTTGTAATGATTTCACCAATTCTATTTTGTCAAAATATGCCTTGTTATTAATTATCAAAAACCCACCAGTAACTCATGAAATAACCTTGTCCCTACCTGTTGAAAATATAGAGAAATCACCAAATGATCACAGCATCTTTCAATCTAATATACTTCACAAACTATGTGCACAATCCTCTATTACTAGTATGTTTTTTTCTTTTGCTAATAATACTATTTCTTTTATAAATGCTGGTTTTCAAAAAGTATGTTGTACTATGATTGCTTTGGTATTTTTTGATATATTTTTTTCTAAACTAGCTATATCTAGTCATAAATTTGTCTCATTTATATCGCTATATACTATTTTAGCTCACGACTGAATAACAGCATTAGATACTGATACACAATTATATCATGATACAATTATTTCATCAGACTCTTTTACACCTATAATCTTAAGTACATGATAAATAGCACTTCTAGCATTATAAAAAGAGATTATTTTTGAGTCAGTATTTCATATATATGATAATAATTCATTTTCTAGTTCTAAAGTACTGTTTCAATATCTTATAAATGGAAGTTTATACGATAAAAATCAAACAGTTTCTAAATAAACTGAGAAATTAATAGTAGTAAAAAATTCTGATATTATTGTATTTTTAAACATTTTTCAATTATTTATATTTTATTTATGAGTCTATTTTTTCATGCACCATAGTTTTTTCTATGATATTATTTATATATTTTCAAGCATTTCTTCATTCGAATAATATTATTTCATCATTTAATTCATTTGATAGTTTATTTAATATACTATCTTTATCAAATCATCATTTTATCAATCATTTTATAAAATCTGATTTATGATTTACTCATACATACATTACTTTGTCTACATAATTTCATTTAGCTAATTTTTCTCATATTTCTTTGTGAATTTTAGACGATTTTGATCATAGTTCTAGTATATCATCTATTACTAAAATTTTGATTCATTTAAAACTATCTAGTGCTTCTAATCAAGCAAATAATCATGCTTCTGATAGATTGTAAGTATCATCTATTAGTGTTAAATTATTATGTTTAATTATTGATAGAGTATTTTTAGGAGATTTGATATGTTTTAAATATTTCATCAAATCAGAAGTTTTAAATGACATATCATAGCAAAATGCTAATACTCACGAAATATTTATTATGTTATGTTCTCATATTAATGGTACATAATAAATACTTTTTGATCATTTGTATTCGAAATTGAACTTCGTAATTCATTCATTCACAGACAAGACTTCGAAATTTGTATCTGCTCATTTATGATTTCAGTATTTTACTACTTTTAATTCTTTTGGTAATTCTAGCTCTCTTAATTCTTCATTATTCCAATTAATATATAGTGTTCAATTGTTTTTTATTATTGAGTGAATTATCTCGGATTTTCATTTTTTTATTTTTTCTAGTGAACCAAAAAGTCATAGATGTTGATTTCATACCGCTGTTAAAAATCAGTATTTATGGTTTACTATTTTACCTAGTAAATCTATTTCTCATAGTCTATATGCTCACATTTCTGCTATGAAATATTTGTAGGAATCATCTAATTTTTTTATTATCAAATCTGATACTCACATCTCAGTATTTATATTTTCTGGTGTTTTTAGTATAGTTGCTTCTTGTTCTAGTATAGATGTTAGATATTCTTTCACTGATGATTTACCATAACTTCCTGTAATTCATATTTTAATTGGTTTATTATAGGTATTTGATATTTGTATAGCTTTGTTTAATATTGCATTTTTTTTCTTGATTACTATTGGTAGTGTAAGAGTATTTACTATAAATAATATAAAAGGTAAAAATATAAAATTTAATAATGTAAATGAATATATTAAATTAGCTTTTTCTATATATATTAAACTTATCAATCATATAAAATATGCAAATAAATATATAGCCTTTATCATAAGTACTCTAGAAGTGTATTTTGGTTTGATTAATTTCTTTTTAATTACTTTTCTAAATACAAAAATACTTTGTATAATAAGAAAATAGTAAACAACTGGATATACCATTATCTCAAAAGCTGGTGTTACAAATAAATACAAAGAAAATAACAATATAATTGTTTCCAGTAATGACCACATATTTATTAATGCAGAATTTCATTGTAGTGTTTTCAAATACTCAGTAAATCTATCCCATCTATATTCTTTTAGTTGGATTACATATAACCAAAAATTTAATTTATTAAACAATGGTAAAAATGAGAATAACAGTAATAAATAGTGCTCAAATAAGAAATTATTTGCATATTCTATATTATTTTTGTTTTCTATAAATAATTTTTGAAATATATCTATTCAAGATGTTACTGTATGAGTTATATTAGTTAGGAAATCCATGTTTTATATATTATTTAAAAAAGTATTTACTAGTTTTTCAGGGCTTTTTAGATGAATACCGTGTTTTTCATCTTCTAAAATAATTATTTTAGAATTAATTATATTGTTTCTCATATATATACCATCACTTACTGGTGTATATGTATCATTTTGTCACCGAATAAGCAAAGTATCTTGCTTAATATTTGCTATAATATCTGATAAATCTGACTTTATCATGTTTAGATATGTTTCTTTCAGATATGGATTATTTTCAGCATTTAGATAATCTTGTCATCATATTGCTCTATAGAATAATTTCCTAAGACTTTTTATTAATTTGTTTCATCATTCCCATTTCTCACGTACTGGAATAATAGAAAGTATTTTTTTAACTGTTTTTGAGAATTTGTTTAGTATTTTTCTTTTTAGACTTCTCTTTCTATCATTTCTGATTCAAGCAGAATTATTTAGTATCAATCTAGAAATATCTATTTTTCATCTATTTGCTAATTTGATACTTATTGCTCATCAATTACTATGTCACCATAATATAATATTTTTTAATCATAGCTCTAGGATGAATTCTTCTACTACATTTGCATAATCATCTAGCTCAAATATATGGTCTATCTGAGTTTTTCAAAATCATGGTAAATCAGGGATAATCACATTGAATCCAGCTTGGAATAATAATTCTCATACTTGTAACCAACTTTGGCTACTACCTCACCATCAATGCAGTATAACTATTGTATTTTCATTTGCTTCATCTACGAAATCTTCATAATGTATTAGGATATTTGTTTTTTTCAGTGTTAGGTCTTCAGTGTTGTACATATAAAAAATAAGAAGTAATTAATTACTTCTTATTTTAGGGATTTTTTGATTAAAATAAAGTTTATTTTTTATAATAAACTATATATTAAAATTTAGTAAGTCTTAATACACTATTTATTATCTAACAATTTATTAATCATATCAATTACATTTTTTTCTTCTTCATGTTTTTCAGCAAAAAAAGTTGTTCCTGGAGTTTTTAGCTTACTTCAGTAAATTTCTAATCTGTAACTTTTGTTTTGTTCACAAATAAAAGTAAGTGATATATGGCTAATTGTAGGTGCAAAACTTACAAACATTTCTCAATCTTCAGGTAATTTATTCAGATTGCTTGTAATATTATTTATAGTTTCTTTATCTGTAATTGTAATTTCTTTATTAGGCTTATCTTGAGATGCTTCATTGTATTTTTGAATAATTAACTCATTACAATTACTAATTTTGAAAGTTGTTTCAGAAATTGCTAGTTTCTTTATTTTTTCTTGCAATTCTGTACTATTAATTTCAGTAATTTTGTTATTCATTTGTTTATCATAATTATTTCATACTATGCTAGGTGAATTATTTGTAAAATATTTCATATACATCAATGCAGAAAATACAATTATTATAAAGACTATTATCATTATTTTTGTCATTTTTAATTTTTTTATTTTAACCAATAAATTATACCTTTCTAACAGGAGCAATTTTTATATTCATTTTTACTACTCATTTTCAGCTAAATGCTATTTCTGCTAATTCTCAGTTTAGTGATGTAATTACACCTGTTCCAAACTTAGGATGAGATACCTTATCACCTCTAGCAAACATTGATACATCATTGTTTGCTTTCACTATTACTTTTGGTTTACCTGTAAATCATCCACTACTACTTCAGAAACTAAATGAATCACTACTAGAATCTGATGTAGATGAAAAAGAAAATCATCATTTATTCAAAAATTCTCATAAATCATAATTCACCAAGTATTCTAGAGGTATTTCTTTTAAGAATCTAGACTCAGGATTTCTCACGAAATCTCAGAAATTGAATCTCTCTTTTGCTCTAGAAATATACAATTCTTCTCTTGCTCTAGTCATAGCTACATACATAAGTCTTCTTTCTTCTTCTAGTGCTGATTGTTCTCATATAGACCTAAAACTTGGGAAAAGTCATTCTTCTAATCATGTTAAAAACACTCTTTTTTCTTCTAATCATTTAGAAGTATGTATGGTCATAAGTGTTACATAATCACTTCTCTCATCTTTTGTATCCATATCTGTTATCAGAGCTACTTCTTCTAGAAATATAGCCAAACTCTCTCTTGGCTCCATTCAATTATATTGAGTTGCTACATTCACTAGTTCATCTATATTTTCTAGTTTTGACTCTTTTTCTTCTTTACTCAATCATTCTCATATATAATCCTCGTATTTCGTAAGTTTTATCACTTCCCTAATTAATTCTGATACCACTTTTTTATGTGAAAATTTCACCAAATCTTCAAATATAATATTGAAATTTTTGATTGCATTTTTTGCTCAGTTATTCAGTTCTGCTACTTCATCTATGTTTTCTATTATTTGAGGATAAGATAGACTATAGTTTTCTCTATAAGAATCCATTACTTCTATAGATTTTGCTCATATTTTTCTAGTAGGAGTATTTATAACTCTCTTCATAGCAACTATATCATTTGGATTATGTATTACTTTCAGATATCATAACAAATCTTTTATTTCCATTCTGTCATAAAATTTTTGTCATCCTATAACTCTATATGGTATATTTGACATCATTAGTGCTTCTTCTATTTTTCTAGATTGAGCATTAGTACGATAAAGTATCAGATTATCTTTGTAATTTCACTCTTTATTTTTGATAATATTTACTATGATACTTGCTTCTGTTTTATCATCTGGTGCTTCTATATAGCTAATATGTTCTCACTCTGCATTATCTGTCCATAGTTCTTTTTTGATACCTGATTTATTATTGTTTATTACTGCATTAGCTCATGCTATGATTTTTTTCGTTGATCTGTAGTTTTGTTCTAGTTTTACGATTAATGCGTCATTATAATCTTTTCTGAAATTTATGATATTTCTCATATCTGCTCATCTCCATGAATATATAGACTGACTATCATCTCATACTACTGCTAAGTTTCTATATTTACTTGCTAATAATTTCACTATTTCGTATTGAGGAGCATTAGTATCTTGATACTCATCTACCATTAGGTATTTGTATCTATCTTGATATTCATTTAGTATTTTTGGTATTCTCAAAACTGCTAGAGTCTTCACTAAAATATCATCGAAATCTATAGCATTATTTAGTGCTAAATCTTTTTCGTATTCTATATATGCTTTGTAAACTACTTCTTTTATGCTAGAATCTACTTCTGCTTCGTATCATTTTGCTGATATTAAGCTATTTTTTGCATTGCTTATAAAAAATGCTATTTGTCTAGCTGGGAATTCTTTTTCATCTAGATTTAATCTATTTTTTAAAATACTTTTTAGTACTGATAATTTGTCTGATTCATCATAGATAACGAAATCTTTTTTCAATCAAATAGCTAATTCTTCTGATAAATACCTAGATAATACATCTTTTAATACAAATATTCATATCGAGTGAAATGTCCCAATAAGTGGGAAATTGTATCTCCCATACACACTTCTAGGTGCTTCTACTCATAATGTTGATGCTACTCTATTTCTCATCTCACTTGCTGCTTTGTTCGTAAATGTTACCATCATTATTTCATTTGGACTCAATCATTTATCTTTTATCATATGTTGCACTCTAGCTGTCAATGTAGCTGTTTTTCAACTACCTGCTCATGCTATTATCAACATTGGTCATTCTATTTTGTTTTTTGCTTCTTCTTGTTTTTGGTTTAAATTCATTTAATTTTTATTAATTATAATTTATATATAAAAGATATATAGTTTTTTTATTTTTTCAAAGGTTTTTGTTTTTTTGTGTTAATAAATATACATTGACAATGTATTATAAAAAAGTATTATATAATTAATACAAAAACAAATATTAGGATAATATTATGCTAAATGATGAATTTTTATTGAATATGTTTCAAGTATTTATAAATAAATTACTAGAAACATATGGTACTATGTTTACAAATAATTACTATTTACAGTTAACTAATGAATTTTATACATATAACTTTTTGATGTCATTAGAAGAAGTTGAAAAAATAAAATTGATTAGAGAATTGATTTCTTATACGTCATTATTAGAAAATGATGAATTGAAAATAAAAATTAAATTTTTGAAAGAAAATTCTACACTGAATAAAGAGTATTATTTATGTTTAAAACTATCTGAAAATGATATTGAAATTGTAAGATCTTTAATAAAGTAATTATTAATTATAGTACATTTTTATCTATGAAAAAAGCCAATCTTATGTTTGGCTTTTTAAAATGAAATATTACAACTATTTATTATTAATCAATCTGACTAGGAATAATATAATAGCAATAACAAGCAATATGTGTATAAAACCACCAATAGTATAAGAAGAGACAAGTCACAAAACCCAAAGGATAATCAAAATAATGGCAATAGTTTCTAGCATAATAATAAAATTAGAAAATAAACCGTTCTTTCATTTTACTTTTATATATATTAATAGCAATATATAATTAAATAAATAACAAAAATAAATAATATCCTTTAATATTTGTTTGATTTTGTAAGCTTTTTTTATATACTGACACAAATTTAAAATTAATTAATACAGATGACACAAACGTGAATTAAAAAAAATGATATATTAGAAAATATATTAGTAGAGAAACTAGTATTTTGAGGTAAATGATTTGCTAAGTTGAAACATGATAATCCAGATTTGGATGGAAGAGTAATATTTATTACAGGATGAGCTATACCAGGTTCTATAGTAAATCTAAGAGTACTGAATAAGAAAAAATCATACATAGAAACTCAAATAGTTGAAATAGTACAAAAATCAGCTATGGAAATAGAAAATATTAACAACAATTATTGAATGTCAGGTGGGTGGAAATGGATAAATATACCATATGAAGAACAACTTAAAATAAAACAAGAGCAAATAAAAGAATCTCTAAATGTATTAAAAAACAAGATAAATCCTAAAGTAACAGAAGAAAATCCAGAGTTGGCTGATATAAATGTTTTTGATGAATTATTTTTACCTATAGAAGCTTCACCAGTAATAAATGGTTACAGAAATAAAGTAGAATTTAGTTTCTGAAAATATTTATCATTCAAAAATGGTATCGAACAACATTTCAATGTATGATTTCATAAGCAAGGGGAATTTTCAAAAGTAGAAGATTATGATGGTGCTCCGTTAATTGATGAAGAACAAAATGAAATATATAGAGAAATCAAAAAGTTTAGTAAAACAGTTTGATTACCTGTATATGACCAAATGAAACAAGAATGATTTTTTAGACATATTTTGATTAGAAAGACACATTTTACACAAGAAATGATGATACTTTTGAGTTTTAATCCTGAGTATTTCGAAAAAAATACAAATCTAGATAAAGACGAAAAATTATCTATTATTAAATTTTTCTTGATAGGTTTAGCTAGTAAATATCCTGTGATAAAGTCTGTTTATCTATCACATAATCCAAATAAGGCAGATGTATGTATATGAGATTTAGAGTTAATTTATGGTGAAGCAACTATAAAAGAAAAAATACTTGATTTAACTTTTAATATCTCTCCTACTTCGTTTTTTCAAACCAACTCTAGTTGAGCTGAAAAATTGTATTCAATTGTATTAGATTTCGCTAAAAATAAAACAAATTCTACTATTCCATTTTTTAGTAGAACAAAAGATGATTTCAATGATATGACAGTATTAGATTTGTATGGAGGTACAGGTACAATATGAATGATATTTGCTAATGCTTGAGCACAAAAAGTTATTTCAGTAGAAATGGTGACATCAGCAAGCAAAGACTGAGCAGAAAATGCTAACTTGAATTGTCTTACTAATATAGAATTTGTCAATGCAAAAGTAGAAAAATTCCTAGAACAATATCTAGCTGAATGAAATACTGCTGATTTACTAGTAATAGATCCACCTAGAGCATGAATGCATCCTGATTCTTTGCCAAATATTTTAAAATTTGATACTAATCAAATAATATATGTGAGTTGTAATCCAGCTACTCTAGCTCGTGATTTGTGATTTATATTAGATAATTCTGATTATAAAATAGAAAAAATCCAAGCAATGGATATGTTTCCTCATACTCATCATATAGAAACTGTTGTAAGTTTGGTTAAAAAAGACAAATAAAAAAATGTAGAAAATTTTCTACATTTTTTTATTTCATATTTATAGTACGAATTCTACAATTATCTTTGTTTTTGAATGCTTTGTCAGGGATTATTTCATTATTACTTATATACAATATTTTATCTCCAGTATTATTCCAATAACAAGAACTAAAAATATCTGATTTATCAGTTGATTCTATATTATCACTTGTCTCTAGTCATAATACTCAGATTAAAAATGATAATTTATTTTCTGTATTTCATGGTATGAAATCTATATATTTTTTCCATTCTGTAACTAGATTATTATTTAATAAATTAGACTTATTTAAAAATTGATCTTTATCATATAAGTAGTTTTCCTTATTTGTATAACTTTCATCTATTTTTTTATCTTCAAATGTAAATATATCTCATAATATTTCTATTCAATTTTGAGTTATTTTTAGTTTATCTTTATTTTTCTCATACCATACATTATTTTCATTGCTTCTAGCTAACCAATTATTTAATCAATTATTTCTTTCTAGCATTTGATATGTATTATAATCGATAAATGATGAAAATTTATTATTAAAATAATTATAAATAGGAATAATAATAGCTAATGATAGTATTAATGCATAGAATATTTTTAAATATTTATGTACATTGATTCAATGAATTACAAATCACGAGTATAAATTAATAAGAATAAATATACTTGTAATAAAGAATACATACTTAATTCTCTCCAGTTCTGATGCATCATTTATACTCAGATTTAAAGATAAATATAACAATAAAATACTAAAAACAAAGAAAAGATAAAATAGTAAATTGTATACTCATCAAAAATTTGCAAAATTTAAAGGTTTGTATAATCAAAAATAATATAGTAATACATAAATTATTAATACTAATAAAATTAAAAACATAAATATACTAGAAGCTCATGCTCATAATCATTGAGCTACAAAAAAAGTATTATATATAAAATATAAAGTAATATAGATAATAGTTCAAATGACTATAAACAATGATAAAAAAAATAATTTATTAATAAGCATAATTTTAATTTTAAATCAATACAAGCAAATTATAATTGATTATTTGTTAGTTACAAATTTTTGATATTTTAGTTACATTGAATGCATTATTGTTTGAAGTATATATATTTCATGAATTATCTAAAGTTATTGACCATGGTCAAGTTCAAGTTGTTCATAATGTAGAAGATACTCCAGCTGATGTAATTCTTGTAACGTTACTAGATGAAGTATTTGCTGTATATACATTTCACGAACTATCAACTGCAATTCAACGTGGAGAAGATCAAGTAGTTCAAATGATGGTAGAAACTCAAGCAGGTGTTATTTTAGATACATCATTACCTAATTCATTTGCTGTATATAAGTTTCATGACGAGTCTATAGTAATTCAACGAGGAGCTGATCAAGATGTAGAAAATGTAGTACTTATTCAACTAGGAGTAATTTTGGTAATATTGTGAGAATAAGTATTTGATGTATATATATTTCATGAGCTATCTAAAATTATTCAATATGGATTATTTCATGTAGTTCAATGAGTTGTAGCTATTCATGCAGGTGTAATTTTTGTAACATTATTAGAAGACCAATTTGCAGTATAAACATTTCCTAGATTATCAACTGTTATTCATTGAGGATTTGTTCATGTAGTTCATAAAATTGTACTTACTCATGCTGGTGTTATTTTTGATACATTATTAGAAGACCAATTGGATACATATAAGTTTCAAGAATTGTCTATAGTTATTCAACGTGGATTTGTTCATGTAGAAGCAAAAGTACTATAAACTCAATCTGGAGTTATTTTTGTTACATTATTTCACCAATAGTTTGTAGTATAAATATTCCCAGACGAATCAACCACTATTCATTCAGGCCAATCTGAAGTTTGACCATAAGTTGATGATACTCATCATTGTGTTATTTTAGTTACATTGTGAGATCAGTTGTTTGTTACAAATATATTTCAAGTACTATCAACAACCAATTCCCACGGATAAGTTTTTGCAGTTCAAAGAATAGATGAAACTCAAGCAGGAGTAATTTTAGTAACGTTACTAGAACTTCTATTTGCAACATAGATATTACCTGATGAGTCTCTAGCTATTCAACGAGGTTCAGTTCATGCCGTACCAAATGTACTTGATACTCATGCATTGGTAATTTTTGTTACATTATTTCATCAACTATTTGCTGTGAATATATTACCAGAAGGATCAATAAGTAAAGAACGTGGAAAAGATCAAGTAGTTCATAAAGTACTAGATACTCAAGCAGGTGTAATTTTCGTTACATTATTTGAATTAGTGTTAGCTGTATACACATTTCAAGCTGAGTCAACTCATATTCAATATGGATTTGTTCAAGTAGTTCAATGTATAGTAGAAACTCAAGATGGAGTAATTTTTGAAACATTATTTGATGTCCAATTAGACGTAAATATGTTTCAAGATCCGTCCATAGTTATAAAATATGGATTTGTACCTGTAGTTCAAAGAATAGTAGATACTCAAGCAGGAGTAATTTTTGAAACATTATTTGATGTCCAGTTAGCAGTATAGATGTTTCAAGAACTATCCATAACTAGTCCACGAGGATTTGTTCAAGTAGATGCATATATACTATGAACTCAACTAGGAGTAATTTTTATAATTTTATTTGTTGTAAAACTAGTTACATATTTATTTCATGAAGAATCAATTATTATTCATTCTGGATAATCTCAAGTAGCTCACATATTTGCACTTGAATATGAATAACTACAAGCACTATTACAATCTATTCAAGTGTATCCAGAATTGCATGAATAATAACATGCTGATGAACTATTTGAATTTTGCCATGATTGATTTTCTTGAGTAGCAATTCATGGAGAAAATGTAGCATTTATATAATTTGGTTGTGAAGCACATGTATAAATAGCTCAAGAATTTATTCATCACTGTACAATTACTGATCATCATAGTACATTGTTTACGAAATTTCAAGCATAATTAACAGTAGATTGACTAGGGTTATTCATATCAATTGCTAAATTTACAATATTATGTATTTCTCATACATTTTGTAATATTGTACCACTATATGCATCTTGTAATCATTTTATTAATTTTATTCTCTCTGTACTTGTAGTATTACTTGTTAGGTCATTACAACTTCAAGTATTTGTATATGCAATTAATTTGTTAGTAGAAAAATTAAATCAAGCAATAGTATTAAATTTGCTCGACTTAAATGAACTAGGTAGATTATTATATCAATTATAAACAAGTCTTTGTTCACTCATTATTTGTGATAAATCAGTAACACTTGTGTCATTAGTTATTATTGAAGGTAATGTAATCATATTACATGTAGTTCAACTCAGACTTTTTGCTGTCAATCAATTGTAATTACCTGTAACATATGCTATTGCTTCTATTGTTCATGCTGAAACCCCTCTTCATTCTCCCCTTGTCAAAGGCGATGAGGCTACATTATTCACTATTCATTTTTCAATATTCATTGATATACTATCCCCTTCCATTATTCATCATATTTCATATTCATTTCTATTTAAAGTTACTGAATATGTATATTCTTTATTTGCAATGGGATCAGATGGAATTTTATCTAATTTAGTCGTATTTATAAAAACTGATTCTCAAAAAGTTCATTGTTTCCAAACTGTCGATCAACTATAACTAATATCTACTTGATTCGTAGGAATAGGATATTTTCAAGACTCTAATTCAAACAATTCTAGAGATGTTTTAATACTTGATATATCACTTATTCTAGTGCTATCTCTTGCTTGTGTACTGTATCATTGTAGTGATATAAACGCTATTGTTCATAGAATAGCTAATATAGTAATAACAACAATTAGTTCAACTAATGTAAAAGCTTTAATTTTTTGTATATGCATACTAAAAAGATATAATATAATAATATTATTCTATTAATTTTTTCATATTTTCAAAAACTATTTCAAATATTTTACTTTACTAAAATATTATGATAAAATAAGTTAAATATAATTATTAATCATATTTGAATGACTACTAAAGAACTTATAAATAATATCTTGGCTTATACTACACAAGAACATTATTCAGACATACATATCACATCAAATAGTAAAATAATGATCAGAGATAGATCATGAGAAATTATTGCATTGGATAATTTGAATATAGATTGAAAAGTATTGGAATTACCAACAATGAATAAAATAGCTGTTAAAACTGTTATGTTAGAAATAATCTGAGAAAAATGATATCAAGTATTTGAAAGAGATATGGAATATGATAGCTCTTTTATGATAAAGTGATGAGATAGATATAGAGTGAATTGTTATATGGATACTGAATGATTTTCTATTGCTCTTAGAAGAATCCCAAATAAAATACCTACTCTAGAAGAATTATGACTTTGAGAACAAATAGAGACAATGTGTAATAAATCTAAATGATTAATCCTAGTTACATGACCTACTGGTTCTGGTAAATCAACGAACCTTGCAGCGATGATAGATTACATAAATAAAACACAAAAAAAACATATAATAACTATAGAAGATCCAGTAGAATTTTCTTTTAAATCAAATAAATCACTAATAAATCAAAGAGAAGTAGGTAATCATACTAAATGATTTGAAGCTGCAATTAGAGCGTCTCTGAGAGAAGATCCGAATGTAATAATGGTATGAGAAATGAGAGATCCAGAAACAATCAAAGCAGCTATTACATTAGCTGAGACATGACATCTAGTATTCTCTACTCTTCATACTAATGATTCAGTTCAAACTATAGATAGAATAGTTGATATATTTCCATGAAATCAACAAAATCAAATCAGAATGCAACTAGCTATGAACTTGGTATGAGTAGTATCTCAAAGACTATTATCTAGATCGGACCAAGAGTGAAGAATTGCAGCTAGAGAAATACTTATATCAAATGATGCTGTGAGAAATCTTATTATTACAGGAAAAACTCATCAATTGTATAGTGTACTTGAAGTATGACATAAACAATGAATGATACTTATGGATAAATATTTAATGGCTTTATATAAGAAAAATATAATCTCAAAAGAAACTCTTATGAGTTATGCAAGAGATAAAGAGTGAATAGAAATGATGCTTAATTAAGACTTAACCCACTCTAACCCTCCTCTAGTAAGGAGGGGGAAACTTAACCCACCCTAACCCTCCCTAATATTAGGGAGGGAATAGCTTAAAATAATGAATAAAAATATGTTAGATATAAATAAATTAAAAATTTCATGATTCTTCAAAGAAGTAGTTCTCGAAAAATGAGAAGTGCTTTTTCGTGAGTGAGATTTCGATGAAAATATTTACATAGTTCTAGCTTGAGAATTATCTGTATCGAAATATACAAGTAAAGCAAAAGATGAAGCAAAAATTCTAGCATATTTAGAAAAGGATGATGTATTCTGAGAAGCAGCACTAAATAGTAGTAATAAAAAAGAAGTAAATATTATAGCTAATAGAAAAACAGTGTTATTATCTATAAACGCAAAGCAGTGACTAATTGATTTCGGTAAGAAATACCAAGAAGATGCATCTAATTTACTTAAATATATTATTCACTTATCAAATAAGAGATTATCAGAAGCAAATTATCTGATAACTGCATCATACAAAATAAGTAAAGAAATATTAGAACTACAAGAAATAAATAATAAGAATATATTTTTATTAATAGAAAAAATAAAAGAAATAATATGAGTAGATCATATAATGTATTATGAAAATAATCCTGTTATGGAAAATTATATAACACTTAAATATGATACAAGAACTAAATGAAAATTGTTAAATGAAGTAAAAGAATTAACAAATAATAATCTGGATTTACTAGATTTAAAAATAGATAATTATGAAATACATTCACAAAAATTATCTATCTGAAATAATAATCTATGATTTCTAGTGTTTTTGAAAAAAGATTACAAATTCAATGAAAGCGATAAAAAAGTGCTAGTAGTAGCTGCTACTTCTATCTCATGACTGATAAAACAAAAACAATTATTAGATGAACAAAGAGATAAAGATTATATGAACAATTAAAAAAATCACACTTAAGTGTGATTTTTTGTTTTATTACCATTCTCAAATAAATTTATTAGTATCATAATCTACTCAGTCAGTTCAGTAAAGATATGGAATATTTGTATTTACATCATCTTTTACAGGTCTAATTTGTTTTGGAATACCTGATCAAAATGTAAATGTTTCATTTCAATTAAATGTTAATCATGTAATTCTTTCCTTTAGACTTGAATTCCATCATGAAACAGAAGGTATAACAGCTACAGTATTACTAAATGTTCATGAAGTAACATATGTTCAATCAGAAAATATTGATGATCAAGTACCCGCAACAGGAGTTTTATTTCTACTATTTCAGTAATTCTTATATGTTCAATAATATTTGAATCATGTATGTCAATCACTATAACTATAATATCACCAATCTGAATTATTATACGAAGAACAATTATTATAAGCAGTTGCATTGTAATAAAATCATACATTATTACTAAATGCTACTACATTATTAAATATTGATCAATATGTTCATCATATTCATTCAGATCTGAATCAGTATCAATTATTAAAAGCTACAGCATTATTTACATATGATCACCATCATTGATTATTAAAATAAGCATATGATCAATTATTATATCATAGAAAATTATTAATAGTAACATATGATGAATTGTTTTGTAATGTTAATCAATATTGACTATTATTAAAAACTATTACATTATTTATATTATTATAAAGACTTCAATTTAAATATACTCAATATGCATGATTATATGATTTAATATTAGTAAAGTTTCAATAATATGAATTATTATAAAGTAATCAATATCATCACTCATGAGTAGTAATATCTTTAAATGTCATGTAATATGTAGATACTACATAAACAGAAAAATCAGTAAAATTTTTTATTTCAGTATTCCCTAAATACTGATTATATTTACTAGAACTATATGTTGAATTATTATAAAATATTCATGTTAATGCACTACTATTTCAATTAAAATCAATATTTGATATTACTGTATTTCATCATGTTACATTTATTGTTTGTGTATGTGTACCATTAGCTATAAGAGTTACATTTCATTCTCATATAAGAGCACTACAAGCATTCATTGTCATAGCTGATACGCTATAGCTTCATTCTTTTACTAAATATACAGTATTTGCAGCAAGTGTTGTAGGTATTGTATCACCAGAATTAATAGTAATTTTTGTAATATTACTTACTACACAAGGATTACTATTCCAATTTGTTGTAAATGGTGAACTAGTACCAAATACATAATCAGGAGTTACATTTACTACAGTTGGTGCTTTATTATCTCACGCGATAATATTTCAACCAAATATTTTATTTACATAATTTCAAGCTAAGTCTATTGCTTCTTGACTTGGGGAATTAGTATTGATAGTTAATTGAGAAATATTACTTATCTCTCAAGCATTTTCTACTATACTTCCACTATATCAATCCTTTAATCACTTTAGTAATGCTACTCTAGCACTATAATCTGTTTTATCCGTTAATAATGAACAATTTGATGTATCACTATAGGCATTTAACTTACTAGTAACAAAATCAAATCATCAATCTTGTTTGAATTTTGATCCTGTAAATGAACTAGGTAGATTTTTATATCATTTATATACTAGTTTTTTTTGTGTAACTAATTGTTGTAAATCTGTTGTACTAGTATCATTAGCAATTATTGAAGGTAAAGTTAATACATTACAAGTATTTCCACTAAGAGATTTTGCCATCATTCAATTATAGTTACCACTTGTAAAAGCAAAAGCTTCTGTATTTCAAGCGTTAGCTTTATTTTGAAACAAGTTCACTATCAAATCATCTGATTCAGTTATTCATCACAATTCAAACTCATTTCTAGTAGATATAACAGAATATGTATATTCTTTATCAGTTAATGGATCAGTTGGTATATGGCTTATATGTCAGACATTTGCGAATACTTTTTCTCAAAAAGTTCATTGATTCCATACTGTTGCTCAACTGTAAGTGATATTTACTCAGTTTGAAGGCATAGGGTATTTCCCTGCATCTAGTTGATATAATTCTAGAGATGCTTTCATGGATTCTATATCACCTATTCTTACTCAATCTCTTGCCTGTGCTGAATATCCAGAATATGAAAAAAATCATATAGTTCATAGTATTGCTAGTATTGTAATAACAACAATTAGTTCAACTAGAGTAAAAGCTTTATTTTTTATTTTTTGCATAATAATAAGAAATATAAATAATAATTACAAAACATTTAAATTATATAAAAAAAAGCTAAAAATAAAATTGTATTTAATTTTTTAGCTTGACTCTTCTTAATTATACTTCTTCAATAAATTTACTATTTCATATTCTTTTTTTACTCATTTATACATTGATTTGATACTTGGTGTTCAGCTAGCTAATACTAGCTTATTTCAGTGTAACTCAGTTATTTTTTCTGCTACTTCTATAGTATTATATCTAGGAGCTGAATCAGATATATAAGAATTATCATGTTCTTCATCTATTATAATCAATCACAATTCATTGTATGGATAAAATATAGCTGAACGTGTACCTACTATTATTTTTGCATTATTGTTATTTATTTCTAGCCAATATTTAGTCTTGGTTGCATCTGTTATAGTAGAATTTATTATATATACATTTTCTCCGAATACATCTTTTATTTTATTTGATAACTGATTTGTTAGTATTATTTCTGGTATCAAAAAAAGTGTTTGTTTTCACTTATCCAGTGTTTCTTTTATGAGTTTGATATATATTTCTGTTTTACCACTACCAGTTAAACCATATAGTAGTATCTTTTTATTTTTTGTTGAAAGTATATTATTTAATACAGTATTTTGCTCTTCAGATAAAGTAATTTTATGATTAAAAGAATATTCTATTTTTTTATCACTTGTACTTTTTATCTTATCTTTTAGTATTCTATCTCTTAAATTTTTAGGAAAAAATAAGTTTATACTATTATGAATAGCTGTGAAGTAATAGCTAGATATCCATCTAGCAAGACCTACTCTATATCATGATAGAAATATATTTTCATTTTTAATACTTACTATTGATTTTATCTTTGATTCATCATAGTCTCATGGTGGATTATCAAAAATATCCAATACAACTCATATTTCTATAAATTCTCTAATAGGTATTTCGATTATTTGTCAGATTTTAATTTTTGAAACTAAAAATTCTGGAACTATATATGTAAGTCATATGTCATCAAAAGTTTTGGAAAATGGTGATACTAATACATACATTTATAATTAATTAAGTTTAATATTTATATTTTCTATTCACATATCTGAAAGTGATTTAGTCATTAGATTCATATTTTCTACATTTTCTATTTGTCATTTACTTATTTTATTATGTACTCCTATAACTAAATTTGTTCAATTAAAACTTACATTTGCTCATCTAATAGCCATGGTAAGTCATCATTTTGCTCAGTTTTTTTTCAATTTATCTATAAATGTATTTAAATCAAAATTTACATTTCATGCACTTGATTTTTCTTCTACTTTGTTTTGAGTATTTTCTCAAAATACATCATCTTCTCATCCAAATATATCACTCAAGTCATCATGAGAAATACTACTTTCTTCTACTTTTTTCACAGGTGTTTCTACTTTGTTCTGTTGAATATTATTAGAATTTGATTGAGCTGGTATAATATTATTTGCTTGTATAGTTTCTACTACTTTTTTAGTATTATAAGAATTTAATAACTTCAAAATACCTATCAAAAATGTAGTATTTTCATCTAGTGAATTTCTAGTTTTTGAATATGTTTCATCTAGAGTATCAAGGACTTCTATGTATTTAGTTACATCATTACTTAGTCTGATTTCATTTAGTGTTTTAGCTTTAGTAAAGTATATTAATTCCTTGAAAAATAACTTAATATTTTTTCAATCATCAATATTTTTATCAAATATTTCTATTACACTTGAGTCTTTATTTAATAATTTTTCCAAAAATGTAGATATAATATCTTCATCTACTATTTCTAGTTTTTTTACTATATTTTCATAATTTAGCTCAGAATCAAATATCAATTGTTCAAATAGTGAAATAGCATTTCTCAGTCATCCTGCACTATTTTTTATAATATATTCTATTGATTTTTCGTCTATTTTTATTCATTCAGCATTGGCTATATATTCTAGTCTCTCTTTTATATCATTATTTGATATTCTTTTGAAATCATATCTCTGACAACGAGAAATAATTGTTTCTGGTACTTTATGAGTCTCAGTTGTTGCAAGAATAAATTTCACATGACTCGGTGGTTCTTCTAGTATCTTCAAAAGAGCATTAAATGCTCATTTACTCAGCATATGCACCTCATCTATAATATATATTTTGTACTTTGTTTTACTTGGTTGGAATTGAGCTTTTTCTATTATTTCTCTTATATTATCTACTCAAGTATTACTAGCCGCATCTATTTCTATGATATCTATCAGTCTCTCATCAGCGAAATCTCTACAAATACTACATTCCAAACATGGATTTCCATTTATAGGATTTTCACAGTTAATAGCTTTTGCAAATATTCTTGCACTAGATGTTTTACCTGTTCATCTTGGTCAACAAAATAAATAAGCTCATACAGTTTTGTCGTCTTTAATTGCCTTTTGCAAAGTATCTTTTACAAATGATTGTCATACTAAGTTTTTAAAATCGGCTGGTCTATATTTCAGATATAATGACATGGGGGTAAATTGTGGTGGATATAAGTTTTACAATCCCCATCCTGAATCCTTCCCCTTTAGTCAAAGAGGAATGATTCAGGATAGAGTTATGAAATATTCAAGGGTGAGATATATTTATACTATTTTATTATCATCGATTCATTTAAGAATTTCTGTTATTACTTCTTTATCATTCCATTTTACTATTCAATTATTAGTAACCATCACATGTTCATCTCATTTTCATGCTACAAGTACTACATCTCATTTATTAGCCATTAGTAATGCTGTTTGAATAGCTTCTCTTCTGGTAGGAATAATCCAGAAATTGTCTCATTGTTTTCTCTCTATTCATGGTAATACATCTTTCATTATTTGTTCTATTTTCTCACTATAGTCATCATCTTGGGTCAATATTACTACATTTGACAGTCTAGATACTATTTCTCACATGATTGGTCTTTTTGTTCTATCTCTATCTCAAGTAGCTCAAAAAACAGTGATTATTCTAGCAACACTTGTAAATCATCTAATAGTTTCAAGTACTTTTTCTAGAGCATCTGGAGTGTGTGCATAATCAACAATTACTTCAAATCAATCATTATTTTCTATAGTTTCCATTCTACCTGGAACTCAATTAATTAGTTTAATTATCTTAGTTATTTCTTCTCATTTTATTCATAAACTAATAAATACTCATATTGCTGCAAGTATGTTCTGAATATTGAAATCTCATATCAATTTTGTTTCTACTATTATTTTATCTGATGGAACTGTTACTTCAAATTTAGTAATTAAACCTGAGTTTTTTATATTTTTTGCTTCTAGATTAGCATTTTTTCAAGCACCATAAGTATAGATACTATCAAATGTTTCAGCCATAAACAAGTCTGAATACTCACTATTTATATTTATAATAGCTGTTTTTTTAATACCAGGTTTTCTTTTATAAGTTATCAGTCTTTTAAATAATTGTAGTTTAGTATTTACATAATCTTTCATAGTTCTATGTAAATCTAAATGGTCTTGTGTAATATTTGTAAGCACTGCTATATCGTATTCTAGTCCCCATATTCTATTCATCTTTATCCCATGACTAGCTGTTTCTATAATTGCTATTTCACATCATTCTTTTTGAGCTATTTTTAGTAATCTTTGTAATTCAAATACATCTGGTGAAGTCATTTTTGTATCATTTTGATACTCTTTATCCCCTATAATAATATTTACAGTAGAAAACATAAACACTTTTTTTCATGTTCATCTCAATCATTTAGCTATTATATTACACGTAGTAGTTTTACCATTTGTTCATGTAACTCATATAATAGTCATATTTTTACTAGGAAAACCATAGTAATAGTTAGCTATTATAGCTCTGACTTTGTGATATAATAATCTAGCAGGATTATCTAGAGCAAATATTTTTTTCAAATCTTGTAACATATTTGTAATATAAATTGTAAATTTTTATATTTATACTTATTTTATTAGTTTTTACAATAGAAAGTAGTCAAAACAAAAAAACTTTTCTTTTTCCAAATTTCAGTTATAATACACTAGTTTGAGTGGTGCATTACGAAATAATAATCCATCCTTGAATTCCTTCCTTTTAAAAGGAAGGAGGCTACTTTTTTTAACTCTATATATTTTCATAAATAGGAGGTTAAAATGAAAAACAAAAACAAAACGTTACATCATAATACTCATAAGTTAACAAGAATTCGTAAAAAGATAGAGAATCGTGGTTATGATCAACTATCTGAAAACGATATATTGTTTATATCTAATGAGATTGAATCACAACGCATACCTTTAGAGGAGGTGCAAATATGGATGAACTCGAAACGTTCATGATTTAAAAAACCCAATATTCAGGAGAATATTGGGTTTTAGCTTAATTTTAAGATTTTATATTAATATCATCAATTGTGATAATTTTTTTATCTACGTATTTTTTGCAGATACATGTTATATTATAACTTCTAATAAATAAAACTAATTTGTATTCTATATAATCATTATAAATAATACGAATTTCTCAGAATATTCATTTTTTAAATTTCTCTTCTATACTACTTTTAATTTCTCTAACTAATAATTTAGTATCAAATATGTAATTTTGAACTATTAGTTCTTCATCATATAATCAAGAATCTCTATATCTACAATTATCTCACATATAATCTATAAAACTATCTAATTTATTTTCAACTAAATTAGAATAAAAAACATCATAATTATGCATGAGTAAGATTATTATTTATTGTTTTAAAATTTTTTCTGTCTTCAACAAGCTGATTTTTTAGTAAATTTGCTCTTTTTTCTATTTTTTTATCCATTTTTTTTATCAATTCATCTCATGAAATATATCAATTCATATAGTTTTTATCATTCATAATTACAATAATTATTATTAATACTATAATTATATTAATAATATCTCATTTACAAAATTATTTTTTACTTAATTAGTTATCATTCAATACACACCATTTACCACTTCTTTCATCTTTTTGAAGTCCAATTTATCTATAGTATCCTCTGGAGTATGATAGTTTTTATTTCTAAAAAATGAAGTATCTGTTATCATATATGCTCTATAACCAAATTTCCAGTAACTACTATGATCAGATAAATCTATTCATCCTACAAATGATGGTGAACTAAGTGACTTAATACTGATATCAGAATTTTTCATCATCACGGTTTTTAATCAACTCATATTGAAGTCAAATATCTTACCTACTATAGCGATGAAATTTCACTTCTTAGGGTATATCCGACCCAAAAAATTCACAGGATAAGTCTGAATATTTTCATCAGAAAAGTATCAAAGCATCTCCAAAGAAATCATATACTCTATATCTACTCAATTATCATGTAATGACTTAGCATGTACATAGCTTCACATTTCACTTGATTCAAAAAATGGCATTTCTTCCAAGCAATAAGCTACCAATTCTATGCTATGATTTAGATTTGTTTTATTTTTTCATATCATACTAGCCAATTCCAGTACTCATGCTACACCAGAAGCATTATCATCTGCACCAGGATAATACATTTTGGCTACTTCTCATGGCTGATTAAAAACATTATCACTATCTACATCATAATGTGCACCTATTACTATTTTTTTATCATTTATTCACTTGAAGTCACATATTATATTTTTATATTCCTTTTTATCTGCTATAAATTTCTGAAAATACACATCATCACATCCAGCATTTTTGAATTCATCATACAAATAATCAGCTATTTTTGAAAGATTTTCTACTTCTTTATAATTTCTCTCTTTTTGAGTACTTGTCAGGTACTGCACATGTTTTTTTAGATTATCCTCACTTGCTTGTGTGATATGATTAGATTTTGGCACAAAAGTCAAAATAGGAGTGGTAATCAATACATAAAAAATAAGTATTCACATAATAATAAAAATGTATAGTGAATATCTAATTTTCTTGAATAAGTTTTTGTTTGGCATGAGTGACTATGAAGAAAGTAAAATAAAGATTAAAAGAATAACTGATACAAATAAAAATAATTTATTATATGCTTTGTTTTTATAAAAATGAACTATTCATCATATTATAAATGTGAAGAGACTTATTAAGTAAACAAAAGTATATAAGAAAAAGATTATATGATTAACAAAATCATATAATTTTTGATTAGCTCAAAAAATACCTTCTACAGTCCGAGCAAGAGTTTCTCAAAATAACATTAACAAAACTATAACTCATAATGCATTTAAATAATTTTCTTCTAGTTTATTATACAAAATATTTAAGTAGTATTTTAATTTTTCCATGATTTTATATTAACATAATTAAATTAATTTAAATTATTTACCTTTTCTTGTAATTCTTTTACTTTTTCTATAGTTATTTTATTATTTTTATATCCTTCTTTTTCTCATAAATATCATAATATCATAAATGCAAAAATATTTATTAATATTAATGTAATATAATATTTTTTAGGCATTTTCTTTTTATACATAATTATTGCTGGAATAAGCCATAATAATATAAATAAACAATAATCTATTATGAAATAATATCATATATCATATGCTGATACCGTTGTAATATTAACAGGTCAAAAAATGAATACTAACAATGATATAATTATAAGTGCAAGTTTATTCATGTTTTATATTCTCATAATATATAAATAAGCAGTTATTAGGGAAAAAATTCAGATAATAACTATAATTGTAATTAATATTTTTTTCATGATTTTTATATTAATAATATTTCCTACAAATCTTACTCAAAAAAAGTAGTAAATCTAATTTTTTTACTACTTTTTGTTATTTTCATTTATCTCTACTATTACACTTATTTTTCTTATTTTCACTCTTATGAAGTAAACTATTACAGTAATAATTAATAAAATAATAGCTATTTTATCTGATATACTAGCAAAAAGCGAATCATATAAATACTTTATAAGTCACAATCATATTCATTGTATTTAGTTCAGCAAAAATATCCTTGAAATATATCACTACTCTTCCAGTTCACTGCAAAAAGCAATATTAATACGATTTTAATGGCTATATATTCTAGGAATAGGTATAATATTTTTTTCATAGGAATTTATTTAAATAAATATGACGCAATAAATTCAGTAATTAATCAAACAGATACACTCCAAAATATGTATATTGCAAGCTCTATTAATGGATAATATATGCTTTTAAGTTTTGGATGGTCTAAAATAAAATATCATTTACAAGTAGTATATATTATTGGTATTATAACGAAATATATTAAAAAAAATAATGCAGAATTTCAATAATCATAAATACTTTCATAATAATCTCAATATAAAATTAGTCCTAAATAAAATCATGAATAAAACAATGAATCATATATAATATATTTCTTATATACGTCTTTTACTATTCTTCAATGTAGTATTCTTAATATAGAAAACAAAGTAAAACTTATTAAAAAAAATAACAAATACTTACTTAATATTATTAACATAAATTCTTATTAAATTATATTCCCTAAATCATACTCAAAAAAATAAGTAAATCTAGTTGATTTACTTATTTTTTATTTAATACACATAATCCCCATCCACAGCCTCTTCCCTAAGTACATTATTCTTATCATTTATCTCTAAATCATAAGTCCTAATCCCTGGTTGCTTATATATCTTGAATTTATAATTCTCACATTTTGGATTTGGTATTTTGTATTTAATATTGTAATTCTTTATTTCTAACAATCTAGTATCATGATAATAATCTACCATCTGATATGCATCTGTTTTTATAATATTCATTCACTCTTTTTGTTCTATAATTGCTTCTTTTGGTAGTAATAATCTAACGTAAGACTTATTATCTCATTTTCACTGAATATTTATTATATTTGTTTTATCGGTTACTCAGTGGTGATCTAGTAGCTCATTTACTTTTTGTTCTTGTTCTTTTGAAAATTGGTGCGATCTGATGATATCCAAATCTGTATCTATACTACAATCTGGATTTTTTATTATGTTTTTTATGTATTTCAAATGTATGTATCTGTCTGATTTATTTCATCATACTGATGTATATACAGGATATGCGAAATCCATAGTTTCTTTATAATTTACTTTTCAGTTCAATCACAATTTCCATAGCAAATTATTTTCATCTGGGTGAAAAGAATAAACTACTAAATCCCTAGTTTTAATATTTTTTAGGATTATATCTAGATAAGCATAATAATCTTTTTTCTCCTTTAATACTCATGTAAATACATTAGCGAAATCAAATAATATTTGTTTAGGTGTTCATAGTGATCATACCTTGAAAACTTTTGCTTCTACTAGTGTAGATATTATTAGTGAAAAATTTTGTTCTGTAATTGTTTCATTTAATTGGTCAAATTTGACTCAACCAGTATATTTCAAGAAATCTAGAATAGTATTTTGATTTATGTAAATTATACCATCTATATGTCTGTCTATTTTATCGACGAAAGATTTAATACTATTAGAACTATCTTCGAAACTTACGAAATAATTCGAATCTCTAAATCAAAAAGTCTCAGTTATTTTATTTAGTCATTCTGGAGCTGGTTCTTTATCTACCATTACTTTGTTTATATCCCATTCATACGAGTATACATCTTCTTTTACGAAATCTGCTACTTTTCAGTTTTTCAGAGTCAGAGTTGCTACACTTCAGATAAATCAACCTGTTGCTCTGATTTCATCATTGTTTTGAAATACTAGTAGATATTTTCTCTCATTTGTATGTCATAGTAAGTTCAGAAATACATCATAATCCTTGTTCAAAATATCTAGGTATTTGTATGTCTCTTTTAGCTTAGTTTTTGCAATGATAAATTTATCATTTAAGTCTTTATTTGGTAGCTCTTTTATGTTATCGTAATAAACAATAGTATTATATAACAAAATCATTATTTTATTGAAATCAGATTTCATATCAAATAACAAACTAGTTAATTTAATATTTGCTACTCATCCATTATCATCTAAATATTTCTTTGTATTATCATATATTTCCAATCATATAGTAAGAATTTTTGATAATTCTTTTCATCATTTCAGTACATAATATCAATTATCTATATCTTGTATAGGTAATATCAAAAAAGGTGTAAATAATATACTTCATATATTGAAATCACTCTTTGCTTCTTCTACTTGATTTCTTACATAGTCTATATCTCATGAATTATCTTTGATAGATAATATTTTTTCATATCATGAGCTTATCTTGCTTTGGACTATGTATTTATCCAAATATGCAATAGCAAATATTATAAGTACTATAATTCATATTTTTTTGAAAAACTTTTTAGTGAATATATAATTTTTATCCAAATATTTCACAGTATCTATTACAGGAGCATGATTATCAGTATTATCTAGATGTACATAATGATTATTTATGACTTGAGTTTCGAAATTTACTCCACTATCAACTGACTTCTTATTGTTTCTTAAATCTATGTTAGGTATTGACTTAAATCTATCAGGAACTTTGTTATTCAAAATACTTAGTAACTTATTGACTTTTTCATCTTCCTTTATTATTTTAGTAGAAGGGTTTTTAAATTTAGGAACAGAAAATCTATACTTATTCTTTTCCCCCTTATTAAGGGGGGTAGGGGGGATATTTAAATCTATGTCATTAAAGTCTTGTTTTTTTGCTGTGAAACTTTTAATAGATTCCAAAAAATAACTAAAAAATCTATGTCTTTCTTTAGTTTCTTTGTTTAGATCAATATCTTCTAAATCATCATATATAAATGAGTCAAAATTGTATGTGTTTGTTCTATATATTTTTAGATGTTTATCTCATGATACATCAGCGTCATTTAATCATTTGTTTATATCATTTACAGATTTTCATACTACTTTTGAAGCTTTTATATTCTTTAGTGTATATGTATGACTTATATCGACATTGTTATCTAGTTCAGCCAAAATATCGTTTATTTTTTTCTCCATTTTTATTTATTTACCTATTTTTATAAAATGCCTCCCCTTGCAAGGGGAGGCTAGAAGGGTAAAATATATTTTTATATTCACATACTATCTCTAATAACATTTACATCATGTAATAATCATTGGTCTTTTTTTAATAATCATTCTAATTTATTGCAAGAATACAATACAGCAGCGTGATTTCTACCAGAGAATATATTACCAATTCTTTCGTAAGTATAATGCATTTTTGTTTTTAATAAATACATAGATACTTGTCTAGGAATCATGAATTCTTTTTTTCTATTTTGACCTACTATTCATTCTACTTCAATACCGAAATGTTCACCTACTTTTTTAATAATATCTTCATATGATTTGATTGTAGTTTTTTGTGGTACTTTTACACTTCCTAATATATCAGTTGTAAAACTTAATTTTTTTAATTTTTCAGCAATTCTAGGTAATGTTGGAGTATTTCCAGATAATTCGTATTCAGCAATCATTTGGTTTAATACTCATTCTAATTCTCTAACATTTTCAGTTACATTTGCAGCAACAAATTCAGCTACATCTTGAGGAATCATAAATTCATTATTTCTAGCTTTTTCTTGTAATATTGCAAGTCTAGTTTCGAAATCTGGTCTACCTATATCAACAGTTATTCACCATTCAAATCTACTTCTCAGTCTTGGTTCTAGGTTTTCTAATTCTTTTGGAGCTCTATCTCATGATATGATTATTTGTTTACTTGATTCGTATAATATATTGAAAATATTATATAATTCATTTTGAGTTTGTTCTTTTTTAGCTAGGAATTGTACATCGTCTATTATCAATACATCTACTTCTCTATATTTTTGTCTTAGTCTTTCTATACTTCTTTTTTTAACTGCAGAAACATATTCAGTAATGAATTTATCAGCTGTAGTATACACTATCTTTTTATCTTTAAATTTTTTGATTATTTCATTTCATGCTCATTGTAACAAGTGAGTTTTACCCAATCATACATCACCATAGATATATAGTGGATTGTAAGATTTACCTGGATTTCTACATACAGCTTCACAAGCAGAATATGCTAATTGGTTATCAGATCATACGATGAAATTTGATAAATTATATCTGTCATTTACTGATTTAGTACTAGTTATTTCTTGATGATGAGAATCTTCATCTATTTCACCAGTTTTTTTAGATTTTTTAGTTTTAGCTATTTCATTTAAGAATTTAGCACAATCTACTACATCAGTATTAGATGGATTATCAATATTTTGGTCTACTACGAAAGAAATTTTTTCTAAATCTCTAACTTCTAATTTTGCAGCGTTAAAAATATCGTTGTAAAATTTAGCTTCTAGATTATCTTTCATAAATGAAGAAACAACTCAGAATACTATTTCTTTTTCATTTATTTCAGTAATTGTGATTTTTCTAAAATACACCAAGAAGTCTTGTTTTTTTACTGTATCGATAATATTTATTACGATATTTTTAAGTTTAAATTGTTTTTGCATTTTTAGATTAATTAAATGTATTATAAAATATTTTCTAGAGTAGTCATTCTGTTCAATTAATATTCTCTTTATTCAGCTTTTCTTGTTTGTTTTTGTCTCTTGTTTTACTATAAATAGTTTAGTTAAATAAAAACATTAGTCAAAGTATAATTTCCCCTTGACGGCTTTTTATGTTTAAAAAATGTAAACAACATAGTGTTTTATCTACTAGTTCTAACCAAAACTGACTTTTTAACATTTAGAGTAAAAACTTTTTATTATTTTTTTTCACAAATATAATACTTAAATATTATATGATTTATAACTATTTTTTAAGAAAAAGCAAGAGATTGTTGTACAATTTATTGGCACAAAAAAAAACAAGAGTCTGACTCTTGCTTTTTCATTCTAATATGTAACAGATTTTAATCAATAATAATCATATCAATCTAATATTTGACCTATGTTATTACTTCACCAACATTTAATTGTTCATCAAGTAATTAACGCACAATAACGTCCTCATCATGTGAATAATTCAGTTACTCAACTAGTTAGTCAAGTAACATCTGTTGCTGTAAGTCAAAAACACTTAACTCATCAACTTGTAGTTAAAACACAATTATTATTATTTGCTCAGTTTAAAGTAGAAACTCAGCTGGTTAATCAAGTAACATTTACAGGTGTAGTTCTATCAGTATTAGTACCATCTCATAATTGTCACATTCAATTATATCAGAAACATTTAATTCATCATCATGTAGTTAATAAACAACTATGATTAGATCATGTATGTACAGTTGACACTCAACTTGTATTTCAAGAAACATCTACTGGAGTATTTCTTTGTGTTGTAGATCAATCTCATAGTCTTCAATATAGATTATTTCACCAACATTTTGCTCATCAAGATATTACTGCACATGTATGAGATTCTCAAGCAGATATATTTGTAACTCAACTAGTTAATCATGATACATCTACAGGATAATTTCTATTTACAGCAAATCAATCTCATAAATCTCAATTATCTCATTTTCACCAACATTTTGCTCATCATGTAGTTGTTATTACACAATTATGATGGTCACCAGAATCTAGAAAAGAAACTCAACTAGTTAATCAAGTAACATTTACTGGAGATGTTTTATTAAGATTAGATGAATCTCATATTTGTCATTGTGCATTATATCACCAGCATTTTACTCATCATCAAGTAGTTAATGCACAAGTATGTATCTGTCATATTGATACTTTTGATACTCATGAGGTTAATCAGACAACATCAGTAGGTGTATATCTATTGATTGTTGTTCAATCTCACAATTGCGAATAACTATTATAGCCCCGGCATTTTACTCATCATCATGAAGTAACTATACAATCATGATTTCCTCAAATTGACAAATTTGTTCAAAAATTTCAAAGAGATGTAGAAATAGGAGTTGAATAACTAGAATAAGTTTTTGATCAATCTCAAACTTGTCAATAATCATTTCTTCACCAACAATTTAATCAAGAAGTTCAGTATGCACATATATGTCATCATCATCATATACTTACATTTGTCACTCATGTAGTTAATCATGTGATATTTACGGATACTAAGTTTTGATTTGGATTAGCGAGTAATTGATTATAATCATTATATCACCAACACTTCAATCATCATGAAGTAGTTATAGCACATCAATTTTGGGCTCATGCAGAAATAGATGATACTCAACTCGTTAATCAGTTAACATTTACTGGAGTCAATCTAGTACTAGTAGAATTATCTCACAATTGTCAATTTGTATTTATTCACCAACATTTTGCTCATCATGAGACTACTGCACATGTATGATTTGTTCAAAGTGAAATATGTGTTACTCCAGTACTTAATCCACTAACAGATACTGGAATATTACTATTTGTTTGAGAATTATCACCTAGTTGTCAGTTTGCATTATTTCACCAACACTTCAAAGCTCATGAATTAGTTATAGCACATGCATGTGAACTTCAAGCATATATATTTGAAACTCAACTTGTAAGTGATGATACATCTACAGCTGTAAGTTTTTGAGTATTTGATGCATCTCACAATTGTCAATTAGTATTTAATCACCAACATTTTACTCATCATCATGAAGTTAGTGCACATGTAAATGATGATCAAGCAGATATTTTTGATACTCAAGTAGTTAGTCAAGTAACATCTACAGGAGCATTTTTAGCAATAGTAGTTCAATCTCATAATCTACCATTTCAATTACTTCACCAGCATTTTATTCATCCATTTAGTAAAGCACAAGAATGATTATCTCCTAGAGATATATCAGTAACTCAGCTAGTTAATCAAGTAACATCTACAGGAGTAGTTCTATCAGTATTAGAAGAGTCTCACAATTGTCAGTTATTATTTCTTCACCAACACTTCACTCACCCACCAGATGTAAGTAAACAACTATGAGTTATTCATAGTGATAATTTTGAAATTGTATTTGTTGCTCCTGATCACGATGTAGTTCAAGTACCTGCTAAACTACTATTTACAATCATTGAACTATCTAGAGTCTGTTGAAGCAAAACTTGTGCTAAAAACTGAGATCAACTAGGGTCATTTATCAAATCAGCATTTAATATATTTGTAATATCTGTATTATTAATATCTGCTACTCAACTATAAGCTAATTGTAGATTTTCTATAAAATCTAATTGTAATCATCAACTACTTGTTAAATCAGTTATACTTCATTCAAATACCAACAAATTTCACAGCGTTTGTGAATTGAAATCAAATCATCCAGTTTGTGAATATATTTTATAAGTAGATGGTAGATTAGATGTTCATTGGTATGATAATGATTCATTTGTAATAATAGATTCTAAAGTAGCACTTGAAATATCGGTTGCAACTATACTAGGAATAGCTAATACATATATTGTAGATCAAGTACTTACTTTTGATAATATTCAATTATATGTTCATGAAATATATGCTTTATAATTACTAGCATAAGAATTATGAACATAACTAGGTGATAAAGAACTTTCAGATCATTCCATTATTGTTCACAACTCGTATTCAATATTATTATTTAAAACTGAATATGTATACTCTTTATCTGTAAGGGGGTCAGTGGGAATTTTATTTAGTCTGTCCAAATTTACCTTTACATTTTCTCAGAAACTTCATTGTCTCCAAACTAATCATCAACTATATGTTATATCTACAAAATTAGAAGGTTTAGGGTACTTTCAATTATCTAACTGAAATAATGCTAAACTAGTTTTCATACTTGATAAATCACTAATTCTAGTACTATCTCTAGCTTGAGAACTATATCATTGCAATGTAAAAAATGCTATACTTCATAGAATAGCTAGAATTGTAATAACAACAACGAGCTCAACTAATGTGAAAGCATTTTTACTAAATTTGTTTATTGGAAAGGGCTTTATTTTTTCTTTATTCATAATATTTACTTAATAATTATTAATTACTTGATTATAAAAGTTAATACAATTATTGCAATATAAATAATTAAAAAAAAAATTAGAAAAAAATAAAATTTTATGTATAATACATTTTGTGAGAGCAGGTATCTACCCTTCTACGCGTAAAGCTACGAAGGGAGGAAAGTCTGGACATCGCGAGGAAAACACAGAAGATAACGACTTCGGTTTAAGTATATAATAAATAAAACTTAAATACCACTAGTACCACAGAAACTATACTAACCAAATTTATTTGGTGAAAGATGAAAAGTCATTTGGTGTTTATTATATTTACTGCATTGTTTACAGTGTGTGAGTATAATCAAGCTACAGATGATTGAGCTTCGGCTTGATGGCAAACTGTGTGTGATGCAATGGGAATGGTTCTAATATAAGATTATTCCTCTATTGTTTTATAAAAGAATACTCAGCTCGAGCCTATGAGTGATTGTAGGCCTAGATAGATTGATACCTAGATACAGAATCCGGCTTATTACTCTCACAAAATTAACAATAATAAACTCACCCTTGAATTCCCTCTCTTAATTAAGAGAGGGAGGCTCATTTTAATTGTAGCCCCTTTCTCTGGCGTGCGAGAAAGGATTCAGGATAGAGTTATGAAAATAATTAATATAAATAAAATAAAAAAATGAAAATAGTTTTTACATGAATCCAATGATGTGGTAAATGAACACAAGCTAGATTATTGGTAGAGAAATACGGTTTTACATTACTTGAAATGTGAAACGAATTTAGAAAATTGGTTGCATCATGAACAGAGCTTTGAAACAAAGTAAAACAAATAATTGAATCATGAGCTCAAGTAGATTCAGATCTTTGAAAAGAAATAATGGAAAATGTCCTAAAAAATCAATCAAGTGAGAAAATAATATATGATGGTTTTATTAGAAACGAATGGAATAAAGAAATATTTGATAGAATATTACCAGATTATAAAGTATTATTTTTTGACTTATCTGTAGAAAAAGCAAAATCTAGATTGTTAGGCAGAATGTTTGATAAAACTACTGGTGAAACATTTGTTGCATGAACAACTCACAATCCAAAAACTTGAGAAGAACTAGTAAAAAGAGAGGATGATAAAGATGAAAAAGCTGTTATTAAAAGAATACATGAATATGAAGATAAAACTCTTCCAATAGTAGAAATACAAAAAAATGAATGAAAAGTAATAGAAGTATCAGCTAATGATACAATAGAAAATATTCACAATGTAATAGTTGAGAAATTGGGACTTTCATAACTTAACTTATAATCCAGCTTATCAAGGCAACAGACCACCCCCTAACCCCCTCCTTACTAAGGAGGGGGAATAATAAAGAATAATACAAAATATGATTTGATTTCAATTAGGTAGAGAATATAAACTAAGTGTTGCAGAAATTTTAGCTGTTTTTTCATATGGAAAAACAGTTTATTTGAGTAATGATTTTTTGATACTAGATAATATAAGTATTGACGAAGTATTAGAAAAAGCAAATAATCTATGATGAACAATCAAAATAGTAGAAATAGTTGATTCAAGTGTAGCAAAGGAAGCTGAATGATATGAATGAAAATTTAAATATTGAATAAGTATATTTTGAGACAAAAAGAACTTGAAATCTATTCTAGTATGAATAAAAAAAGAACTAAAAGATTTATGAGTATCATCTAGATTTATAAACAAGGATTTTCAAAATCTAAGCTCAGCTCAAATCCTGTGAGAAAAATTATTGAAATCACAATCTGACTACAATATAATATACAATAAAAATAATTCTTACTTTTGAAAAACTATTTGGATACAAGATATATTCAATTATTCAAAAAGAGATTATGAAAAAGATAGAGATATGCAGACTGGTATGCTACCACCAAAATTGTGCCAAATGATGATAAATATTTCCGGATGAACTACTATATATGACCCATTTGTATGACTAGGAACGGTTCTTATTGAATCAATATTGATGTGAAATGAATCAGTATACGGAACTGATTTGAATGAAAAAATGGTAGAACATACAAAAAATAATATAATTAATTTTTGTAAAAAGGAAGATATAGAACTAGAAAATTTCGAAATAATCAAATTGAATGCTAAATTCATAGAAGAATCAGAATTTTTCAAAAAATGAGTAGATTCAATAGTAACTGAATGATATCTATGAGAAGTAATGACTCAAAATAATATATCACTAGATAGAATAGATAAACAAAAAAAATCACTTCTAGAATTGTATGATAGATTCTTTGAATGACTTAAAAAGATAAAATATTCTTGAAATCTAGTAATATGTTTCCCATTCTGGGAAATGAAATGAAAATATATATATTTTACAGAAGTATATGATTTACTAAAAAAATATTGTAATATAGAATCACTTTATCCTGCTGATTATACAGAAATACAGGCTACAAAAGCATGAAGTTTGTTATATAAAAGAGATAAACAATTAGTTTGAAGAGAGATATTTAAGCTAACAATTAAATAAAAGTGTAGAATTTTCTACACTTTTATTTTGTATTATTTAGAATATTAATTTCCATCCATACCATCTAAGTCTCTTTGTAATTGTCTTGATCTATTTTTTGAATTTGACCCTACTCAATCTATCAAACTATCAGTATCTCATTTTACTCATGATACACCATTTAATACATTATCTGACTTTAATAATACATTTTTATTAAAATCAGTTCATGTTAATTCATCTATTGAAGTTCAGATACCTGGATTTACTTTTACTAGTGCAACATAAAACACAACAATCATTAATAGACTTGCTAATAATTTTATTAATTTTATCATAGTTTGGTATTATATATTAAACTCTTTAAGTTTATCTATTTTTCAGATTATGCAAAAAAAATGACTTTACAATTATTGTAAAATCATTTTAATCATTATTTAATTCTAATTCTAATCATTATTTAATTCTCATTTTAGAACATATCTATTTAGTTTTGTTATTTTTACATCTACTAAATCTCATATATTTACTCATTCTACTTTTGGAAAATATATTTCTTTGAAATTTCTAGTTCTTCAGTAATATTCTTCATCTTTTTCTCATGAAACGAGTATTTTTTCCACTTTTCATATCATTGCTGTGTTTCTTTTTGTAACACTTTCAAGTAATAAATCATTTAGTTTATGCCATCTTTCAGCTTTGGTTTCGTTACTAATATCATCTGGATATATTTTTTCAGCTATTGTTCATTTTCTCACACTATATCTAGCGTTGAATACAAAATCAAATTCACATTCTTCAAATGCCTTTACAGTTTCCTCAAACATTTCTTCCGTTTCTCATGAATATCATACTATTATATCAGTAGAAATAGAAAAATATGGGTCTCTAGCTCTCAAGTATTCGATCATCTTTTTGAAATCATTATAACTATGTTTTCTATTCATTCTTTTAAGCATTTTATCAGAACCTGATTGTAATGCAAAATGTAGATAATTACACATTTTATCCAATTCAAAATGAGCATCTAATATATCTTGAGTCATATCATGTGGATTTGAACTAGTAAATCTGATTCTATCCAATCATTCAATATTGTTTATTTCATCCAAAAGTTGCCTAAATGGAGACTTGAATCTGTTTAAATCATTTTCCCCTCCTTTATTTAAGGGAGGGGTTAGGGGTGGGTTAAGTATTTCATTCCACTTCCCTTTTTCTTCATTCCAATATTTTCTATCTACCCATTGTTTACCGTATGAATTTACATTTTGACCTACTAAAGTTATTTCTTTTGCTCATGCTTTTACTGCTTCTTTTGCCTCATTTACTATATCTTCTATACTTCTACTATTTTCTTTTCATCTAGTATAAGGTACAATACAAAAAGTACAATAATTATCACATCCTGTTTGTATTATAATCGTAGCTTGAGCTCTATTTTCTCTCAGTTGTTTTGATTTCAAATAATCATCAAATGATGAATCATTTCAAATAGCTTCTTTTAATATATGAGTTAGTATCAATGGTAAATATTTAGTATCTTCTATTCTCAGAGTAAAATCTAGTTTTCACTCTGATCTAGGAAATAATTTATCATCATTATTAAAAATAGCACTATCATTATTTACGAGTGTAATATTTTTTGCTTTGTTTTTATCTCTTTTGTAATCGCTTAAATATTTAGCATCTATTCATGTTTTTCTCACCATACAACCTGTTATTCAAACAAGAATATTTTTGTTATTTTTCTTATTTTCCCTACTAATATCAGTAAGCATACCAAATACTCTATCTTCTCATTTTTGTCTAACAGAACAAGTATTAAAAATCACTAAATCTGCTTCTTTCCAATCATTTATTTTCATGAAACCAGACTGTAATAGTATCATATTGATTTTTTCACTATCAGCCTGATTCATAGCACATCCAAATGTCTGTATGTAATATTTTCTAAGAGTCATTATTATTATTCTATTTTTTAATGTATTTGTATTGATTCTCATCAACAATCTTTTATAAATTGGTCTGCTTCCTCCCCCGTATAATGTTTATATTTTTCTTTATAAACTATTCTTTTTATTCAAGCTGCAATTATAGCTCTGGTACAATCAAAACATGGTTGATAAGTAGAATACAAAGTAGCTCATTCTACTGGAATTCATTTCCTAGCTGCCCGTACTAATGCATTCATTTCAGCATGTATTTCATACTTGTATGACCAGTCATGATGTTCAGGAGTATATTCTCACTTCCAATAATCATCACAGTTTGCATATCAAGCTGGTGTTCAATTGTAGCCTGTTGATAATATTCTGTTATCTTTTACTATAACTGCTCATGTATGTCTAGATACACATTTAGATCATGTAGATATTTCAAATGCGATATTTATGAAATTTATATCCTTTAACATATTAATTAGTTATTCAAGTATTAGATATTCAATAGTCTATTTTTTCTATTAATCATGTGCTATCAAAAGTATCTTTTAATCCTCAGATTCAATCTATTATTCATTTTGTAGTATTTATAGCTCCAGATGCATTATCTATCATTTGTTTAGTTTCATCTATAGTAGTCTTTATTTCTTCATATGATTTCTTTGCATCTTCATATCCAGTTTTTACTTCTTCATATTGCTTTTGAGTCTTAAAAAGAGATTCTCTTACAGAATCAATTTTTGCTTTTACTATATGAACTCATTGCATAAAATTCTCAGGAAAATCATTTACTCAATCAAATTTCGAAAATGACTCATTACTTACATTATATCTATATTTTGACTTATTATTAGTATACACATAAGCTAAAACGAATAATAATATAAAAATAATAAATAATTTTTTAATCATGTAACAAAATTAAAAATAAAGTATATTTTTGTAAATATACTTTATTTTTTAAATTAATCAATATTAATTATTTTCTCAGAATAAATCAGTTACATTGAAACACTCTTTTTTTAAATCTTTATTTAAACTAATTATTTCATCATCCTTAATTGATGATTGTTTAGCTATTAATCAAGCATTTAAACTCATAAGTGATTTTTTTATTTTTTCTATATGTTCTTGATTCAATCATTTGTTTGATAATTCTAGAGATAATATTTCTGTTTTTATCATAGAATGCTTACCACAATTATTACACTCAATATCAATATTTATAGTAGATCAAGCAGCTCAAATAATATCTATATTAGATTCATTCACTTCACTTGAACATTCAGGACATTTATATGAATGAATAATAGATTCTATCATTCATTTAAGTGATTGGAAATTCATCTGTTTCTAAATTAGATTTTAAATTCATTTTAATTATACCACAAATCAATAATTTTTTCAAGATAATCTAATAAAAATAAATTGACTAAGTTATAATATATTGTCTAATACTTTCTGTAATCTATATATAGATTTTTCTATTCATAAGATATAAATAAGTTCTAAAGCACCTGGTGAAAATTGTTCTCAACTAAGAGCACATCTAACAGGCCATAATACTTGACCGTTTTTCATATCTGCTTCAATTATTTTTTCTACGAATATATCTTTTACTTCGATAATAGATTCAAAATCTCAAGTTCTAGATTTCAGAATATCAAGTGCTAGATTTAATGCTTTATATACTGTATCTAAATCATTTATTTTCATCTTTTCATTTAATAACAATTCATGAGATGGAATAGCTGAGTCAGTATAAAAGAAAAAAGAATTATCATTGAATTCGTCAAATTTTCTAATCTTTGTTTTTAATTCTCCTAGTATTTTTTTGTTGTATTCTTCAGGAAAATATGCTAATTTAGATAATAAATCTACATCATAGTTTTCTAAATATGCGATAAATTTTTCATACAATTTATCTGTTTCCATATTTTTTATTATATGAGAATTTACAAAGTTCAGTTTATCCATATCTACTAATGCTCCAGCTGTATTTATCTTTTCAAACTTGAAATCATAATCCAAATATGAAGCAGTTGGATTTTGTTTTCTCCAGTCTTCAAAACCAGAATTGATAATATTTGATAAGAAATCAAGTATAGATTCTATTAAATATCAAGCCTTGAAATAGTATTCTACATCTGCTTCAGGATCTTTTCTCTTTGACAATTTTCTCTTACCATTTCAATCTAGTTTTACAAGAGGTCAATAGTGTGCATATTTTGGTGCTTGCCATGACATCATATTAAACAATTCTAAGTGCAATGGTAATGAAGCAAACCATTCATCTCATCTAATAACATGAGTAGTTCACATCAGATAATCATCTATCAAGTGTGCAAAATGATATGTTGGAATTCCAGTACTTTTACATATAACTATATCTAGGAAATTTTCTCCAGACGTAATTTTTCACTTTATAATATCTACTAAATCAATTTTTCTAGATATTTCTCATTTTGATTTAAGTCTGATTACGAATTGTCTTCATTCATCTAGTGCTTTTATTACTTCTTCTTCTGTTGCAAATCTCCATGGAGAATATTCTTTATAAATACCTGTTGGTAATTTAGATGCTTCTTGTATTTCTCTTGTCTGAGTAATTTCATCTTCTGTTAAAAAACAAGGATATGCAAATCATTTTTTTACCAAATCTTTTATAAATACTTTATAAATATTTTCTCTTTGTGATTGAGTATATGGTCAATATATTCAAACATCTTTATAATCTTCTCATACTGGACCTTCATCAAAAAATAATCAAAATTGTTTCAATATATCTACATATTTATGTGCTGCTCATTCTACTTCTCTCTTTTGGTCAGTATCTTCTATTCTTAGAAAAAATACTCAATTATTCTTATGAGCTATTATCTTGTCAAGCATAGCAGAATATACTGCTCAAATATGCAAAAATCCTGTCGGAGAAGGTGCTATTCTAGTCACTACTGTTCAAGGATTTCTTCTAGGGTATTTATTTATAATATCTTCTGGAGTTTCATTTATATCTGGGAACAATAAATTTTCTATCATAAAATTTTTAAATCTTATTGGCTAATATAAAGCTATTTTATACATTTTTTAGCTAATTACAAGAAAAAGAATTCATAATATTATTAAAATAGAAAAAAATTTGATATAATTATATATGCATATATAATTGATATATATTTTAAATATTAAATACAAAATATGTTTTACTGAAAGAAAAAAGAAAATAAAGTTATTACAAATACTTTGATTCCTACTGTTATAGATAAAACTCCTAGTTGAGAAAGAGCTTATGATATATATTCTAGATTATTAGAAGACAGAATTGTATTTTTGTGAGATGCTATAGATAGTATAGTAGCAAATACTGTAATCGCTCAATTATTATTCCTAGAAAAAGCTGATCCAAAAGCACCTATTACTCTATATGTTAATTCACCAGGATGACATGTAACTGCATGACTTGCTATATATGATGTAATGCAATATTTATCTTGTCCTATTCACACTGTATCTATTTGATTATCTGCATCAATGTGATCTATCATATTAGCATGAGGTACAAAATGAAAGAGATTTGCTCTACCACATAGTGAAATAATGATTCATCAACCACTATGATGAGCAGAATGACAAGCTACAGATATTAGAATTGCTGCTGAACATATCATCAGAACTTGAGATAGACTGTACAAAATACTTGCTAAACATACTGGTAAAACAGTAGAACAAGTAGAAAAAGATTGTGATAGAGATAATTTCATGACAGCTGAAGAAGCTCTAGAATATGGTTTGATAGATAAAATAATTAAAAATAAATAAAAAAAATGATTTCATAATGAAATCATTTTTTTTATTTATTTTTTAATACAACGTATAATTTTTCAATCTGACTTATAATCATTTAAATTAAACCAAACACTTCAAGAAAAGAATTTAAAAGCATAAACATATGACTGAGTAGGTGCTCAGTAAGTTGAATATGTATTAGCCCAATAATATCATCAAGTGTATCATCAATATCTTCAGTCTGTATATGCACGGAATCATGTATATGGTAATTTAAGTGTTGTTCTCATTTTAGCAGAAGAATATGTATCATTTTGACATCAAAATGGAGATGTTAGAGTTACACATGCTGATTGCCAATCTGCTGTACTTGGTACTATCCGTCAATTAGGACACGGTCATTGTTTTAATGTAGCATTTCATGAAACAGCTCACCATAAATCATCATTTCTAGGGGTTTGCCAACTCCAGTTCCACGAAATATTTCAATTTGTCCATCAAGTATTATTTCTTCACCATTGGTAAAAATCTCATACCCAATTAGGCTTATTACTACAATCAGAAGATGATGTACAAGAATATGTTGATGAACCATTCCGAACTGTAGTTGCTCATAGATTCATACATGACCAAGTTCTTCAATTAGCTAATGTTATATCCAATAATGAGCTATTACATGATGTTGATGAAATACAAGAATTTCATGTAGAACCATATCACGAATTACATCTAAAATAACATGGATTTGCCGGATTAGTACTTTGCCATGATTGATTTACAGATGTTGGAATTCAAACAACTCTAATTGAATTAGTTGGAAGTGTAGAGTTACATGAGTTAGTTTGCTGTACACAGTTTCAAGTTACATTTGATATATTTGAAACTAAAGATGATGGTCATTGTGTAGTAGTAGTACATACATATCATGATTTTGTTGCTGTTATATTACTACAATCACTCATATTAGATCTAGACACTTGAAAAGTTCAATCATTATTAGTAGTAGTAGTTATTCAACAAACATTTAAAGTAGCTGTTCATCAATTAGTTCCAAAATTACCACTTATATTATACATAGTTGTTGTACATAATCCTGAAATATTAGATATATTTTGAGTTAAAGATATTGGTCACTGCGTTGTTGTTTCACAGGTATATCAATTTTTAATTGCAATTACATTACTACAATCAGATCAATGATTAATATTTGCTATGAATCATCAAGATGTATTTGTAGTAACATCAGTACCACATACATTAACAGTAACTCCTCCTACACCAAAATTTCATGAAACTGTATATGACTTTATTGTACATGATCAACTTACATCAGATATATTTGACATAATAGAAGTAGGTCAATCTGTAATTGTAGTACATTCATATCAATTTTTTAACATTGTCACATTGTTACATGTAGTTCAATGACTTATATTTGTTGAAAAATTTCAGTTTGAATCAGCAATAACAGTATTTCAGCAAACGTTTACAGTTCATCATGATCAATTTGATCAAAAACTTCAATTTACACTGTAAGTATTAATAATACAATCACTTCAATTCCATGTATATCAAGTATTACAAGAATAAGTACACAATCATGGAATAGTATTATAATTCCAAATTCATCAAACAGTATTAGTCGAATTTGATATATTACTTGTACCATTTGGAGCACTTCATAAACAAGATGTGCTTATACATGAACTTCATTGTAGTACTTTTCAAGATCAACATGTCCAATAACATGGTTCATTTGAAGCAGTTGATTGCCACTGTTGATTTAACTGATTAGCTTGTCATTCAACATATATAGCGTCAATATAATTTGGTTTCGATACACAACTTGGAACTGCAACATTTTTTTTCTTGAATGCAATATTACATCAAAAGTTATTATTTAAAATATCAATTATTGATTCTATAGATTCATCAGAAGGATTATTAATATTAGTTTCTGAATTAATTATTTTATTAATCTTTAAGTTGTTTTGTAACAACGTTCAAATATATGATTCTTGTAATCATTTCAACAAACTCATATTTTCTGTAATATTTTCTAGACTACATTGAGTTAATTTTTCACAGTTATTATTATCACTATAAGCAACAAATTTGTTAGGCTGAAAATTGAATCATCAAAAAGATTTAAATTTAGATGATCTAAATGAACTTGGTAGATTTTTAAATCATCTATATACAAATGAATTATTTTCTACAATTTGTGGCAAATCTGTAACATTTAAATCATTTGTAATAATAGAAGGAACTGATAATACTTCACAAGTTCAAAAAGTATTTTGCTTAAGTAATATTTCATTAAAATTTCAAGTGACATATGCCAAAGCTTCAACATCTCAAGCATAAGTAGTATTTAATAATTTTTGTAATGGCAATGAGTTTTTAAAAACTATATCATTTCATTCCATTATTCAAGCTAATTGAAACTCATTTCATTTTTCAGTTAATGAATAAGTATACTTACTTTCTGATATTGGATCAATAGGAATTTTATCTAAAATATCAGTATTAGCTTTTACACTTTCTCAATAAGTTCATTGTTTCCAAACAATTGCTCAACTATAAGTTATTTCAGAATAACCTGTAGGTAATGGATATTTTCAAGAATTTACATTAAATATCTCCAAGCTAGTTCTCATACTACTTAAATCAGTAATTCTTGTACTATCTCTAGCTGATTTAGAATATCAATCTAATGATGTAAAAGCTATTAATCAAAGTATAGAAAGTATTACAATTACAATTACTAACTCTATAAGTGTAAAAGCTTTTAATTTATATTTCATATTTATTTAACATAAACAAGTAATTTATATGCACCTACACTGTAAGCACTTCAACATCTATACGAAGAATTTGGTGTAGAATATGGTCACCATCCAGCTCAGTTAGCAGATGTTTGTGTTCATTGATTACTTAAATGAATTGCGGCAGGACCACTTCAACAAGAATGTGTTAATGGTACTCACCAATTAGTATAATAAAGTGTAGCGAAATAATATCTAGCTAAAACTGAACCATTATTTGTTGGATTTCATGCTATGGATATATCTTTAGTTCAATCACTAAATCATAAATTTCAATTTGCATCAAATGTTTTTCAAGTTCAATACAAAACAATATCATCATTTGATCATCTAGTTATTACTTCATATACATCTTTAGTTTTTCAAGCTGACCATGTATAAGCATAAGAATTAGTAGATTGAGAAGGTCATGTAGGAAATGCATTAGTTGCTGGATTAGCAGATCATGCTAATGGATAAGCAGCTAATAACATCCAACCTCATCAATTTGAACTCATATCACAGTATGCAGTAAATGGAACATCTGATCAATCTCAATCTGGATCAACAGTATATGTTCCACTAGAAGTATTTCAAGCTGTTAATAAACTTTGACAAGTTTTTGCACAACTTGTTCCATTCCATACATATCCTGAATTACAAGTATAATAACATGCATTTCAAGAATTTGAATTTTGCCAAGTTTGACCTGAACTAGTAGCAGTACCAGCAGTATATGTAGCGTTTGAATATGTAGGTTGTGTATCACAGTTATAAGTTACTACATTTGCTGTATTAGAAGCAGTTGATACTTTCACACTTCCACCTAGGTCATTTTTTACTAAATATGTAGATACATACTCTGTTGCTACACTATCACTAGTATTTGTATTAAGTACTTGAGATATTTCTCATACATTTACTAGACTTGTTCCTGTATATGCTAATTGCAATTTTTGTATTAGTTGTTGTCTAGCTGTTACTCATGTACTAGTAGAATCTGATAATACTGATATATCTCCACTAAATACTAACAGACTTCCACTATTTACTAGATTCAGATTTGTTTCTGGATTTGTATTGTATGAACCACTATATTGATATGGTAGATTTTTGTAACCATCATAGGCTAGATAATTATTGTTTACTATTGTATCTACTGTTGATCATGTTGTTGTCATTATACTTGGCATAGCTAGTATATATGTAGTTGCTCATGAGCTTACTTTTAATACTTTACCATTATAGCTTCAACTCAATTTCAATTTTGCTGTTTTTGTTGCTGCTTCTACTTGTAGCTTCTCCTTCCCTAATTTTAGGGAAGCTTGGGATGGGTTAAGGTAGCTCAATATTTCTCCTTCTAATGCTCATGCTAATTGATATTCATTTCTAGGTCATGTAGTACTATATACATACTCTTTATCTGTTGATGGGTCTTTTGGTACTTTATCTAGTTTTGATACATTTGCATAAACAGTATCTCCAAATGTTCATTGTGACCATGCTGTTGCTCCACTATATATGATTGCTGTTTCATTACTTGGTATTGGATATCTTCATGATTCTAGATTGAATAGTTCTAGCGAACTTTTCATACTACTCATATCTGATAATCTAGTACTATCTCTGGCATCTGCACTATATCCACTAAGTGATATAAATGCTATTGTACCAAGTATTGCTAATATAGTAATTACCACTATTAGTTCTACTAATGTGAAGGCTTTTATTTTTTTATTTTGCATAATATTATTTATAATTATTAATTTTTGAAACATCTAATATTTAATCATGATGCATATCTGGCAGCAGTCAAATTATTAAATATATTAGAATTATCATAATGCATTTGGTATGCTTGGTTAGCATTGGTAGTAGATTTAGTAGATGACCAATAAAATCATACAGTTGTACCACTTAAATTACCAGTATTCCAATGAATAGAAAGTCATTTATGTAATTTAAGAGTTGTTTCCATTCAACTAGGATTATTAGTTCACCATCATCATGCTGATATTATTCAAGCCCATTCAGATTGTTTAGGTACATGATATCATAAAGGACAAGGTCATTGCCTATCAATACTAGTTCATGTTCATCCGTAATCTCACCAGTTATCAGAAATATCATAACTTCAATCTTGCCAAGCTTCAACTAAAAATGGATGCCAGACAAATCAGTAAGTATCAGTAGCTGAATTTAATCAAATATTTCAAGGTATTTGTGTTGCTTGTTGTGTTCATCAAGGTGAAAATGATTTATTTCTTCACCATTGGAAATATTTTCATGTTTGAGATGGTGTACTAGCTCATATATCACAAGCTGCTACTGTATAACTTCAAACAGTAATATCTCATTGACTACATCATGGGTAATTCTGATAAGAAACTGTAAGAGTTTTAGGTGTTACATCTCAACATACTCATCATACTGGTGTAATATTTGTTGTTCAAGCTGCAACTGCTGTTATAGTATTCCCAGAAACTGTAGCAATAGAAGTGTTAGAACTTGTATAACTAGACGGTGCAGTAGCACAAGAATTAGAAATAGTAACTGTATTTCCTGCAAATGCTGATAGAGAAGATAAATTAAATGTACCATTTGAAGACCATTGTGCATAAAAAGTTGCTGTTCAATTTACATTATAGTTAGTAGCACTTGTACCATCGGCATTATAATATTTCGTTCATCAGCTCGAAGCATTGAAATATCATAAAAATGTATATCCACTTCTAGTAGGTATAGATAATACAGGCATTGCAGATCAGTAACTAGCTATTACTGAACTGCTTCATCCACTTCATCAATTTCAGTCGAAACTGACAGTATATATAGCTCAATTTCATCAAGAAGAACTACCTATTCATACATTTCATCAAAAATAATTGTTTACGAAATTTCAACCATATGCTAATACAGCATTACTCGGATTAGTTGTATTAATATTTAGACTCAATATATTCTTTATTTCTCATGTTTCGTTTAAATTTGTACCACTATATGCTTGCTGTATTCATTCTAGTATTTCCATTCTAGGTATATAGTTAGTTGGATCAGTAATTGATAAACAACTATTTGTATCTGAATATACGACTATTTTATTTGGTCTAAAAGCAAATCATCAACTTATATTAAATTTTGAAGTTCTAAATGAGCTAGGTAAGTTATTAAATCAATTATAAACCAGCCTTTCATTATCTATTATTTCTACTACATCCGTACTAGTAACTATATCACTTGCTATAATTGTTGGGCTACTCAACAAGTCACAATTAGTTCAAGTAAGAGATTTAGTAACTAATCAATTATAGTTTCATTTTACAAATGCAGTTGCTTCAACTGTTCATGCATTGGTTTGTGAAACTATATTATTCATTATTCATTGTTCACTATTCATTACTAATGAGTCTCATTCTAGAATTCATCAAATTTCAAACTGATTTCTATTTGAAATAACAGAATAAGTATATTTAGAATTAGTAAGTGGATCTAATACAATTCTATCAATTATTTTTGTATTTATATCTGCAGTTTCTCAAAATGTTCATTGTTTCCAAACAACAGATCAACTATATGTTATATCTGTCCAATCTGTAGGTAGAGGATATTTTCCTGCATCCAAATTAAATAATTCTAATGAAGTAACAATACTAGACATATCTGATATTCTAGCACTATCTCTAGCTTGAGTACTATATCATTGCAAACTAATAAATGCAATTGTTCATAGTATTGCTAAAATAGCAATTACAATTATTAGTTCTACTAGAGTAAATCACTTTGTATTTCAAAAGTAATTATATGTATTATTTATTTTTTGTTTATTCATAGATTTGAATTGAATATAAACTAATAAAAGTATACAAAAAAATCTGAAAAATAAAATACTATTTTATTTTTCAGATTGACATAATCTACAATATATTTTTTACTTAGTTCTATTTCATATATATGTTACCAAGAAGTCCAATTTTTCTGATTTCAATGGAGTAATTAGCTCATGACAATCTTTTATTAACTGGTCAAGGTAATTCTTTGACTTATCTTCTCATAGGAAATATACAAATCATTTATGTTCTCATCATACACTTTTCCCTGTTTGCGATAATGATCAAGTCACATCTAATAAATCATCTTTTACTTGAAATGCTAATCATAGTTTTTTACCGAATTCCATATATTTCGTAATATCGTCAAATTTATCAGATATTATTATTCATCATACTATAGATGCTTCTATAAGTGTACCTGTTTTTTTATTATGTACATCTATCAATTTAACTAAATCAAGTTGTTCGAAATTGTTTTCATAATACAAATCTAATACTTGACCACCTAGCATACCAAAAAGACCAACAGATCTACCATAGTATCAAAGTATTATCTTTACATCTACATCATCACTCATATCTGATAATATTTCAAAAGACATAGAGTTCAATAAATCTCATACCAATACTGCTGTATTTTCAGAATATTTATTCCAAACTGTTAATTCTCATCTTCTATATTCATCATTATCCATACATGGTAAATCATCATGCACTAAACTATATGCATGTAATAACTCTAATGATATACAATACAAAACTATATCATCATTGAATTTTAAGTCACTGAATTTTTTTCATGAAAATAGTAAATAAAATTCCAAAGCTAATATAGCTCTGATTCTTTTACCTCATTTTACAGAATAAAAAACTGCATCTTTAAATTGAAGTAATCATTTAGTTAATTCTTCTCTAGTAAAATATAAATCTAAATATTTATCTATAGATTCATCAATAAATTTTTTGTATTCATCATACCAAGTTGGTAACATAATTATGTAGATTGTGGATAAGCTTGTTTAAAATGTATTTAAAATAGTACGGATATTAATAATTTTTTTTAATTTTTCAAATTAAATTAAAAAATTGTATTATTTACCGAAGTTTCTTTTTGAATTATTATAAAAATCGATAGCACTTTTTAGCTCATTTTCATTGAATTCTGGCCATGTCTTATTTGTAAAAAAATACTCACTATACTCAGAATCATAAAGTAAAAATCAAGAATGCCTTATATCTCATCCAGTTCTAATTATTAAATCTGGAATAGGGAAATTTGCAGTATCTAAATAAGTTCTAAATTGTTCTCTTGTCAATGTATCAGGATTTATTCAAGCTTTTATTATTTTTTTTGTTGCTCTAACTATTTCATCTTGTCATCCATAAATAAGTCATATTATCAAAGTAATTCATTTATTGTTTTTTGTATTATCTTTTACTCTTTTAAGTATTATTTGTGATTCTTCAGGTAGTTCTTCTATATTTCAAATAGTTTCGAATCTCAAGTCCAAATCTACCATTTCAGCTAAAAATGATTCAATATTATTTATGAGTTTTATTATTCACTCTACTTCATCTTTATCTCTTTTTTTTAGATTATCTGTTGATAAAGCCCAAAGAGTCAAATATTTAATTCCATTATCTGAAACTAATTCTGTTATTTTTCTTACATTGTCTGCTCATGCTTTGTGTCATGCAATAGATGGTAAAAATTTACTACGAGCCCATCTACGATTTCAGTCCATTATTATTCAAAGATGTTTAATCATATTTTTTAATTTAATATTAAGTGTTCAGGATTAGATAATTCATAAAATCTTGATTTTTTTTCTACTAATTGATTATAAGTTCATTGTTCTACGATTTTTCCGTTTTCTATCATAAATATCTTATCAGCATTTTGTATAGTTGATAACCTATGTGCTATTACTATTGAAGTTCTTCATTTCATTAGATTGTCTAGTGCTTTTTGTATTAGCTTTTCAGTTTTATTGTCTAGCGCACTAGTTGCTTCATCCAGAACTAATATCTCAGGATTTTTCAGAAATAATCTAGCAATACTCAGTCTCTGTTTCTCTCATCAACTAAGCTTCAGTCATCTTTCTCATATAACAGTATCAATTCAATCATTGAAATCAAATACAAAACTTGCTTCTGCTAGTTTCAGACATCTTTCTAATTCTGTATTAGTTGCTTTAGGATTTACGAATAATAGATTATTTTTAATAGTATCGTTAAATAAACTTACATCTTGAGTGACTATTCATATATGATTTCTAAGTGATTTTTTTGCTATATCATTTATATCAACTCAATCAAGTAATATTTCTCACTTATCTAGTTCCCAAAATCTAAGTAGTAGATTTATTATAGTAGATTTTCATGCTCATGTATTTCATACAAATGCTACTTTTTCTCATGAATTTATTTTGAAATTCAAATCATTAAATATGTGTTTTTTTCCTGAATATTTAAATGATACATTTTTGTATTCTATATCTCAAACCAATTTTTTTATATTCTTACCATTATCTAATTCCTCTTGCTCTAAATCATCAAATTCTAAGTGCAATTTTTGTACTCACACTATATACTGAGTTGCTTCTTTAAATCTAGAAAATATATATCAAAGTGGAAAATAAATCCATCAAATATATGAAAAAAACAAAAATAATTCTGAAAAAGAAAGAGTCTTATTTATTACAAAAAATACACCAAATCACAATACCAATATTCTAGAAATCATAACTACCATATTTGTATAAATGGTTGATATACTCCAAAATCTATTAATTCTAAGTTGTTTATTTAATATATCTGTTAATCTGTGTTTAATATCTTTTATAAAAGTTACCTCTAGAGTCAATGCTTTTGTTAGCATAAATCAACTCAATAAATTTCAAATAGTTGAAAAAATACCATCCCATCTATCATTCAAATCCTTTTGATGTGGTGATACTTTTTTTATAAAAAAAATTCACAAAAAACACATAACAGGAAACATACTTAGCACTATCAATGTCATAAGCCAATTAATATAAAACATTATTCATATTATAATTGATATTCATGACATACTTTTGAGAATATCTTGGAAGAAAAAATATAGAAATTTCACTTGACTATCTGTTCATCTATCAAATACTTTATACAATCATCATTGTTTTTTTAATAAAAAATCTCAATAATTCATCATTATAACCTTTTTTGTATATTTATTACATTCATCTACATAATTTTTGTTTGTTGTATGTCCTATCAAATAATAATCATAAATAAACTGTATAATAATAGAAAAAACAATAAATATTCACCGAAATATTATTAATGAAATTGTTCAATTTGAATCAAATAATCCAGTATGATAATATTGTTCTATTTTCGTAATTATCTTTGTAAACATTATTGGTTCCAATACATTTACTAGTGAAACAAATACTCAAAAAAACAGTATAAAAATGAATTTACTTTTTCATACTGTTTCTATGTAACTCAAATATATTTTTTTTACTGTATTATTCATGAGAAAATTATACTACTATTTTATCATCTGGATTAATTTCTATTTTTTTATATACAGATAATTTTTTATCTTTATTTGCTTCATATAACATAGGCGAAGCAAGGAATATAGAACTAAATGTACCAAATATAGTACCATATAGCATAGCTAATATAAATCCTAAAATAGTATCTGGTCAAAATATAAATATTGTAATAAGAACGAAAACTAAAGCTAAACTTACATATAAACTTCTTCTAACTGTAGCATTTATAGACATATTTATTATTTCATATAAATCCTTACCATGTTTCCCAGGTTTACCTGCATAAGTTATCAAGTTTGTTCTGATTCTATCAAATACTACAATAGTATCACTAATAGAATAACCCAGTATAGTTAATAATGCTGTTATGAAAAAAGTATCTATTTGAAATTCTGGAAAAAATATTCAAGTAAATATATATGCTCAAGTAGCTACTATTACATCATTTAACAATGTAATAATAGATATAACTGCAAAAGAAACAGTTGATATTCAAGATGCTATTCAAGAAAAAGCATATGCAACATATAAAGAAATCGATACTAAAGCTATAGCTAGAGTAAGGAATGCTGTTTTTTTAATATAGTCACCAAATGTTTTACCTATATTTATATACTTAGCTTCTTTAACAGTTTGATCTTGTGATTTAATTACTTCAAATACTTGAGATTTAAAAGATTTTTTTAATTGGTCTAGTTTCACTTCATCAGAATTTGAGTGAAATCATACTACAACTGCAACTGTCTTAACTCAAGTAATAGAATATACATTTATACTATTGATAACTTCTTTATTATCTTCTAAAAATGTCTTTTTCTTTGTTTCTAACTCTTCTGCTACTTTATGAATATCAACATTATTAGTATAATCATATTCCAATTGTATTCATCCTGTCATATCTATTCACAAGTTTAACTCTGTGAATAGTAATAAAAATAATGATACTACAAATAATACTGCAGAAAATCAAATATATATGTATCTGTGCTTTAAAATATCCATAAAAAAATTATATAAAAATAAATATTATACAACTATAATATGAAAATAATCAAAAAAGCAAGAAAATATGTATTAATATCCATAGAAAGCTAAAGCATTCTGTTTAAAAATAGAAAAACAAATTTATTCAACAGATGGCTTCAGCCATTTGTGTATTAAGAAAAGTTATAGAATTAAAACTACTTTTTACCTAAAATATTTAAATCAAAAACACTCCTAGTAATAATAATAGAATCATCAATTGGTGCATCCCAATATACTAATCCTCATTTCTTTTTATATCAGTGAAGTGAATATACTATTATTTTTTTATCTATTTCATCTTGGATACTAAATGCTTTGATAGCTGTAATTCAGGCAGATTTCACTTTGTGATTTATTCAATCAAAATCTTGTTCTAATTCAATAGGAAAATCATAACTACATTGAGGTTGTCCAAACTTGATCAAATCTTGTTGTATAGCATAAAATCTATCTACTCAATGCTTATTTTTTGTTTTCAACCTATCTCATAATTTATCAGAATTGTATCTAATAATTTTATGGTCGTATCAATCTTTTTCTATTTTAATATTTTTAGAATCTTCCAATCTATACATATGATCTACATCTTTTAGTGGTAGACATGCTACTATTTCAGAAGCTACAATATTATTGTCTGCATCAGTTATTTTCAAACAATGAGACTCTCAGATAACTGACATTTCTATTTTGTATCAAAATAATGTTTCTAGTAATACAGTTCTATATTTCAATAATCCTTCAACTACATCAAATTCTCATGAGTCTAAAAAATATCATTCCAAATGATATGGATCTCAAGTAGTGGTATTTTCATCTATATCTCAAGTAAGTGAAACAATTCACCCAATTTTTTTTGAATGTTCTTCAATACATTCATCGATATCTAATGGTATTTGATTTTCAAATTCGTGAATATTTCTATCACTTATTACTTTTAAATCTCACACTCATTTATCAGAAAATAATCAATTATTATGATTCAATCACAAAGGTTTGTTATCTATAGCCATCAATTTTTGAAAGTTAAAAAATAAATTTAATTGTAATTTCTTAATTTTATTTATTTTTCAAAAAAATCAAATAAATTAAAATATTATTTGATATAATAGCAAAATAATATATATTTAATACAATTTTAAATAATACTATTAATTATTAATTGATGCTACAAAAAACAATAAAAAAAATAATAAAATTACTATTTCAAATAATAAATTTTTTACTTATTGCTCTTACTCTTATTCTTACATTAATCGCTATTTTTAAAAAAGAATGGATTGAAACATTTATAGAATGGATGAAAGTAATAATAGGATGAATGTGAGGATGGAACTATGTAATAGCTTGAATTAGTAGTTTAATTGAAGCATTTCCTGTGTTATGAGTAGTTGTACCATGACAAAATATATTACTAATTGTTTGATGATTCTTTTGAAATATAAGTCAATATAATTTGATTTATGTTGCAATTGTAGCTTCTGTTTGAGCTATTATCTGAAATTATATCGGATATGTATTATGAAAACATTATTGAGATGAATTTTTTAAAAAATACTGAAATCGGTTTGGTATATGACTTACAGAAGTAAAATATATTAAAAAATGAATTCATAAATGGTGAGCATGGTGAATAATATTAGGTAAATTTCATCCTATGACTAGAGCATTTCTACCATTTATTGCTTGAAGTATGGGGATGAAGAGTAAAAAATTTATGCTCTACAATATAGTATGATCTATAGTTCGGTCTACTACTATAATACTTCTATGAGTAATATTTGTAGAATATTATAAAACTATTCTGGAATATATATGAACAATTATGATGATAGTATTTGTCTGAGTATGAATATATGTCTATAAATACAAGAGAAAAGAATTCCTGCAATATATGAAAGAAAAAAATGAAGAATTGGAGGAAATGAGTAGGAAATAGAAAATAATATACCACACCGTAACACCATACTTACTGAAGAGGTGAATAATAATAACAGAATGCTGAAGCATTCTGTTGATATATAGGAAAATACATTTTTTCAACAGATGGCTTTAGCCATTTGAGACTTATATACTATGATTAAAATAATAAAAAATAATAATGAATAATAAATTACCAAAAGAATTAATAGATAGATTAACTGAGATTTATACAAAAGAAGAATTAGAGATAATTCAAAAATGATATGAATGTGATAATAGAAAAACTAGTTTCAGAGTGAATACACTGAAAGCAACTGATAGAGAAATATTAGAAGTATTAAAAAACAATAATCTAGAAACAAAAAAAGTAGATTTTTTGAAGCATGGATACATATTAGAAAATGCAACTGAAAAAGACCTGTGGGAATTAGATATATATAAATTATGAAAAATATATATGCAATCAATTTCTAGTCAAATACCTGTAGATTTACTTGATATACGTGACTTTGATAAGATACTAGATATTACTGCAGCACCAGGTTGAAAGACTTCTCAAGCAAGTGCATTTCTAAAAAATACTTGAGAAATAGTAGCTGTAGATAATAATCAAATCAGAATAGATAAGCTAAATTTCACTCTAATAAAACAATGATGCAGAAATGTAGCTGTAATAAAAAGTGATGCTAAGTTGATATGAAATAAAAATGAAGATTTTAAATGATTTTTTGATCATATTATAGCTGATTTACCATGTAGTGCTGAGTGAAAAATAAATATAAATAGAGAGAAATCATATTGATTTTGGAGTAAATGAAATATAAAGAAAAATTATTATATCCAATCAGATATACTTAAATCAGTTTTACCTTTATTAAAAAATAACTGAACATTAATTTATTCTACTTGTACACTAGCTCCTGAAGAAAACGAAGAAATAGTTCATATGCTTCTTTCAAATTATCCAGAGCTACAAATACAAGATATAAAAATAGATTATGAATACTCAAAGAAATGATTAGCAGGATTTGGAAAACATGTATATAGAAAAGATGTAAGTAAAGCTATTAGGATATTACCAAGCATCGAATCAGAATGATTCTTTGTAGCAAAATTTAAGAAAATAAAAAAAGATTAGAAATTCTAATCTTTTTTTGTGCTAGTTATTAAACTTAAATAACATTACATCACCATCTTGTACTATATAATCTTTACCTTGCAGTGATACTTTTCATACTTCTCTTGCTCATGCCCATCATTTGTATTCTGTTATATCTTTCCAGTTTACTACATCTGCTTTGATAAATCATTTTTCGAAATCTGTATGTATTACTCATGCAGCTTTTGGAGCTGTATCTCATTTATGAATTGTCCAAGCTCTTACCTCTTGTACTCATGCAGTAAAATAATACATAAGTCCTAATGCATCGTATGAAGCTTTGATTAAGTCATCTAGTCAAGTAGTCTTCAGTCACATTTCTGATAAAAATTCATTTTTTTCTTCTATACTCATATCTATCATATCAGCTTCTAGTTTGGCACATATAGGTACTACTTTTTTATTTGCTCATAATCATAATAATTGTTGCAATTCTGCTTCACTGCTATCCATCATATCTTCAGATACATTACAAGCGTATACGAACTCTTTATTTGTAAGTAGATGTAGATCTTTTAATGCTAATAATTCTTCATCTTTTAGTCACATATCATGAACTAAAACTCATTTATTTAATTCTTCTAATACTCTATTATATACTTCTACAGCAAATGCTACATCTTTATCAGTTCTAGCTTTTTTTCAATCACTATATATTCTCTTTGTCACTGTTTCTATATCTGCTAATATAAGCTCAGCATTTATTATTTCTATATCAAATTTTGGGTCTACTTTTCCAGCTACATGGATAATATCACTGTTTTCAAATACTCTAACTACTTGCAAAATTGCATCTGCTTCTCTAATATTTGCCAAAAATTTATTTCATAGTCATTCTCATTTAGATGCTCACTCTACTATTCATGCTATATCTATGAATTCACAATTTGCTGGAATAACTTTTTGTCCATCTACTGCTACTCTGATTTTTTCTAGTCTTTCATCATTTACATTTACTATTCATACATTTGGTTCAATAGTACAAAATGGGAAATTTTGTGCATCTGCTGAATAATTTCTAGTCAATGCATTAAACAATGTAGATTTTCAAACATTTGGTAATCATACTATACCTATTTTCATATTTTTGTATTTTAAAAAGTATTTTTCATACAATTCATACCATTATTAGGTACAGATTGGAATAAGTTTGCGATATTATATAAAAAACTTTGATTTAATCAACTTGAATTATATTTTCAACATTTCTATTTGCATTATTTAGTCTGATCTCCAATACTAATATTAAACTTTGTAATTTAGAATAAGCATTAGTATTTGTATTTTTTGCAATTTCTAAAAAATATTTCTTTGTTTCATTTACTTTTTTTCTAACTTGTACTAAATCATTTGGGTCCCATTGAGTTGATAGATTATGAATCCTATCTGCAAATTTTACATCAAGTGCATCTAAAGTTATTTTTATTAATTCTTCTTCACTTAGAACTATATTTTTTGATAGAGCTATATTTGATACATGATTTTTGAATGTTTCAAATGTTTCTAAATGTCAGAAATATTCTGTATTTCTAGATATTTTTGCTTGTTTATTTCTATCTGATATATTTTCTATACTTTGATTTATATAATTTTCCCAAGGCTTCTTACTAATTGCATCAACAGCTATAGCAACTTCATATCAGAAATCTTCATTTAGTCATTCAAATGTCTTATTAGTATCCTCTATACTATCATGAGCTATTGCTATAAGTACTTTGTTAGTATTAGGATATGGTAAAGTTAATACATTATTTACTACTTCTCTTAAGTGCTCAAAATATCTCTCTCATGAAGATCTCTCTACATCTGAAAATTTAGCTTTCATCAAGTAATATATAGAAGTGAATTCTCTGACAAATTTTTTGAACTCATCAATATTTTCACTATTCAAATCATTTCAAAATATTTTTTCTTTTACTGAATTAAGTATTTTATCTACTCATTTTTCATGATTTAATTGTCATAATGCATCTAGCACATTTTCAAGTGAATATTGTTCAATTGTATTCATAAATTTTATTATAATTGTAAATTACTATTTTATTATAAGATAATATTATTAAAGGTCAATAATATTTATCTATAAAAAAAGGAGATATTTAATAAACTCCTCTATTTTTTAGCATATATGTAACATAATCTAGTTCCTCTTGCCTCTTTACAGCAAATAAGTCTCAACAAATAGCTGTTTCTATCTCTGTATAATCTCTTCTTCTAGTAGCTTCTAAATAAATTTGTTCACAATATCTATCTGATTCATCTACTATCTCGTCCAAGTCTTCTTCACTAGGTGAATTTATAAATGCATTAATACTTTCTTTGTAATAATCATTATAAAAATATCAGTATGATGAAAAACTACTGAAAAGTAGAGCAAAATATATAGATAATATTATCAGATTTTTCATATGTGTTTTTTTAATTTTAACTAATATATTTATATTCTTTTTAGTAAAATTATCAAGTAAAAAAATAAAAAAAAATCTATTACACTCATGTAATAGATTTTTTTTATTAGATATCTAATCCTTTAAACAACGAACGCTAAGTCAAAAAGTCTTATCCCGATTTTGACGGTCAACTCAAGTATTATTACTAAGTAGTAATCTTCAATATGCAGTTACTCCGTTAGCTTCAGTAGATGTCCAAAAATGTGCTCAATATCAACGTGCTTGTGCATTTGAATCTACATATCTATCACCTGCTAATGGAATACGTAGTGCTTGTGCTAAATTATTAGTTATATTTTTAGTATTATGTGACATCCATCATATTCAACTACAGTTGAAATTATTTCAAACTCTACAAACAGATCAATATAATGCATTTTCAAATGTACCAAATTCAAAATCACTCGGTACATGCCGTCAAGATGGGCAAGCTGATGATATATTAGACCAAGTATAAAATTTTCACCATATTGCTGCATATTCAGTATCACCATTTGCATTTGTTCATGAATACCAAGTATTGGCTTTTGTAGAACTAAGCATCGTAACGTCTCAAATAGTACAAGTTCAATTATTAACAAAATCATAATTATAACAAGTCATAATTCATGCATTAGAACCATTATCTTGTTTTCACCATTCTATACCATTTCAAATAGTCGAATTACATCAAGCCCAAGTAAATCCAGAAATAGTAATATCAGGTATATCACAATTTGAATCAATAGCCATCCAACCAGTTGCTGTTGGAGTTAGTGCCCCTGTACTACTAGCACTAGTCGTACTTGCAACAATACTACCTCATAGATTATTAGCAACTAGATTTGTAGCTACATATTCTGTTGCTGTTGGGTCACTTGTATTAGTATTAAGTATTTGTGCTATCTCTCATATTCATGTAATTTCTGTTCAACTATATGCTAGTTGCAATTTATCTAGCATTACTTTTCTAGCATTTATTCATGTAGATGTTGAATCTGACAATGTAGATAAACTTCATGAAAATACTACATAATTTGTTGTACTTACTAGACTTAAAGTTGTTTCTCAGTCAGTCTTGTATGTTCCATCATATTGAAATGGTAGATTTTTATATCAGTTATATGCTAATAAATTATTAGCAGTAATTGTTTCTACAGTTGATCCACTCATTGTCATTATACTTGGCATAGCTAATACATAATCAGTAGAGCCTGTTGTTACTTTTAATAATTTACCATTATAATTTCATGTGATTTTTAGTTTAGCTGTTTTTGTACTTGCTGCAGAAACAGCCCTCACCCCTAGCCC